>NZ_JBEPRF010000004.1:0-398902 GCF_040548225.1 Bradyrhizobium sp. S3.12.5
CGTTCAAGCTGAGTACTGCGCTTATGGCTGTCCATACGGACTGTTACGCACCAATTGGACTAATCCAACAAGGCGGCCCTCGCCGGAGGGAGACGCGGCTACTGGCGCGGCTCGCTGACAAGCCTGTTCTGACCTTATACGCGCTGTTGGCAGAGCTTAGCGAACGTGGCGTCATGGTATCCTGCGACACGCTCTGGAGATATTTCAAGCGCCAGGGCCGTCAGCTTCAAAAAAACGTGTTCGCGACCGAGCAGGATCGTCCTGAGGTCTGGTGGAAGCCGCACCAGTCGAAAATCGATCCTTGCCATTTGTCCTTATCGACGAGACCTGAGCGACGAGCAAGGTGGGATGCGTTTGCGGTAGATTTGAGCGTGCTGCCCTCAGCTTGTACGAATTTTCCGATGGATTGAACGCGACGTAGGCAGCGAATAGTTTTCTTGCCAGACGGACTAGACCGATCGGCTTAGCCAGAACCGGCAAAATCCTAACGCGTTAGCCCGAATATCCTTCGTATCAAGAACGCTTACACTTCAACGCGTCGGGTTACGTGCTGAGGTGATACAAATGCTTACAGAATCGGCTTCGCTCGAAAACGGTCAATCGTTAACCTCAATCTATAAGCGCCCCCTCAAAGATATTTCTGACTTCCGACGGCCTTCCGCATCCTTCATAGCTCGTGGCAGGGCTCTTTTTTGGGAAGGAGAAGAAGAGGCCCAAAAGATCGAAATTGTTGAAGGCGTCGTCCGGGCGGTCCGACTCCAGGAAAACGGATACCGCCAAATCCTGGCCTTCTACTGGCCCGGTGATGTGGTTATGCCAACCCATTCAACGCACCAGCAGTTTACCGCAGAGGCTGTAACCGATTGTCGTGTTGTACGATCAAAAATCTCAGGAGTGTGTCGCAGCGATCAGCCCTGTGGTGCACACCAAGTTTTGGCAGACACCCTGACATTGGTGATGACTATGAGCCAGAAAAATTGTGTGGCGCGCATTGCGTGGCTGTTGTTGCGCATCCGACCGCACCTTCGTGCCGATCCCAAGCGTCCGGACGCGCTCCGGCTACAGTTACCCCGGGCTGACATTGCCGATCACGTAGGAACGTCACTTGAGACGGTTTGCCGCACGCTCGCGGAATTCAAAGCGAAAAACCTCATCGATCTTCCTAATCGCAAGACCATCAGGTTCACTGACCTTGAAGGTTTAGCGAGGATTTCAAACGGACGCGTCGTCGATTGAATTGAATCTTTAATTGAGTGTTTTCGTTGATTTCGCTGCGGGCCAACGCTTGGTATGCCGGCACTTGGGGCGCGCCCAGTCGTCGGGCGCGTCCCCTGGCTGCAACGCACTGCGCACAGAAATCGAAAATATCCCGAAGCCGGGGCTACCGGGTGCTTTGCAGTTTAGCGGTCATTCGCTCGTGCGTTGTTCAACGCACGAGCTTCTGTTTCCGAGATTCCGACCGGACGGTAGGACTGGCCTGTCGACGGAATACCGGTTGAACCGGTCGACCGGTTAGATAAGATTCAGGTCCGCTCTCCAGCGCGTTCCTGTATACGTCGAATACGTCATCGATGGCGTCAATCGTCCGATCGATATCATCGTCGGAATGGGAATAGCTCACGACGAGCGAGGGGAGCAGCAAGCCGCGGCGGATAGTTTCCTGCAGAAACAGCGTGCGAAAGATCTGCGATGACGCTCCGGTAACATCACAACATGCATAGACCAAATTTGACGCCCGGCCGGCGAGCTTGAAATGTTCGGTGAGCCCGCGATGGCGTGCAGAAGCTTCGATACCGGCTTTCAGGCGATCTCCCTGGCGATGCAGCGTCTCGACGACCGGTTGGTCTCGATAGGTGTCCATGACAGCCAATGCCGCGGCTAAGGCATGGGTCTCGGCGCCGTGCGTGCTCGAAAGTAGGAAGACACGATCAAGATTATGGTCTAGGCCGCCGAGTTTCATGATGCTGCGCTTGCCGACCAGCGCGGAAATCGCGATGCCGTTACCAAGCGCCTTGCCAAATGTCGATAGGTCTGCTTCGATTCCGTAGTGCTGCTGGGCAGAGCATTTCGGCCAGCGAAAGCCAGTGATCATCTCGTCGATGATTCAAGAGGGCGCCGTGCCGATGACAAAGTTCTCGCAACTTGGCCAGAAAATCGGCCGCAGGTGGCTCCTCCCTTTCGGCCTCGAGAATAAACGCCGCAATTCGGCCTGGGTATCGCGCAAAGAGCGATTCTGCCGAGGACAGGTCGTTGTACCGGAATCCGAGCGTCAGCTGCATCGCATCCACGGGAATGCCAGCGTCCATCGGTGTTCTGCAGATTGCCCAATCGTCGTAGGAGAAGAACGGATGGTTGGAGCATAACGCGACCATGTCGCGGCCGGTGTATGCGCGAGCAAGCCGGATCGCGGCAGTCGTAGCCGTCGACCCATCTTTGGTGAATTTTTGCCATCTCGGCTCCGGGCACCAGTTCGATTAGCCGTTCCGCGCACTCGGCCTCCAGCGGCGAAGGTCGCATGAAATTTGTTCCTCGCGCTAGTTGTTCGGTGGCTGCTTTGACCACCGGGGCAAAGCCATGGCCGAGCGACACAGCGCGCAGTCCCATCCCGTATTCGATGAACTCATTGCCGTCGACATCCCAGACGTGGCTGCCGAACCCCCTTGAGATGAAACCGGGCGCCAAGAGCGGATATTGATCGTCTCCCTTCGCATAGGTGTGTGCTCCTCCAGGGATCGCGGCGCGTGCCCGTAGCCGTAATTCGTCTGACGCACTGAATTTTTCGAGACCCGCCCGCGTCGCCCTCTTCCCTGAGCAATAAGAAGACCCCATCCTCATAACCGAACCCTCTCTCCTCTGCTTTCGACGGATCAGCCGTCTCCCGCCAATCTGTTGCGAGCCGACCTCATTTTATAAGGCCAAATGGCACATACTTGATGGTCCTCAAGTATGTGCCCGTCGTGGCGAGCACCTCAGAAAGTCGCTTCGAATCGCTCTGCCGGGGCGCGAGGCAAGGAGGGCTCCCGTATTGCAGGGGCCCGGCAAATCGCTCTGGAGGTCACCGTCTACACGTCGTCGTTATTGAGCTTTGTCAGATTGACCAAATGCAGAAGCAGCTAGGCTGAAGAACGCCGGGCCTCAGGTCGAATGCGAAGCATGTCTGATCAGTTCAGAGACGCGAGAGTCGAAATAAGTGTCGCGAAGGCGACGACACGGGTCATCGGCTGGCCGGTGTTCGGTGTCGCGTTTGCGCTGATTTGCGTCGTCGTATGGGACATTACTCTGCTCTGGCTTGTCGCTCGACTCTGTCGAACCGTGTTCTTTTAGAAACCAGGACCATAACCATCCATCATGCCGCATGATCTTCTCTGAAACAATTCTCGCTGGTGCTTATACCGTCGACATCGACAGACATCGGGACAACCGAGGGTCGTTTGCGCGGGTATTCTGCGCCGATACGTTCCTCGCACATGGGCTCAAGCCGGTCGTCGCGCAGGGGAGCATCAGCTATAATGCGAAAGGCGGCACCCTACGCGGCTTGCACTTTCAGTATCCACCGGCAGCAGAAACTAAGTACGTGCGATGCACAAGAGGCGCGGTGATCGACGTGATCGTCGATCTAAGGCCGGAGTCGCCGACGTATTTGGGCTACGTCACTGTCAATCTGTCTGCAGACAACGGCCGCGGGCTTTACATACCGGAACGCTTCGCCCACGGCTTCGTCACGCTCGCCGACGACACCGAGTTGATATATCTGATTAGCAACTACTACAGTCCAGGCGCTGAAGGCGGGCTGTCGCACGACGATCCCGCCCTTGCAATAATTTGGCCGGTCGAGGTGCGCGTGATCTCGGAACGGGACAGGGCATGGAAGCCCTACAGCGAGATCGGCGCTGAATTGAAGGCGCGAATGAGTCCTGCTCTGCGGCAAGACACCTAGGTCAAGCGGCGCAGCGATCTTGCAAGGGCGAGACGCCGTCATTTCGCGACCGCCGCGCTAAAAAGCGGAACGTGACTTGACAACTGTCAATAGCTCCACGGCGACAAAAGCTAGCGTGCCCTTAGCCTTCGTTGCTTTCCCCGCAGGAGCTACCAAATGTTGAAAGAGGTCACTTCCCCCGTCGACTCCATGGCTCGATCTGCGCGGGCATCAGAGCCGAGTTGCTGTCGTTTCTGCAACACGCCGCTCGAACGGGTTTTCATCGATCTTGGACTGTCGCCGCTGGCCAATTCGTATCTGCGGGATGAGAAAGCGAGGCAGGATGAGCAGTTCTTTCCGCTGCGCGCATACGTCTGCAGTGAGTGCTTCCTTGTCCAACTCGAGGAATGGGAAGCGCCGGAAAATATCTTCGGGGACTATGCCTACTTTTCATCCTATAGTGAGTCATGGCTGCAACATGCGAAGTCGTACGTCGCTCGAATGATAGAAAGATTCGGAATCGGTGCTCACAGCAGGGTCGTGGAGATTGCAAGCAACGACGGGTATTTGTTGCAATACTTCGTCGCGGAGGATGTGCCGGTTCTAGGGATCGAGCCAGCTCAAAATGTCGCCGCTGTCGCGCGCGCAAAGGGCATCCCGACCCGTGTAGAGTTTTTTGGTGAACGCGCCGCCCGAACGTTGAGACGTGAGGGGCTGCGCGCCAATCTTCTGATCGGGAATAACGTTCTTGCCCACGTCCCCAATCTGAACGACTTTGTCAAAGGGATGAGCATCCTCCTTGATGATCAAGGTGTGATCACGATGGAGTTTCCACATTTGATGCGATTGGTCGACGAATGTCAGATCGACACAATTTATCACGAACACTTTTCGTATTTCTCGTTCATCGCGGTCGAGAAGATCTTTGCGGCGCACGGATTGACCTTGTTTGATGTCGAGGAGCTGCCGACACATGGTGGGTCGCTTCGGATTTTTGCGCAGCACAGCAACACGGAATGGCATCCGATCTCACATCGCGTATACGATCTCAGGGCACGTGAAATCAGCGCTGGGTATGCCGATATCGATCACTACGATGCGTTTGAGGAACGCGCGACGCAAACAAAACTCAAGCTGCTCGCGTTCCTTGAGGAGGCGAAACGCCAAGGTAAGCGCGTCGTGGGCTACGGTGCCCCCGCCAAGGGCAATACCTTGCTGAATTACTGCGGCGTCACTCCCGATCTTATCGAATATACGGTTGATCGAAACCCACATAAGCAGGGCTGCCTACTGCCTGGGACTCATATCCCGATCTTCGACCCCGAGCGGATTAATGTGACGAAGCCGGATTACATACTCATTCTGCCTTGGAATTTGAAACGAGAGATCGTCAATCAACTGTCGTTCGCCCGGAGCTGGGGAGCTCAATTTGTGGTGCCTATCCCGGAGCCAAGGCTCGTAGATTGATCCTGATAGGCTTTGTTTGGATAGGTGTGCCATGGATGACATCGCGCGACACGTCGATCTTGCGAGCCTCGTGGAGAGCGAGTCTGCGGTCGATCTGTCGAGTGACGAGAGCGGGAAGGCGATCCACGAGTTCATCGCGGAGATGTACCCGATTTGCCGCAGCATCACCGGGGATGGGGTTAGAAAAACTATCGACTTGATCAGAAATTACATCCCGCTCACAACCTGTGAGGTCCCGTCCGGTCTCCAGGTGTTTGATTGGACAGTTCCTCCAGAGTGGAATGTTCGAGATGCATACATAAAGAATAGCGCCGGAGACCGTGTGGTCGATTTTAAGAAATCGAATCTGCACCTTCTGGGTTACAGCGTACCGATGCGGGCGCGTATGACGCTCGACGAACTCAAGCCGCATCTTTATTCGGATCCAGAGAGACCTGATTGGACGCCCTATCGCACCAGCTATTATGAAGCAACCTGGGGCTTCTGTTTACCGCACAATCAACTTCTCACCATGCCTGAGGACGATTACGAGGTCTGCGTCGACTGCAGCCTCGAACCAGGTCATCTAACATATGGAGATCTAAGGCTACTTGGTCATACTTCAGATGAAGTGTTGATCTCTTGCCATATTTGTCATCCGTCGCTGTGCAACGACAACTTGTCTGGAATAGCGATTGCCACCGCGCTTGCCCAGCATCTTCGAAAGATGGATCTTCGATACACTTACCGGTTCGTCTTTGTACCAGGGACGATCGGCTCGATCACCTGGTTGGCGCTCAATGAGGCACATGTCAAACGAGTAAAGCACGGATGTGTAATAACCTGCGCAGGTGATGCCGGCCCGATGACCTACAAAAGGAGCCGTCGTGGTAATACGGAGATCGACAGGGCCTGGTCCTATGTTCTCGAGAAGAGTGGCGAACCCTACGAGATCCAGGAGTTCTCACCCTACGGCTACGACGAACGGCAGTATTGCTCGCCCGGCTTCAATCTTCCGATTGGGGCCATCATGCGAACACCGTACGGAAAGTTCGCGGAGTATCACAGCTCAGCTGACAATCTGGATTTTGTTTGTCCTGCTGCCTTGCGCGACACGTTGGCGAAAACAATTGCCGTCATCGATGTCATCGAGAACAACGCATACTACCGGACGCAAAAGCCGTTCTGTGAGCCAAGGCTGGGCAATTATGGCCTTTACAATGGACTTGGCGGCCTTACAGCCGGGGACTTCCAGATGGGGCTGTTATGGGTCCTGAACATGTCAGATGGAGAAAGCTCGCTTCTTGATATTGCCGAACGGGCCAAACTTCCCTGGGAAACGATCAAACAAGCTGCGGCGGCACTGAGCCGGGCAGGTCTCATAAATGCAGCTGAGTTGGACCTGAAGGTTAGCACGATAGAGTCGTCTGGACGTTAAAGGGCCGAGGGCTGGACGGTTCGGATCTTCGATTGTTGAGAGGAGCTCCGGTGGTAGACGGAACTTGGTGTTCGACTTGGGCAGAAGCCAGACAAGTCATGATTCGGCGGTCGTGCTTGATTGCCGGCTGGCTAGCGCTGGCCTTCATTGCTTTTGCAACGCTTGCCCCGATCCAGGACCGGCCGATGGTAGCAAATTTGCACCTTGAGCACTTCGCGGCTTTTGCCGCCATGGGCCTGGCGTTTGCCGTGGGCAGCCCGCGCCGCCCGATCGTCATCGCAGCGACGATGGTCGCCAGCGCCGTCGTACTCGAGAGCCTGCAGTTGCTGACAGCGGACAGGCATGGCCGAATCGTCGATGCCTTTGTGAAGGCGACGGGGGGAGTTTGCGGGGTCGGTATCGGCCAAGTGATCGCGAGCTGGTTATCTCGGATCGAAATCCGGCTCGCGTTGCCGGCGAAATCTCGTCACTAGCTAGCGCGGTACTCGCGACCGGAGCCGGTCGGTTGCGGTGCTCGGATCTGCGCGGAGCAACTATCTCATCTTTCACGCAGACTTTCCTGCTTGTACCTCATGATCGGTGACAGGAGGTAGCTGATAACGCTACGAGAGCCGGATTTGATTTCGACAGTGGCAGCCATCCCGGCCGAAAGGCTGACACGCCTGTTGTCGATGTCCATGTAGTTGCGGTCGAGCGATACCCGTGCGGCGTACAGAAGCTCCTGCCCCTTCGGTTCGCTACTGGTCGTCTCTGCACCCAAAGATTTGGCGGTGCCGTTCTCTGGCGGCTTGTTACGAGCGATGGCATCCTGGGAGATGCTCGTAATCTTGCCATGCAACAGCCCGTACCGGGTGAAATTGAAGGTGTCAATCTTGATAGCGGCTTCCTGGCCTGCTTCGACAAATCCGATGTCCTGATTTGAGATCATGGCTTCGACCTCGAGATTGCTGTCGGTTGGTACGATCGCCATGAGTTGTTGAGCCGGCGTGACGACACCGCCAACTGTGTGAACGTCGAGCTGCTGCACGACACCGTCGATCGGAGCGATCAGGTTTTGCAGACCCGTGTGCCGCTCGGCCTTGATCACGTCCTGGGTTAGTCCGGCGGACTTCTGTTCCGCCTTGGCGAGCTCCTCGAACAAAGTGCGTTCGTACTCGGCGATTGTCTTGTTTCGGGTCTCCACGAGAACGCCAATCGCGGCGTCGGCCTCACCGAAGCGGCTTTGTTGAACCAGTATCTCCTGGCGCTGGCCGAGCAGTTCTTGGTATTCTGTCAAATATTGCAGCTTCGATCCCAGTTCCTTCTGGTACAGCTGCTCGCGTATCTCAACGCGCTGCTGAAGCGGAACGATCGTTGACTTCAGCTTCTCGATCGACGCCTTGGAGGTAGTTCGTTCGGCTTCCTTCTGTACGATCTGCCGGTCAATTGCGGCCAGTTTTGCCCTCTGCTCGGAGGTCTGACTGCCAAGAAAGCGACGATGCATCTCGACGAGCGAAGGAAGCGCACCGGGTGGCGGTTCGAAGGCTGAGGCAGGATTTGCGTTGTTTGACAGCAACGCCTTGAAACGCGCAGCGTCAAGCTGGGCGCTCATTAGGTCGCTCTTCAGGTGATTGAGTTCGGCTGCTGAAATTGTCGCGTCCAAATCAATCAGGTGCTCACCGGCTGTGACGGCCTGCCCGTCGCGGACGTATATTGTGCGGACAACGCTGGTTTCGAAGGGTTGAATGGTTTTGGTGCGGCCGCTTGGAATGACCTTGCCGGGAGCAACAGCAACAATATCGACCGTTCCAAGACAGGCCCATGCCAGTGCGATGGCGAGCCCCGCCATCATGCTGACGACGATAGCGCGCCCCACGGGGGAGGGAGGTGTCTCAACGATCTCGAGTGCGGCAGGCAAGAAGGCGAGTTCGTCGCTCGGACGGGCTCCATCGGTGGGCCTTAGCCTCGCGACCGCACGTCCGAGCTTGCGGGCGTGATCCGCGAAGACAATGACGGCGTTCCCCGAGTTGCTACTCTGTGCTGGCCCCTGAGGTTTGGGGGACCGCGGCTTATCCGTTGACCGCATGTGGCCAGCGAGGCTGGCGAACTTATCGACCAGGCGCGAAAAGACGACTAGCGAACGAGCCTTCGAAGCTTGAGCTACGCATAGGCCATCCCGAGCCAGGCGCAGGACCCGAGTGGCGCTGGCGCGGCGTCGGATGATGAAAACCAGCCGCCCATCCCAGGTGGCCTCGAGTTCAGATCTGGAGATGATGGCCGGTCGCTCGGCACCGGGTGCCAGGATAACCGCCTCGTGGCCATGCACTTTTCCGAGCAACAGGAAGCTTCCGCCTCGAAGCGGAATAATGCCCGGCAGGGGATGCGCTGAGAGTCCGTCCCAGTCGGTTCTCAAACAGCGCGCAAAGAGGTCCATCTCGCTCGCATATGCGAGCATTTCTGAAACATTGATCGCAGCATTGCCCGACCACCGGCGAATGCGGTCGGGATTACTTTCAATACCGCGGAAACGAAGCAGGACATCCAGGACGAAGAGTCCCGGGTCATCGACGACCTGTGTAGCGATCGGCTCCATTAGGCTCATCGGCCCCAAGACAGGATTGGGGGTGAATAGGCGAAGTTTCGTCGCGTCGCGGCAGAATCACAAGAGAGAGATGCACTAGCGAATCTCATGGAAGCCTGCCTGCAATCGATAGAGCTTCGAGTATCGTCCACCGCTTTTGACCAAATCTTGATGGGACCCGTCCTCGATTACTCGGCCATCTTCAATCGTGATGATGCGGTCGGCCATTCGCAAAGCTGATAGCCGATGGGCAATGATCAGCACAGTGCGGCCCTTTGCAATCGCCGCCATATTCTGTTGGACGATATGCTCGCTCTCGTAGTCGAGTGCGCTGGTAGCTTCGTCAAAAATCAAGATCCGGGGATCGGTTACTAGTGCGCGTGCGATCGCTATGCGTTGACGTTGTCCACCGGATAAACTGCTCCCACGTTCCCCCACGATAGTGTCATAACCTTGCGGCAGTCGCAGAATGAAGTCATTTGCGCCGGCCATCATCGCCGCCTCGATCACGCGTTCTGTCGACGTCGCCGGATCGCCGAACGCGATATTGTCCCTCATCGAACAGTTGAAGAGGACGCTATCTTGAAGAACGACACCGATCTGTCGGCGCAACCAAGCAGGATCCACCTGCGCCACATCGATTCCGTCGATCAGGACCCGGCCACGCTCGGGTATATAGAGCCGCTGCACGAGCTTGGCCAGGGTGCTCTTGCCGGATCCCGAGGCGCCCACAATTCCGATGATTTGGTTCGCCGGAACATGGAGGTGCACATCTCGAAGGATTTCAGGTCCATCGATGCGGTAGCGAAAGGTCGCATGCTCGAAGGTAATATGGCCTTTGATCGCAGCCAGCGCCATCTTGCTGGCACTGTATGCCGGCTCGGGCTCTGTGTTCAGAATATCGCCAAGGCGTGCGATCGAAAGTCTGGCTTGGTGGAAGTCCTGCCAAGTTTGAGCCAATCGAAGCACCGGTGCGCTTACGCGCCCAGCGATCAAATTGAAAGCAACAAGCTCTCCGACGGTCAAATCGCCACTCATGACAAGTCGCGCGCCCAAGTAGAGGATGGCCGCGCTGACCAGTTTGCTGACGAGTTGAACCGATTGACTTGCCACGTTCGCCAGGCTTGTCACCCCGAAACTCGCGGCGACGTATTCGGCCAATTGCTGCTCCCAACGGCGCTGGATCTGCGGCTCGACCGCCATTGCCTTTAGCGTCTCTATTCCAGTGACACTCTCGACCAGGAAGGCCTGGTTTTCTGCGCCACGTTGAAACTTTTCATCAAGTCGTCGCTGAAACAGCGGCGTGACGCCGGCGGAAATTCCAACGTAGACTGGAAGCGAGAAGAGAACGACCCAGGTCAGTGCCGGCGAGTATATGAACAGCACTGCAATGAACATAATAGCGAAAAACAGATCGATAATCAGCGTCAAGGCTGAGCTCGTGAGGAAATTTCGAATATTCTCCAGTTCCCGCACTCTCGCAACGGAGTCGCCGACCCGACGAGCCTGGAAATAGCCGATCGGCAGCGCCAATAGGTGCCGAAATAGCTGTGCTCCGAGCTCCACATCGATCCGATTGGTGGTGTGGGAAAACAGATAGGTGCGAAGGATGCCAAGCACCGATTCAAATACTGCGATCGCGACAAGGCCAAGGGCTAGCACGTCCAGCGTGCTCATACTTCGGTGAACCAGGACCTTGTCGATGACGACCTGAAAGAAAAGGGGTGACGCCAGCGCAAGGATCTGAAGAAAGAATGAGGCAGCCAGTACTTCGATCAGCAGTCGGCGGTACTTGTGAATCGCGCCCAGAAACCAGGTGATGTCGAAGCGGCGTGCAAGACCGGAAAGAGACGCGCGGCGCCTCATCAGGATCACCGATCCGTCCCAAGCGGCTTCAAGCTCGATCTGCGACATCAAGACCGGCTGAGAGCGACCAGGTTCGAGAGCGATAACCTTGTCCTCACCGGCCTTTCCGAAGATCAAGAATTTGCCGTCTCGCAGGATGGCGAGTGCCGGCATGGGCAGGCCGGAAAGTCGAGACCAATTTGTTTTGACGACGCGCGCCCTCAGCCCCAGCTCCTTGGCGCAGCCGAGTATCTCGGCAACCTTGATAACCGCTCCAAACCGATGCCGGAGTCGTTCTGGATCTACCGCGACTCCGTGAAATCGGAGCATCATAACCAATGCAATCAATCCCTGATCGGGGATCGTGCCAATTGGCCCGAGTTCCTTGTGCATTTGCGCTCCGCGCTGCCTCACGCAGTTGCGGCCCGGCAATCTCTGTAGCAGTGCAGATCGACCATGAAAGGTATGTCGCTCCGGTGTTGTTGTCGCTCAAGACACAACCCGGTATCCACCGATTGAGGCAGCAATCCGACACAAGAATGGGCCACCGCGGCATATTAGGCCAGGCCGCGAAAGCAAGTTGACGGCCGTCAATATCGGCGGAAACAGGTCGCCTACTGTCCAATAGATGGTTGAAATTGTAACGAGAGCAGCCGCGTGCCGCCTGATCGAATGGCAGCAAACTGGAATTGGCGGTCGCGCGGGCCTTGTTCCGACTCATCGGTCAGGAACGCGGCAATGATGGAAACTTCGTTCGATTTCGGCGAGGGGCCGGTAGTCGAGGGTTCGGCCAAACGTGCGAGAGCGCGTTCGGAGCTAGATGCCCAACACGCCGGCCGCGACAAGTTCGACGAGTCGGCTCGCCACACTCTGAAAGTGTTGTTCGCGAACAAGTTCTTCTTTCGCAACGGTGGCTCCGAAGTCGTCATGTTTGACGAGATGGAGTTGATGCGGAGCCGGAACGTTGGCGTAGTTGAATTCTCAATGAATGACGACCGAAACATTCCATCGCGATTTCAGCCGTACTTCGTATCGCAAAAATCGTACCGAACCCCCTCGCGAAGCGGCAAAATGAGATCCGCACTTTCCCTTATTCACTCGCCTGAAGCAGTCTCGAGCATTGCGCGCTTGATCGAGGATGAGAGACCGAACATCCTGCATTGCCACAACATCTACCACCAACTCACTCCCTCTATCATCACCGCTGCGGCGAAACGGGGAATTCCCGTCGTTCTAACGCTCCACGACTACAAACCAGTATGTCCGGTCTATACGCAGCTGAGCAATGGAAAGGTATGCACGAGATGCGCGGATGGTGGTTTTGAGGCGCTTCTCGCGCAACGTTGTGCCGACGGGTCGTTCGGTCGCAGCGCTTTGCTCTGGGCGGAAGCGCGGTATCATGCATTGGCGGGAAGCTACCGCCGCGTCGACAAATTCATTGCGCCGAGCAAATTCATGTACGAGGCCATCGTCCGCCGGTTTGGTACGGACAAGGTGGTGCACATCCCGAATGGGATAGACACGTCGCGTGTCGAGATGTCTGCGAGCGATGAAGGTTACGTATTGTATTTTGGACGCCTGGCACCTGAGAAAGGCGTCGAGACTCTCCTTCGCGCTCATGCGGCGGACCAGGCGGCCTGGCGACTGGTCGTCGCTGGCACGGGACCGTTGCTGGAGGAATTTCAGCGCAAGTATCCGGCGGCGGAGTTCAAAGGGCATTTGACAGGACCCAGCCTGGAAAGGACGATCAAGGAAGCGGCCTTGATTGCGGTCCCTTCCGGGTGGCACGAAAATAGTCCGCTATCGATCCTTGAAGCGATGGCAAACGGAAAGCCGATAGTGGCGTCACGGATCGGTGGCATCCCCGAGCTCGTCAGGGATGGAGTGACGGGTCTGTTGTCTGACCCCGGCGACGTTTCGCAGCTGTCTGAAAATATCAGAAGGCTTCTCGCTGATCGCGATTGTCGTGATAAATTCGGGCGCTGTGCGCGGAGGGTCGTAGAGACCGATTATTCACTTGAGTCGCATGGAGCCGCGTTGTTCTCGCTGTACGAGGGCCTAATCGAACTGGCCGGTTTGCATAAGAGAATTGGATCATAAAATGGACCTCACTGTCATTTCGACGTTCCGCTGCAACTCGAAGTGCCAAATGTGCTACATCTGGCAAAACCCGACCGAACCGAAGGAAGAGGTGTCCCTCGCAACGTTGTCGAAACTTCCTTCCGGGTTTGACAATCTGAATGTTTCAGGCGGAGAACCGACGCTTCGCAAAGATCTCGCGGAAGTAATCGACATCGTCTACCCCAAGGCAAGGGTGACGGAGATATCGTCGAACGGCCTTCACCCCGAGCGTCTGATTCCGATTATCAAGAAGTACCCGAATATCAAGGTGCGTTTTTCCTTGGAGGGCGATCCGGAAACCAACGACAGAATTCGTGGCGAGAAGGACGGATACAGCACCAAGATTGCGGGGCTGCGCATGCTTCGTGAAGCGGGTGGCACCGATCTCGGTTTTGCGATGGTCATTCAAGATGAAAACGTCGATCAGCTCGTCAACGTCTACGAGTTTGCCCGGAAGGAAGGATTCGAACTGGCGACTTCAACGCTCCATAACGCTTGGCAATTCTACAAGAACGACAACTATTTCTACGATCGGAAGGCGGTCGCGCGAAAGGTCGAAGGACTGATCTCGTCGATGTTGCGCAGTCCGAAGCCAAAGAACTGGTTTCGGGCTTACCTGAACCTTGGTTTGATCGAGAAGATCCTTGGCCATGATCGGCTGATACCTTGCAGCGCAGGGAAGGACTTCGCGTTTATCGACCCCTGGTCGGACGTATGGGCATGCAACGTCCGCTCCGATCTTCCCATGGGCAATCTTGCCCGGCAATCATGGGACGAGATCATGAACAGCGAGGTCGCGCAGCAGACGCGGAAGAAGGTTGCAGGCTGCGGCCAGAATTGCTGGATGGTGACCACGGCGCGAACGGCCATGCGGTCCAACCTGGTCCCTCAGCTGCCGAAAACCGTGCCGTTGCTCTGGGTCTTGAAGAACAAGCTCAAGGTATCGATCGGCAAGAGCATCTGTTTTGACAGCTACATCAATTATTCCGACGTGAGGCCGTCCCCGCACGTCGAGCGGATCTCGTTTCTGAACAAGAACGTCAAGGGCCGGCTGGTCAAGGGACGCATTACGCCCGACGAGCATTACCCGTTGCGAACATTCATGAACAATTGAAGTTGTGGAGGAAGGTCTGATGAGCAGGCGCGAGATCTATATGTTCGGCTTCCGCGGCTTCCCGCAGGTTCAGGGTGGTATCGAGACGCACGCAGAGAATCTCGCACCGCGGGTGGTCGAGCTCGGCAGAAGAGTTACCGTGTGCATGCGGTCTCCCTATGTCGAGCCGAACGCCGCGAAAATATGGAAAGGGGTTCGAATACTGCAGCTGTGGACGATACCGAATAAGTACTTCGAGACGCTGCTTCATTCCGTGATTTGTGCGGCCGTAGCGGCGGTCCGGAGACCTGGTTTGGTTCATATTCACGGCATAGGGCCCGCAATCGTAACTCCATTGCTGCGGGCCATCGGTCTGCGGGTCGTTGTCACCCATCACGGCGAGGACTACAATCGCGAGAAGTGGGGCTGGGCGGCACGCGCGGTGCTGCGAACCGGTGAAGCCATGGGGATGCGCTACGCCAACAAGCGCATCGCTGTCAGTCGCAGCATTGGTGACCTCATTGCGTCCAAGTATGGACAACCCTGTGAAGTTATACCGAATGGGGTCGCATTTTCGGACATGCCGCAACTGAGCGAGAGGGTCGCCGAATTGGGATTAGAGCCAGGGCGATACGTATTGACGGTCGGTCGTCTGGTTCCCGAGAAACGACAACTCGATCTTCTGCGTGCCTTTGCGGCTGCAGCACTACCAGGATGGAAGTTGGCGATTGTTGGCAAGATCGATCACCAGAACGAATATGCAGATCAACTGGTCAGAGAGGCGGCAGACTGCCCAAACGTGATCATGGCGGGCTTTCAGACCGGCGACGCGTTGCGACAACTCTACGCTCACGCTGCGCTTTTCGTGTTGCCGTCATCACATGAGGGCCTGCCCATAGTGCTGCTTGAAGCGCTAAGCTATGGATTGCCGGTGCTGGTGAGCAATATCGCTCCAAACCTCGAAGTCGTGGAAGATCCCGCACACGTTTTCCAGGTCGGAAATTGCGAGGAGATGCGCGGAAAGCTATCGGCGTTGACTGCCGCACGCCTGAGCGCGGAGGAGCGCGAAGCCGTGCGTCGTGAGAGTGCATTGCGTTACGATTGGTCCGACATCGCACAGCGAACGTTGGAAGTATACGACGACCTGCTTGGCCGGAAATGGCAAGGCAATGTCGCGCGGTCGAGTGGGACCGCAAACCGAAGAACGCAACAATTGAGAACAGGCCGCTACGACCTCGCCCGGAGCGTCAACGACAATCTTGCGAAGCCGCTCGTTGGTTCATCGTCGGCAGAAGTCGAACTGAAATAATGAGATCGGGTCGGCGGCCTCTGGCAAAGGCGCACGACGATCTTTTTGGTCTTCACGCTTCCGCCGTTTGCGGCCACCGATCCATAGCGCTGTTCCACACTCCTGCCTGGGCGTGGCCTTTGGCTATCGTCTAGCAGTTCGTAGAGACTGGCCACGCCTCAACCCACCTGCGCGCGCCCTTGGGAAAGCCAAGGCAAACCTCCACACGTTCACCTGGGCATCAGCAAGCCGCGGTCAGACCCTGCGGGCGCGTCTCGGCTGCCAGTGCCACGAGTTCACTATTGCACTCTTGCCTTGATTCTGAGCACAAATTGGGCTTCCGAAACCGGCTCAACCCTGAGAGGCTGCGGACCGGGGATTCGCAAGGCGACGAAGCGTCGGGTCGGACGCCGAAGCGGCTAAGCGTTGGTGGATTTTATACGGATGAGCAGGGTGGACACGTCAAGCGCAATTGACCGGCTGATCGTGCCGATCGTCGAATTGGCCGGCGAAAACCTGATGAGCCTACCCGACCCCTCGTTCGACTTTGTGCCGGACAAAATGAGAGAAGGAATCTCGGCCATTCATCTGCGCTTGAAAGCGGAGCTGAAAGCGCTTCTGCAGCTACGGACTATATATGGCGATATGATTACGTGCCGGATTGTTGCCGGTGAATATCCATGGATTCTCGGTGAATTGTCACACTACCAGCATTTGAGGCTTGCTTGGTCGCAGCTCATGCGGCTGAGCGACCTGTTCGATGAAATCATGAAGGAGATTGATCGCCTTCACAGCGAAACGCTGGAGATCCTTTCTGTCGATGTCGACCGAGCGATTGGTTGCGCGGCTAGCGGAGGCGCCCCTCGAATGGGGGCGATCGACCGGGACACGCGTGCGGATCGTTGGTATGAGGTTGCGCCACAACCGGAGCCGCCAATCTTTGACACCATGAGGATGGCGAGCGAATGGTCCGACAGCGCCCCTCCTTTCGCGGATTACTACGGTGCAGCTCGGTGCGACCTATTAAGCCAGATTGATGCAACCATGCAGACAATGTCTTCCGGCATCGTCGGCTTTCTGTCGGATCACGGCGGCGAACTAGTAGATCTGGTCGGACGTTACCACGATATGATCAGGAACTTTAGAACGGCTGCATCGCGGGATATGATATGAAGGTCACAGAGGGGGGCTGTGGGAGAACCGGGAAATTGCGCGATTCAAGTTATGCAGGTCAGCGATGGTGTTGCGCCGAGAACCTGAATTCAAACTTATCAATCCGAGGACTGTTTCGTGCTGACCTGCAAATGACGGGCAGTCACCTTGCCGGAGACTGAAACGAGCTCGTAGCTCAACCTTTGCCCTTCGGTCAACGCGGAAAGCCCGGCTTCCTCAACGGCTGACACATGGACGAATACGTCTTTGCCTCCACCGTCGGGCCGGATAAATCCATAACCTTTGAATTTGTGAAACCAAACTACAAATCCGGTCGCCAAAGTACCTCCACGAATATTCCTCATGTCCTGTTCCCGGATGTCGGACTCAGGACCTCAAATCGCGCGTAACGTAAATTGCAATCGCGCGTAGCTATCGGGGCCTAAAGTTGTGAACCCCGGTCGTCTTTCTCAGTTAATCCGTCTCGCTCCAGTCAGGCTCGGTTCAGAGCCGCGAGCATCTGTCGCAGCAACCATCCCCGAAATATGCGTTCTCGACTTGCAAATAAAGTAGGCATTTGCTTCGCAAATACGCAGCAGCATGGCGAATTCTTGATTGCCTTTCTCGCGCGTTAAGTGCTGGCCGCCCCAGCAGATGCTTTCTTCGCCAACCCCACGCAATAGATAATGTCTACGGGACCGGTCGGTTTCAAGGAAGCGTCGACCATTTTTGCCGCAGCAAGACCTGCCGCGTATGCTACGGGAGGGCAAGTGCTGTGCTGCATCAAGGCACTCCTCGAAGAAGAACTAAGCCCGCGACGCCGGGCTAGCGGGGTGCCCAAAGGCGATGGAAGCGCCGATGTGGCTGCGAATGGGAGGACGGCAGAAAGTGACAGTTCGATGAGCATAGGGGTTGTTCGGGGGAGCCAGCTCCTGAGCCGAAAGCGCTAATCGGAAGATCGTTAGGCTCATGACCGAATCCTGCGTTGCGGAGAGCTTGATCCTGTCCGCTGCACGCCGCTCCGCTCCGAACGCCGGGAGCGGGCCCACTAACGTCACGTTGAAGAACGCGAATAGCTTGAGTTTTCCGGTCCACTTCAAGCAAGCTTACGTCGACCGGACGATGAACAATTTGACTGAGCTCAAGTGAGGGATAACCACTTGCTTTCTCAGAGCGGCGCCCGCGCCCAAATCAGAAGATCAGATAATTCGGAGCGGGAGCTTTAGCCTGCTGGCAATTTTCTTATGGCTTGTGGCGTTCTCCGCAAACGTCTCGAGACCGTATGCACACTCTTGCCTTGCAGGATCAGGGACCGCAACTGCTCGATTTCGTCATTACTCCACGGTGGAGCAATTGGACGCTTCGAAGCGGGCAGTGTTAGCAATGTCACACTCCCTTCGGGTGGGTGGCCAACGTGAGAATGCCGCGATACTAGTGAAGCGGCGTGAGTTGGTAAGTCGTAACAATCGGCTGTTCCTGCCCGGCATCATAGTTCTGGCTGGCTATGGCCCGAATGGTTTCGCGGTGCCTTAAGTAGGTCGCGCACACGTCCCCCTCATCGTCGCCGTCCGCTGTTGCGCGGCGGGCCAGTGCCGCCCAATCGATTGCGCAGAGAATTGGTTTGTCACCGTCAAGCAAGGCGAACCGTATGCCCCAGTGGTCCACTACAATCCCGGTCGAAGGGTCTGACCGAAGCGGCATGGCGATCAATCTCGGTTGAGCAATGCGTTACGGGCTACCTGCTTCTATAGGCAACGAGCGCGGCAAGGGCCGCCTTCGCGTCACACTGCTAGAGCGCGTCTTACCGTCCAGATAAGCGCAGCATACGTGGGAGGACGACCAGGAATCTGACCAACGTCAAATTGCAGAGGGGGAATACTCATGCACGGGAGCCCCCGACGACGAGATCCTGAGTCATGCGAGCCGCATACCGTCTACAATCAGTAAGGTCTGCAGTCGGCCGAACGGACCGCGTCTTTTTCAGCCGGCTCTCCCAGCTCCTGGCGGGGGGCGGCCGGCAGACAGTTCTAGATCGTCGCGCAGGTCCTGGGTGTTCAAGGTACAGCCCTCAGGGCGGCCCCCGACCACCTCGACGAGCCGTTCGGTCAGATGTAGTCGACCGTGAAGAATTCCCCAAGCCATTGATTTGGAATCCAGAAGCGGGATTTTGTCGTGAGTGGATTTGCCGGGAAATGGGTCTGCAGGAGGGGATTCCTGCGATCCAGGTAGCACGCGAGACTGCTCATGCAGGGGATTCGTACATAGAAGCATTATGGCCGTTTCCGGGGGCTCCTGACGAGGTTCTTCGCGGCCCCTCATGATGCCAGCACAAGGCTCGCCATCATCAGGCCGATGGCCGCGATCCAGCCGCCAAGTGCACGAACGGCGATGGCTCGCCAAGATGTTGCGCTGTCCGAATTCGTTCGTTTGAATACCGCGGTCAGCGCCATCGTCAGCGTGATGGCTCCGTAGCCCACACAAGCCAATCCTGCCGCAAACAGTAGCCGGTCGGTTTCGGGCCCGAGGTCGGCGCCGTTCGCTGCTCCCCGTATCACGGCGACTGCGAACGCAATCGCGCACAGCGCGAGCGTGGGGACTTGCGCCGCTGCCGCGAGCAGCATGCCGATTGCGAGCATCATTGTCGCGTCCGCAAGCTGTGCGGAAGCCGCGCCGAAAACGTTTCCAAGAGACAACCCGACCAGCAGTCCAAGCGGAAACACCAGGATGAGCCAGCGCCCCTTGGCGACCCCGAGCGTACCAGCCAGCACGCCGGTCGCAGTCCAGAGAACGACATCCTGAAGATCGGTGAGGGGGTGCACCGCACCCATATAGAAATCGCCGAGGCGGGCCGCCACGATATGCGCCTCGGCGGCATTCGCGCCGGCGAGCATCATCGCAGCGCTCATCAAGGCCCGTGCGGATTTCAGCTTCATGCGAGGGCTCCGACGCCCTGGGCGAGGAAGTAGCAGCCAATTCCCGCGATGCCGGCGCCCAGTCCCTGAATGATGCGCTCGCCGGCGGGCCAGCGCGTCAACGTACCGATCGCGATGCCGCACAGGTGCAGGAGGCCGGTGGCGGTGACGAAGCCGACGCCGTAGGCCAGCGCATTCGCCGCGCGTGGAAGCTCGGCTCCGTGCGCATGACCGTGAAAGACCGCGAAGATCGCAACGACGACGGCGGCCGCGGGAAAGGGCAGGCGTAGTCGGGCCGCAACGGCGACCCCCAGGATCACGGCCGAGACGGCAATCATCACCTCCGGCATCGGAAGCGGAACATGCAGCACGCCCAGAACCCCGCCGACCGCCATGACAAGCGGGAATGTGATCGGCAGGATCCAGATTGCGGGCGCCAAGTTGCGCGCCCCAGATCCCGACGGCCACCATTGCGATCAGATGATCGATGCCCGTGATCGGATGGAGCAGGCCGCTGACGAGGCCGCCCGCCACGCCGGCCTGCTCGTGCGCGAGAGCCGGTTGCGTCAGTGCGAACGAAACGATCGCGGTCGTGAGGGCTCGGGGGACGCGTAAAGACATTGTGTGCGACTCTCGCTTAGATCGCGGCGAACACGCGCGCCAGACGGCCGATGAACCAGAACATCGACACCGACCCGATGAGATAGGCCGGAAGGGCCTCGCCCCAGCGCGGCACGACGGCATCAAGCCGTCGGTGCGCCCAGATCAATGCGAGCACGAGCAGCACGAAGGCAAGCTGTCCAATCTCCACGCCGACGTTGAAGAACAGCAGCGCTGCGGGAAGGAGCCGGCGTTCGAGCCCAAGTCCCGCCAAGGCGCTTGCGAAGCCGATGCCGTGGACCAGGCCGAAGGTGAACGCCACGATCCAGGGATAGCGGGCGGTGAGTCCGATCTCGCCGCGCTGCTGCTTGACGATTTCCACCCCGATGAACGCAATGCTCAATGCGATGCAGGCGTTGAGCGGGCGTTCCGGCACGCCGATCAGGCCGAAAGCTGCCGCGGCAAGCGAGGCGCTGTGTCCGATCGTGAAGGCCGTGATCGTCTTCACCAGACGCCAGCCGCCGCCGACAATCCAGATCAGGCCGAGCACGAACAGCAGGTGATCGGCGCCGAGCAGAATGTGATCGATTCCGTAGTTCACATACGTCTTGGCCAGTTCGATCCACGCCTCGAGCGTCGGGGCGCCGGTGCCAAGGACGGAGACGACGGGATTGGCCGTCGAGATCGTGTAGCTGCGCGGCTCGCCCTCGATCGGGATCAGCTTGATCAGGACGATCGACATATTGGAGCCGAGATTGGAGATGGTGATCGGACCGACCAGCCCCTTCTGGCCGCAGTTCATCTCGGGCAGGCGGAGAAAGCAGTGGGACGGCATCCGCAGATCGACTCGCGATGCGCCGATCGATGGCTCGATGCTCCAGCGGCCGACGAACGCGCCGGGACGGACCTCGCGGAATTCCAGCACGCCCATCGCCGCTTCATGCGCACTGAGCGCCGAAGGCCGGATGAGCGCAGCAAGGGCCAGGGTCAGGGCCAGCAGCGCCAATCGCAGATAGTGGATCGCCCTCACGGCTCGTACCGCACTTGGTACGACGCCTTGAGCCGCTCGACCGCTTCCCAGGCCAATCTGCGGGTCTCCTCCGTATGCCAGATCCGGGCGGCCTCATCCCGAACCTTGTCGAGATTGGCAAGATTCCCCGGCCGCCGGGAATCCAGCCGAGCGACATGCCAGCCTTCCCTGGATTGCAGCAGCCTCCATTCCCCCTCTGGCATCGTCAGCAGTCGATCACGGAAATCTTCGCCGAAGGATGCCGCGAGACTCGGGATCGGCCGGGCGAGGATGGCGCGCGTGAGATGCTGTAGCTCCTCGGATTCGCGCTGCTGTGCGATGTCCTCGAGCTGGCGCTGTGCCGTGGACTGGTCCGTCGGCGGGGTGATGTAGAACGACACGCGCTCCGGCTCGTCGAAGCGGACGTGGTTCTCTGCAAACCACGCTTGCAGCTGCTCATCCGAGGGGCGCGGGACGCGGATCTGGTCGAAGATCAGCAATTGCATCTTGTAGGCGATCCGATCGCGGATCGTCTCGTCGCCGCGGTCCACGCCAAGCGTCTTGCCTTCGCGGTAGAGGATCTCGCTCGCGACCCAGCTGTCGATCATCTTCTGGAGTTGGTCGCTGGAAGGGGCGCGTTCCTTGTCCTCGTCGAAATTGTCGATGAAGGACTGGCGCATCACCTTGGTCACCGTGATGATCTTTTCGTCCTTGGCAGGTGGATGCAGCAAGGCATCGATGCCGAAGATGGTCGCTCCGAGCAAGGTGAAGTGCAGCAAAGGTTCGCGCACGAGTCGCACAAGTGCAGAGGTAAAAGAGCGCGAGGGCGCCGTTCCTCCCTGGGCAACATCGGCGTTCGGGTTCAAACCTTCGGCGTGCGATATCGGAAAGGACTGCACTTCAACTGGTGTCGCTGACACTGACATGCGGTTGTCACAAACTCTCGTAGCACGCGTCTTTGCGCTTTATGCGGCCGCGCATTTCATCTGTCATCTTCAATCGCTCATGCGACGAGGAAAAATGCAATGGGCAAACGCAGGAGACAAGATGCCGCACATGCAGTGCGCACCTGCGTCGGGCCGAACACAAATCTTTCACGAAGCTGTATCGGAACTTTGGTCACTATCGCGACGTGCAGGGAGCCGCTCACGCGGTTGGGCCAATCGGGTTTCAAGTCCCCGCACCTCTGCCGAATTTTCTCGATATGTGAACTGAACGAGGGGCGATAGATGTTTCCATCTGGCAAGACGATCCTGTTGACCGCCGCATCGGCATCCTTGGCGCTGACTCAGAGCGCTGCAGCCGAGGAGTTCGATCGCGGCGAGCGCCGCGGCAACCCCTATGTTGCCGGTGACATGCACAACCACAACACTTGCACGGATGGTTCGGTTGCCGCTGGCTACACGATCGACCGCGCGGTCGGGCGGGGCACCGCGTCCGCAGGTGGCAACAACTTCGATTTGGACTGGTTCACGCTCGGCAACCACGGCGGCTCCGGCAACCGCGACTGCCGCTTCAGCGACACCAGCGCCAATCTTCCGGGACAAACCACGACGACCTGGAGCCAGACGCTCGGCCAGACCATCGACGGGATCACGATCAGCAGCCTGAAGGGCACCCCGAACGGTACCGGCACCGGCGCGCAGATGTGGCGCTGGCAGTCGATCCGCGAGATCGAGTATCCGACCATCGTCGACCGCTCGGCGAAGTACGAAAAGGTGCTGATCGAGGGTCTCGAGTGGATCGCGCCTGGCCATGAACACGTCGACGTCGCCGTCATCACGGGGCAGCACCCGCGGAACCGGAAGGGGACCGGCAACGCCGACAAGATGGCGGAATTCGAGTATCGCTTCGACCGCGCAGATACTGATGCGATCGGCCCCGTCGTCGACGCCGGCGGCAATCAGCTCTGGCCGGGCAAGGACAACGTCCACAACACGGGCACGGCAGGCCACCAGAAAGCGCTCACGGGCATCAAGTGGTTGCAGACGAACTATCCGCTGCAGCCTACGTGATCCCGACTCACACCGAACGCCAGGGGCCGTTCAGTGCGACCGCCAACAAGGGCTACAACATCGAGCACTTCCGCGACTTCAACAACGCGGGCCCGACGGTTGCGTTCGGTATCGAATCGCCCGGTCACTTCGCCGAAGGCGGAGCCAGTGGCGGCTCCGGCTCATACACCGCCGCCGCAGTCGGCGGCGGCACCTACGGCATGAGCGGCATTTACACCGCAAAAGTCGGCGGCCTGTGGGACGGGCTGCTTGCCGAAGGCCGTAATTCCTTCATCTTCGTAAGTTCCGACTGGCACAGCCGCGGTGCGGGCGGCGCGCGTGACTCCTTCACCACGGCCGATTTCATTCCCGGCGAGTACACCAAGCTGTATGTTCCGAATGCCGGACGGTTCTCGTCGCAGCACGTCATCGACGGCATGCGTTCGGGCAACTCGTACTCGGTCAACGCGGACCTGATCGGCCCGGATATGGTGTTCCGCGCCAAGGCGCGCGGCGACGACTGGAAGACCATGGGCGAGACGCTGGCCGTGAGGCCCGGCGAAAAGATCACGGTCGAGATGGAACTGACCGTTCCGAACGAGAACAACAGCCCCTACAGCTTCAACAATCCGCTGCTGTTGCCGGTGGGGATCAAGCAGCCGCTCAACAAGCCAACGCTCGACCACGTCGATCTGATCACTGGCCAGATCACGGGCGTCGTTGCGCCTGACGCGCCCAACTATGCGGTGGCGAATGCCGCGGGCACGGCCGGCGCGGCGATCGTGTACAATCCGTCGGCAATCATTGCCCGGCAGATCCCCGCAACGCAGATGAAGCGTGAGCATAGGGGAGACCGTGACGGCGTGCGGCTGCGGTTCACGACGACGTTCACCGCAGGCACCAAGTCGTTCTACATCCGCGCGCGCGGAACGAACATTCCGAATGGCACTCCGAACGTCTCCGATACCGCTGGAAATCTGCTGCTCGATGCCAACAACGCGCAGGTCACCTGTACCGATCCGGCGTGCCCGACGCATCTGGAAACGGTGAATGGCGCCAAGAAGGTGACCCACGACGTTCAGGCCTACTCGAACGTCTGGTTCTACGCCAATCCGATTTTCGTCAGGCTGGAAGGCTCGCCGAAGCTCCTGGTCGAGACCAACGCCGAGCTGGCGCGTCGGCTCGGGCAGCGGGCTGACAACGATCACGATCACGACCACGACCACGATGATCATCATCACGACCACCACTGACGTGACGTGAGGCCATCCGGCGGGACGCATCGCGCGATGCGTCCCGCCGTACTTGTTTCGAAATGACTGATCCCGCCAGCACGCCCTCGATGTATCTGTTTCGCATCACCGCCTGCGCACTGGGCCTCTTCGCCGGCCTCGGCTGCGGTGTGGCCGCACCTGGTGCCGCCGCGCCCGCCGCGAACGAACCCACACGGGAACAGTGCAGCGCTGCGGTCGCGGAGGCGCGCGCATTGGCCGCGAGCTTGCGGCCGGACCATCTCTCCCGCTACTTTGCCGAGCGGCACCTCCACCAGGCCATGGCTGAAGCCGGCAACGGCGAATTTGACGAATGCCTGGAAATGGCCGCGCGTGCTTCTGACGAAGTGCGCGAACGGCGCCATGACCTGCGGCCGGGCGAGAGGCTGAACGTGCTTGGGCCCGACGAGTAGCAGTATCGGATTTTAGAGATCCTGCACGCTGTCATCGCAGCGTCATGCTTGCCCGCACATTGTCGGCCCGCGTTTCTAGAACAGGTAGACGTTGCGACATGGATCAGATTGAGCCGCTTTTTCCGATTCCCCTGCTGCGCTCGCCCGGGCTGCTTCCGCCCTCGCTGAACGAAGCCGCCGTGGCCGCGATCCGGGACACCCACGTCGAAGGCAATTTGCGCTCGGGCCAACTGTTCCATACCGAGGTTGCCGATCCCCACGACAACGAGCTGTTCCGCCAGATCGCCGAGCTTGCCGTCCCGAAGCTGGTCGATTTCGGCGTTCTGTTGTTCGGCGAAGAGCTGCGCTGGACCGTCAAGGAGATGTGGACGAACATGCTCGAGACGGGCGGAAACCAGACACTGCATTCTCACGCCAACAGTTTCGTCTCGGGCATCATTTATCTGGCGCCGTCGCATGCGGCCTGCAAGACGGTCTTCGTGCGGCCGCCCGGCGGCTTTGACTTCTCCTTCAGGCACCACACGCGAACCGCCGCCATGGGTCCCTTCAACGCGGGCAAGTACGTCCTGCCGGAGGCCGAGCCCGGCGATCTCGTGCTTTTTCCGAGCTATCTCTACCACGAGGTGCCGAGGAATCAGGGCGGGCAGAGAATTACGATCGCCTTCAACGCCATTCCCGATCATCTCGATTGCTGGGGCTATCGCATCAACTTCGCGCCCTGAGTGCGGCGAGCCGATTGCTCTTCATCACTCGCCAAACTCGCGCAGCAGAAGCTCCCGCGCCTCCCTGCGCGATGGTGCAGCCTGGTCGATCTGGCGCAGCAGGCGCGCGGCCGCCGCGCGATCGGAGCCGATCAGGGATTTCGCCATGCCGATCAGCGGTCCGTAGGCTGGATCGAATTCGGAACTCAGGCGAAGCGCGTCGATCAGGCCCGGTGAAGCCGCTTCGATCAAGGCGGCACCGCGCGGATCGCCCGGCAGAGACGCGCCGGCTTCCAGAAAGCGATTGCGCGCGCGCCAGTAGGCGTCGAGGCGCGCGCCCAACGCATCGCGTTCGGTTCCGCTGGCCAGGAGTTCATTCGGATCCGGTCGGATGTCTTTCGTGATGGCAAGCAGAAGCGACCAGGGTGCTGCCCTGAGTGCGCGGACGTTCCGCCGCGCATCGAAGGTCACGAACGGATAATCGTCCGTGTTGCGCGGTCCTTGACCTGCGAATGTGGAGAGGCTGCGTGGACCTCCGAGGTATTGGCCGAGCAAATCGATCGGTGCCTCGAACCCCAGCGGCCGTATGACTCGCGCGGTCGCTGGATCGTGCAGCCGAGCAGCGAGCGCATCGGTATCGAGATGGCCGCCATCCCGGGTTCCGATGAGTGCGAGCATCGGCGTGCGGACACTGTAGTGATTGAGCCAGGCCGAGCCGTCGGGATAGACGTCGAGGAAGCCGCGGATGATGGCGCGCAGGGAGGGAAGATCGAGCTGGTACAGCGGCAGCCATTGGCAGAAAATCCCTCCTGGCGCGAGCCTGCGTTTCACGGCCGCGAAATGCTCCACCGTATAGAGCGCGCCGCTGCCATCGAGCGCGGGGTGAAACAGGTCGGCGATGATCACGTCGTGCTGGCCCGTATCCGCAGCGACGTAACGGCGGGCGTCCGCGACGGTCACCCGCGGGGCGGAAGCCGGCGGTGGATTGACGAACCAGGGCAGCAGGTCCACCACTTCCCGGGAGAGTTCGACGCCGCGCGCGCTGACTCCAGGCATCTGCGCGCCACCGACCATGGTGGCGCCCGTACCGATGCCGAGGAACAAAGCCCGATGCGGAGCCTCGTGAAGCAACAGCGGCAGCATCGCTTGCCGGTAGTCGGAACGCGTTGAACTCGTCCCGCCCATGCGGAAATGCCCGTTGACCTCGAGGTAGCGCGTACCTGCGGCGTCATCGACCGCGCTGGCAGTCGCCATGGGCCCCTCACGAACCGCAAGCAGCGCGCCACCCGACGGCACGCGCGTCAATGATGGCGCAGGCTTGAGCCGCAGCACGAGCGCCAGGATCGCCGGCGCAGCGGACCACCGCAGTGCCGATCGGCCCGGCGGCAACAACAGCAGGTAGCCGAGCGCAACGGCGAGCAGCGCCGTCCAGGCGCCAAGGGCCGGAATCAGGAATTGAGCGGCGACCAGCGGCGCGATGCAGGCGCCGAGGCTGTTGATGCCGACCGCCGCACCGAGCGATCCGCGCTGATCGCTCACCCGTTGCGCCAGCAGGCCAAACAGCGCGCCCATTGCGGTCGCGGGGACCAGAAAGAGCGATATCGCCACGGCAAGTTCGCCGAATATGTCCGCAGGCGATGCAATCTCGACCAGGTGGCCGGCGTAGGGCACAAGCACGGCGGTCGTGATGCAGGCGAACGCCGTTGCGGCGAGCAGGCCGCGAAGATTTTCAGCATTCGCATCTCGCCCGATCCGCTGCCAGAGCAGGCCTCCTGCCGCGGTGCCGAGCAGATACGCAGCCAATAATCCGGCGAAAGTGTAGACGGTATCTTCCATCACCTGCGCGGCGAGCCGGACTACGAGCACTTCGAATGCGATTCCGAACAGTCCCGTGGCGAACAAGGTGATCGTGATCCGCAAGTCCCGAATTCGCTGCGGCCGCCGTTCTTCCGCATCGGCGTTGCCAGCCGACGAACCGAACACGAGCGCGGCCAGGGCGCAGAACATGTTGACACCGGCGAGGCTGATCAGCGTTCCCGAAAATCCCAGCGCCGGGATCAGAAGGAATGTGGAGGCGAGCGTGCCGGCCAGAGCCCCGGCCGTATTCGCCCCATACACGCCTGCCGTGACGCGCGCCTCGCCGCGCGCGTGCCGCATCATCCGTTCCAGGGCGGCCAGCGTTCCGCCCATGGCTATCGTTGCGGGCAGCAGCACGAGCGTTGGCAGCGCCAGGCTGCCGGCCCAAAGCAGGGCAGGAGTCGGTTCGGTACCGAGCAGAGGTGACAAGGCCCGACCGGCCGCGGGCAGAAGCCAGACGCTGATCAGGCCCCAGACGGCAATGACGGCTTCAAGGACCGCATAGACACGCCATGGCGATTTCGAGCGGCGGATCGGCCGATCGCGCGCGAACGCGCCAAGAGCCAGGCCGCCGAAAAATCCGGCAATGACACCGAGCACCGCCATCATCTCGGTGCCAAGCGCGAGGCTCAACTGGCGCGTCCACACGATCTCGTAGCCGAGGCCCGCAAAGCCCGATGCTGTCACGATCGGGACCAGCGCCCAACGGTGGCTTGCAGCCTGACGGGCGCGCGCCGATGCGGCTTCGTCCTGCACCGCGCGCGTGAACCGGTCTGCCGAAGCGATCGCAGTGCTATCCGGCTCAGATTGCATTACCCTCACTCCCGTTTCGAACGCGGCCGGCTGCGCGGGCCAGGCCGGGATTCCGGTATTCGCCTATTCCGTCGGCCACGCTGGCGTTCTCCGCCGACAGAAGCATCCGCTCCATGTCAGTTTTTTTCAGGATTTGTGACGGCCAGTCGGTGCCCTTGCCTTGGCGCAGGCCGGCGCGGGCGCGTTGACGCCGCAAGTGCGATGCGATCAGAACCTAGCCGCCACCGTCAGCCGGACCGCGAGGGGCTCTGCGGGATGGACGTGGCGATCAGCGACGCCGTCGATCGGCTCTCCCGGCAATCGCGACAGGTAATAATATTCGATCTGGTTGGTCTGGGCGTTGAAGAGGTTGAGCACGTCGAGTTGCACCCGCAGGCCATTGTCGAATCTGTAGCCGGCGCGCGCATTGAAGATCAGCGACGGTCGCGAACGGACGCTGTCGTCCTCGATAAGGGGACGCGGCCCAAAATAGCGTGCCTTCAGCGCGCCGAACCAGCCGGTGTCGCGACCGAGGGTGACTGCACTGCTTGCCACCCACGCCGGTGCGCCGGGGATGCGGGCCCCGGCGGGGTCGAAATCGGTGAAGCGCGCGTGGGTATGGGCGACGTCGAGGTCGACCGTCATCCACGGCAACGGCTTGTACTGGTTCGTCCACTCAACGCCGACTCGGCGGCTGGGCCGGCTTGGCTCGGTGGTGCCGGCGTCCCCGACGAACAACAGCTCCGAGTCGAAGTCGAGTACGAATACCGCCAGCGAGCTGGTGAGACCCTCGATCACCCTGGTGCGGATGCCGAGTTCGGCGCCGCGAGAGCGCACGAGCAGCGGCACGCGGTCGAGCGGCGTCACCTTGTCGTTGGGGTCGACGGTGATGGTCGCACCGCGGATGTCGTTGCTGTGCAGGCCGTAGCCGGCATTGCCGTAAAACTCGGTCTTGTACCAGGGCCCGAGCACGAGACCGGCCTTCGGGCTGGCCATCGAGGCCTGCGCGTTGCCCGAATTCTGCGGCGTATCGCTGAAGACATGCCCGGCGAAGAAATCCTCGCGGATACCGACCGTGGTGCGCAGCTAGTCGGTCCAGCGCGTGGTCGTATCGGTCCAGAGGCTGACATTGCCCTCCTGCACGCGGTCGTCGCGCACGGTCGAGAGCCATGAACGCTGCTCCGTCTTGAACAGGCCGACATGGATATCGTCGTAGCGGCTCTGCACGCCAATACGGGTTTGCGCCTCGACGCCGGCAAAGCGCCAATCGAAAGTGTGCCGGGCATCGACGCCGCCGAGAGTACGACTGTCGAGCTGGCTGAACTGGTCGCCATTGACGGGGTTGTCGAGAAAGTAGGTGAAGTCGTTGAAGAGCCGCAGGTCCGAGCGTACGACATAGGCGCTGACATTGGTCTGTCCGTAGTCGCCCGACTGCGCCCAATTGCTGGACAGGCTGAATCGGTTGGTCGTGCCGCCATCGGTCGGATCGAGCGTGCCGAGGCGATTGATCAGGCCCTGGTCGATCGCGCGTTGGGCGACCTGGTCGGTCGAATTCCAGCCATTGGAGTAGGCCATCGCCGTCAGCGTCAGGCCGTCGGTCGCGGTGCCCTGGCTGTAGCGCAGGACGCCGTTCAGCTTGCGGACATCGTCCGGCACGTCCCACGGGCCGTCATATTTGGCCGCCTCGACCGCCGCCAGCAGCGTGCCATCGCCAACACGGCTCGATCCCGCCGCCACTGCGCGGCGATAGCCGAAGCTGCCGAAGGTGGTCTCCGCGATGTTGTGCGGCAGCTTGTTGACGTAGTCGATCGCCACGGCGCCGGCGGAGGCGAAGTCGCCCTGGTCGGCGAAGTACGGTCCCTTGCGGACATTGACCGACTGGATCAGCTCAGGGATCAGGAAATTGATGTCGGCGTAGCCTTGCCCATGCCCGTGCGTCGGCATGTTGACGGGCATGCCGTCGACGCTGATTGCGAGATCGGTACCGTGATCGAGATTGAAGCCGCGCAGAAAGTACTGGTTGGCTTTGCCTTCGCCGGAGTGCTGCGTGACGATCAGCCCTGGCACCACTTCCAGCGCCTCGCCGGGCCGCGAGAACGGAATCGCGTTTACCTCGCGGCCGCTGATGCGAACGGCGCTCGCGGCGGTGGGCTGCAAGGCGGGCGGGCCGACAGGTGCCGCACCGCTCGTACCGCCACCTTCGGTCGGGTTGTCCGTGCGAGCGGTAGTCAGGTTGCGCGAATTCCCGTTTTTCGGCGGACGTTTGCGTTTCGGATGCTGTTCGTCTGGTGCCGCAACGGTGACCGGCGGAAGCTCGGCGGGCGCGCCCGTACTGCGCTCATGGGCTACGGCCGGAAGCGCGCACAGGGCGGACGATGCGGCGGCGGAAAACATCCGCAACAAGACCTCACGCACCACCGCGTCTCCGCACCACCAACCTGTCCAGCAAGGCCACACTATAGCAGGTGAGTATGACGATGTGGCAACAATATCATACTGGCACCTGACGGCGATCGCGGGTCGCAGAGTGCCGGGATCGCAACAGGCCGTGGAAACATCAAGGAGGTGATCGTCGCTTCGCACAGGTGTCACATCGGCAACCGATAAGCTTGCTCGCCTAGGCGACCGCTGCCTGACAAGCCCAGCTTGGCTTGAATAGGCGGGCCCGCCGGCTTTCCTCGACTGAGATTCTTGCGCGTTGCTGTCAACTGGCCGATGACGAGGGACATGAGAGGGCCGTATAAGGCGACGCGGCGGATATCAGTACGGCTCGCACTCGTGCTGGCGCCTTTGCTCGGTGTTTCCGCCTCGACTTCGGCGCTGCCGGCGGACTTTTCGGATGTCGACGCACCAGGCTTCACGGAGCCCGCGGCCGGCCGCCCGTTCTGGGAGCCTCTCGCGACGTCGATATCGGCAGACGATCCTGCGGTGCCATCGCGGTCTCCCGTCAAGCGGCAGGCGATGCGCGGCAATCCGCTCTGGGCAGTTCCGCTCGCAGTGCTGTCGGATACGAACGAACGGCCGATCTTCTCGGCCTCGCGGCGGCGGCCGCCACCACCCGTGGTTTCGATGGATGCCTCGAAAGCGCCGCCAATGCCGCCGAGCCCGCTGCCGGCCGAGCTGCGGCTTGTGCTGGTCGGAACCGTCGTCGGCAGCGATCAGAGCGTCGGGATTTTCGTCGACCAGACGACCAAGGCCACGCTGCGCCTGAAGCTCGACGGAGATTATCAGGGCTGGCGACTTCGCTCGGTGCATCGCCGCGAGGTGACGATGGCGCGCGGTGAGCTGACCGAGACGCTGACACTCCCGCAAGCAGCCGAGGCCGCGCCCGCATCACGGCCCGCGGTTGCAGAAAGTGCGGTGAGCCGAGGCAGCTCGCACACGCCTCAGTATGACTGAGTGAGCCAATCCCCTTGATGTTGCCATCGAGGATCGGACGCACAGCAGGCGCAAGCTGCGAGAATCGGGTCCCCGGAACGACTTCCAATACTGGCGCGCGTTGAGGGATCGCTGAAGGTAACGAAGACCAAGCAGGATACTGATAGTCTTGGTCGGCCGGCAGGACTCGAACCTGCACCCAGACCGTTATGAGCGGTGGGACTCGTCGCCGCCGTTAAGTTTCCTGCCCTTTTCGTCGAATTCGAACACGTTCGCCGCGCTTCGTGCGGATTGTCATTGGTGCGAAACTGGTGCGGATCGTCTGTAGTCGAATCTTGGACTAGGGCCTTGCGTTCTGTTGGTGATAACGTGAGAACGCAACTCAGACCCGTGACCGACGGCAAGCGACCTCCATACGGCATCGTGCCGGCTGATCGCCGCGGCCTGCCAAGGTTGCACGCATATGGGAAGTAAGCAAAAGCGGTTCATGGCAAGCCAGGCGGAGCATAACGTGAGTTTCTTGGAGCGCCTAAAGACAGAGGCATCTGCTGAGTGGCGGGCCTACACTGAGCATCCCTTCACGAACGGATTAGCCGACGGCTCGCTCGCCGAAGCGGCGTTTCGTTACTATCTCGCCCAGGATTACCTGTTCCTCATCGAGTTCGCGCGCGCCTACGCGCTCTCGGTCTACAAATCGCCCAAGCTTGCCGACATGCGTGAAGCAGCGGCCGGTCTTTCGGCCATCCTTGATGTCGAGATGAACCTTCATGTGAGGCTCTGTGCCGGTTGGGGTCTGTCTCCGAGCGACCTTGAACAGGCCCCTCCGGCGGTCGAGATGCTAGCCTATACTCGCTACGTGCTGGATGCTGGAATGCGCGGCGACCTGCTGGCGCTCAAGGTGGCGCTGGCCCCTTGCGTGATCGGGTACGCGGAGATCGCGAAGCGGCTTGCTGCGCGACCCGATGCGGACGCTGCGACGAACCCCTATCGCGTTTGGATCGCCGAGTACGCCGGCGCGCCATACCAAGACGTCACGGCGAAAGCGGCAGCACACTTGGAACGTCTCGCCGATCTCTACGCCACGCCGGCCCGCGAGGCAGAGTTGATTGCGATCTTCAAGGAAGCCACCCGACTCGAGGCAGACTTCTGGGAGATGGGCTGGCGCGCGGGCCAGCGTGTCGAATAGCCGGTAATTGTCTGGCCCATAACCTGAAGGTCATAGGTTCAAATCCCATCCCCGATTTGAACCTGCCGTTCAACAGGCTCCTGAGTTTAGGCGGACGATCGGAGGGAATATCGCAGATTTGTGTCGTGTGGGGAGAGGCGGTAGCGGTCTCCCGCTACCAAGGCTGCGATTTTGCACTCCAAACTGAGATTTTGTACGATTTCTTACGCTAGATGGTAGCGCCCCAGCGCATCGACGTAGGTTTATAGCCCCGTGACCGCTAATGGCGCAAAGCTGTCATTCATACCAAACGGCATATCGTTGTCGATTGGAATGAGTGGAAAACGTCGTTTCCAACGGGCAGGGAGATCCTAAAGGCCGACCCTGCTGCTCTTTCTCACTCCTTCCTGCGCCATCCTGCGCCCGAGACTTCGACCTCAGGGTCGCACGGACCAGAACCAATCACTTGTAGTGAGAACCGTAGGTGTCGATGTGCTGGGATGAAAAACGGCTCACCCGCCTGTATTTCATCGGCCGTCGCGGCGTTGACGGATCAGGGAGCCTGAACCTGCACCGCCTTACTGACCTCGGTCATCGAGCCCGGCGCGATCACGAGATAGCGGCGGCTATCCGGTGCGTCGCCTTTCACGACTTGCCGTATCGGCCCGAGCGCATTGACGATGGCTGCACCGGAAGGGTTTGTCATGAAGCTCGCGATTGGCTCCAGGTTTCCCCTGCCATTGGCTTGCGCAGCGAGGGCGAGCACATAGGAACGCCGCGGCTCGAGGCCGGTGACCGCGGCCTGCAATACCTGTGACAGGCCCTGATCGAACAGGCTGACACTGGTGGAAGGTTTGGCTGCGTCTGGCGTCGCACTACCGACTGGCGCCATTGTGAAATGAGCGACCTTACCGGCGAGATCGAGTTGCTGAAGGTTGTCTGATCCTGAGCTGGCCGTGCCATCCATCACGCTCGTGGTCTCGTTGCCGGACGCGCGCGCTCCGGGCATCGCATTGGGAACGTAGGCCACTGCTTGCGGCGCCTGCCCGATCGGGATATTGGCGATCACGCGATTGGAGAGCGTGTCGATCGCGGTCATCTGGTCGTCGTTCTCCAGTCCGACATAGACACGTGAGCCGTCGCCCGAGGGCCAGATGCCGTGCGGCAGCTTTCCGACCGGGATCGTTGCGACCTTGGTGAAATCGTCGGTGCGATAGACTTGGATCTCGTTGAGCCCGCCGACCGTGACATAGGCGAACTGGCCATTCGCGTTGCGCACGATGTTGACGTGGTTAGTGATGGGTCCGGTATCCATGGTCTTGAGCACGGTGAACGGTGGCCGCGCGTCAAACACCTCGACCTTGCCGGTGTCCTTTAGCGTGAACCAGACCTGCGAGCCATCTGGTGTCGCCGCGATATCGGGGCAAAACGGGCTCGCCTGAACTACCTTGCCCACGATCGCACGATCGGCGAGCGAAATGACGTCCACCTCCGGATTGAACGACGAGCAAACGTAGCCGTACTTGCCGTCGGGTGAGAAAATCTGCATGCCCGGGCCATTTGGCAGCGTGATCCGTGTCTTCTCCGAATAGGTCGTTGTGTCGAGCACGGACACGTAATTCTCGCCGCGCACGGTCACCCACACTTCCTTGCCGTCGGGCGTAAAGAAAGCCTCATGGGGCGAGCGCCCGACATAGGTGGTGTGCTTCACGGCATTGGTCGCCGTGTCGATGAAGGTAACCGAATTCGATCCGATCGAGACCACGGCGAGGGTCCGGTGGTCGGGCGAATAGCCCATCCCGTGCACCAGAAGCTGCCCCTTGTAGAGCGGGCTGAAGTTCGCTGGCGACGGCGCACCCAGCCTGATGACGCCGAGCAACTTGTTATCGGCGGGATCGATGACCGAGACCGTGTTGGAAAATTGCTCGGCGGCGTAGACGCGATCATGATGGCTGACCGGAATGTCAGGCGCTGATGAGAGTCCCGGCGCCTGTCCGCTCCATCCCTGGGTTGCCAGCAGACTCAGGGTTACCACCGAAATTGCCGGCATCAGAAATCGACGCATGATCTATTCCCTCTTTGACTAATGAGCTGTGGTCGCCGTGGCCGTCGGGCGAGCCCCTGAGGTCGCGGCGAATAGTTTGACGTCTTTGGCTTGGTCGGGCGCAGCCGCGGGCGGCGTCAACGCCTGACCGAGTGCGAGCCGCATCGCGACGGTCTCCTGCTGCTGCTCGACGATGATTTCCTGCGCGATGCGGCGCAGTTGTTCGTTGTGCCCGTGGCGCAGTTCCGCCTGAGCCATCTCGATTGCGCCCTGATGATGCGGAATCATCATCGCGGCGAAGTCGCGATCGACGTCTCCGTAAGGCGCGATGTTCATGCCGTTCATCATGCGCTGCATCGCCGCATGGTTTTCCGCCATGAATGGTGTCTCAGGCCCGTGTCCGCACAGTTCCGAAATCATCTCCGACATGACGTGCGCTGGCTGACTGTCTCGGCCAAAGTGGCTGACGAGCGCGAGTGCGGCCAGCGTGACTGTGACACTCAACGCTTTCCACATTCGACATCTCCCTATCTGGCCGCGATCGCAATCAAAGCTGCGACGGATCAATGGATCTCGACAACGATTTTGCCCTTTGCCGACCGGTCCTCGATCGCCGCATGGGCTGCGTCGACGTTTGACAGATCGAAACGTCGCGGATCGAGCCGCGGCTTGAGCTGACCGGCCTCGACGAGCCTGGTTGCCTCGCGCAGGATTTCACCGTGATGGGCGCGGCCCTGGCCGGTCAGAAGCGGCAACAGGGTGAAAACGCCGGAGTAAGTTCCGCCGCGGAACGAGAGTGGCGCGAGTGCGTGCGTGCCCCAGCCCAGTGCGCTGACGACGTGGCCAAAGCGCGTGATGGCGTTGAACGACGCATCGAGCGTGGCGCCGCCGACATTGTCATAGACGATGTCAAAGCCTCGGCCCGCGTTGTGTTCGGCCACATATTGTTCAACACTCGTCGCGCGATAGTCGATCGGCGTTGCGCCGAGCTGCTGGATGTAGCCGAGGCTCTCGCTTGAGCCGGTCGCAAAAACATTGGCGCCAAACGAGCGCGCGATCTGCACGGCGACATGGCCAACGCCGCCGGCGCCGCCGTGGATCAGCACGTTCTCGCCGGCCTTGACATCGGCGCGATCGACAAGCCCCTCCCATGCCGTGATGAAGATCAGCGGCAAGGCAGCGGCCTGCCGCATATCGAGGTTCTTCGGCTTCCTCGCGAGCAATGCGGCGTCGACCGCGGCATATTCGGCAAGCGATCCCTGCATGCCGCCGACCCCACCGGTCATGCCATAGACCTCGTCTCCCGCGTCGAACGTGGTCACCTCAGGTCCGACCGCGACCACGGTACCCGCGAGATCGATGCCGAGGATCGCCGGCAAGGGATGGCGCGCATGCGCGGCAGCGCCGGCTCGAATCTTGGTATCGAGCGGGTTGACGCCGCTTGCAGCGATCCGCACCAGCACTTCGCCGCGCGCAGGATTCGGTCGCGGCATCGAGGCAAGCTGGAATGGCTGCTTCGCGCCGCCGAGGGTGGCGGCCTTCATCGCATCGGCTAGCGTCATTACGTCTGTCCTCAGATGGTTTCTTCTTCACGCAGGGTGAGGGGACGATTGGCAAAGTATTTCACGATCTCGTCCTTGCGCATGAATGCGACCCCGTTGTTCTCTCGTGCGGTCACGGCGCTTCCTCATTTCGGAATCTGACCAAGCTGCTGGAGGAGGGTCAGATTGTCCTCAAGATGCCAGTTCTCGGCGATGTGCCCGTCGCTGATCCGATAGATATCTGTGGCGATGAAGTCGACGGTCTGCCCCGCGCCTTGCGTCTCCTTGAATCGGCCGGTGAAGTGTCCACGGAAATGCAGATGTGACACGACGCGATCGCCGGCCAGGATCATCTGCTCGACCTCGCACGTGAGATCTGGAACCGCAACCCGGAAGAATCTGGAAGCAGCAATCGGACCGGAAACCCCCTGCGCGCGGCCGGGAGGCAGCGTGCGGTCCTTGAAATTGGCGGCAAGCGCCGTTCTGGCCAACTCTTCCTCGCCATTGTTCCAGAACGTGTCATAGCGGCGCGCGGCGAGGATCTGCGCGTCAGCCTGCGACTTTGGCAGGCTGGCATCGATAATGAGTTGCTCCGGCTGCACCAGTTCAGCCGCCGAAGCAGCGCTCGCGGTGGATATCGCGGCAACGATCAGCAGCGCGGAGAACGTCCACACTGGAGATGAAAAGAATCGTCCAAACACCGTTTTCATCGACGACTCCCGATCTCAGGGCGCAGCGATAGCCTTGGCCGCGATTGTCTTGAGCGCGCCGGACATCGCTTCGACCACCGGCTTGGCGCTGTCGCCAAGGCCATGCCGATGCGCGAGATAGGCCGGATCGTTGTAGGACAGGAAAGTCGTGCCGGCTTCGTCCTGCCAGACCAAAGCCTTCAGCGGCAGGTCGATGCCGATGGTCTGCACCGCCTGCATCAGCGGTGTGCCACCCTTGGCGGCGCCGAAGATCAACAGGTCGGTCGGCCGCAACGGCAGCCCGGCCGCGGCGGCACCCGCAGCGTGGTCGATATGGGCGAATACGGTCAAACCTCTGGCGCGGACTTCGGCCTCAAACCGGTTCATGGTCTCTTCGGGTCCAACGCTGCTGCGCAGCGTAATCAATCCATCGGCGGCCACTGCATGCACTCCCCAAAACGATATCGCTGCGATCAGCGCGGCTCTCGCGAATCTTGCGCTCATTTCTTCTTGAACAAGTTTGCCGGGTCGAATTCCGGCTCCGGCACGAAGCCGTCACGGTTCGGCATTTTCACTTTCGGCAGGCTGTCGCGATCAAGCTTGCCGTCCGCCGTCAGGATGCCGTTAAGGCTCAGGAGGTAGGCGGCGACGGCATAGGTGTCCTCATTGCTGAGCGAGCCCGGCGCTTGATACGGCATGGCGCGACGGATGTAGTCGAACAGCGTCGTCGCATAGGGCCAGTAGCTGCCGACGGTCTTGATCGGGTTGGACGAGGCGAGCGTGCCTTGTCCGCCGACCAACCGGTCCTTGAGGCCGCCGACGCCGTTGTCCCCGTGACAGCCTGAGCAGTTTTCGGTGAAGACCTGCTTGCCTTGCGCCACCGTGCCGCTGCCGGGTGGCAATCCCTTGCCGTCTGGCCTGACATCGATATCCCACAATGCGATCTCGCCGGGCGTCGCCGGGCGGCCGAAATCATAGGCGAGGGCGGGCGCAGCAAACACCAGCGCAATCGTAGCGGCAAGAACGCCCTTGCTAGTCGAGGACATTGCGAACCCTCCCTGTTTCATCCACGCTCCAGGTCTGCTGCGCATTATAGTGAAACAGCGCGTTGCTCCCCATCGCGGCGATGAAGGATTTCCGGTCGGGCTGGACGTTGCCCTGGTCGTCGGTGGAGCGGCTAACGATCCTGGTTGGCTTGCCGTCCCACACCCAATCCATCTGGAAACGCACTTGCGCCTTCGGCAACGCCGGCTGGGTCAGTTGCGCCGGCTTCCAGCTGTTTGCGCCGTCGGTCGATATCTCAACCTTGGCGATTTTGCCATGTCCGCTCCAGGCAAGGCCGTTGATCCGCTGATAGCCGGGCTTGATGGCCATCGTGCCCGACGGCGTGGTGATTACCGAATTCGTGTCCATGCGCAGTTGGAACTGCGTGGCTTTGCCGTTGGCTTGCAGTTGCGTGTAGCGCGCGGTCTCCCAACGCGTCATCCAGGGCTGGTCGCCGAACTTCAACCGGCGCAGCCATTTGATGTTGAGGTTGCCCTCGAAGCCCGGCATCACCAGCCGCATCGGAAAGCCATGCGCCGGCCGAAGCGGTTCGCCATTCTGACCATAGGCGATAAAGGCTTCATTCAGAATTTCATCAGGCAGCGGAATGCTGCGGGCCACGCCTGCGGCGTCGCCGCCTTCGGCCAGCATCCAGTGCGAACCCGCGTCCTTGCCGACCAGGTCGACAATCAATTTGAGCGGAACGCCTGTCCACTCGTTGGTGCTGACCAGCCCATGGGTGTTCTGCACCGTCAGGTTCGCGTCGGCCTTCTTCCAGTTCTCCCAGCCATTGCCCGTGCATTCGATGAAGACCACGCGCGAGACCGAAGGCATCGCCTTGAGGTCTTCAACATTGAACACCAGCGGCTTCTTCACCATGCCGTGGACCAGCAGCCGGTGCATCGCGGGATCGAGGTCCGGCGCCCCGGAATGACTGCGCTCGTAGTGCAGGTCCGATGGCGTGATTCCGCCGAACAATTTGTCGAGCGGGGTCTTGGAATTTATTGCATCTGCCGGGTCGACATTGCGCTTGCCGGGGCCGGCTTCGGGAATGCGGGCCAGCTTGACAAATTGCGACCGCTCGCTATGGCCGCTGAGGTCGGCGCCATCCTCGCGCGGCGGAACGTCGGCCAGCGAATCGGCGGCCGCCGGGCCTGCAGCGAGGCTTCCGGCTAGGCCCGCGGAGGCTGCCATGAAGTTGCGGCGAGAGAGATTCTGCCGTTTGCGGTCCGGCTCGGCAAGATCGATCGAAAAATTGACGTGATCGCCCATCTCGGCTTTCCAATGGTCGTTGCCAGGATGGGGACCGTAGTACCTGCCACCGAGGCGTTCCTTGGTGCAGTTCTGAAAATTTCTGAAGTCTGAAGCTGGGTCGCACCGGCGTCGGCCGATCAGTTACGCCTTTCGTAGTGACCTTAGCGAAGCATTTCGATCGTGGCGCGCGCGGCGCGCAGATCCGCCGTCTCGAAACCCTCAGTGAACCGGCTGTAGACCGGCGCGAGGATTTGGCGCGCTTCTTTCGATCGGTCTCTTCGGAGCATCCGCGCGAGACTGGTAGCGCTACGCAATTCCCAAAGCAGGGCGCCCTGTTGTCGCGCGACGTCGAGCGCCTCTCGAAAGCGTGCTTCGGCTTCCACCTCATCCACACCGATCCGGAGCAGAATCTCGCCCTTGATCCGGAGCATTTCCGGCAGGTACCAGCAGGCTTCGCCTTGTTCGGCATCAGCAAGTGGGCGTTCGACGATCGAGAGCGCTTCGGAAAACTGCCCCGATCCGGCCAGACCTTCGGCGAATGCACCCAGAAAATCCGGGAAGCGCAAGATCCAGCCGGGTTTGGCGTCGAGCACGCCACGTAACCAGGCGGAGCCGGAAGCGAAGTCACCGCGTCGGATCGCAAGCGTCGCTTCCATCGCGCGCCCGACGGTTTGCCAGAAAGGCAGGCCGCGCCGCACGGCAAGTTCGACCAGCATTGCCACCGCCTCTTCGCTGATTTCGAGATCGCCCGATATCAACGAAAGCGGGCACAAGCCCCAGCCCAGCACGTAGCGGAGCGTCAGCGTTTGCCCCGATGCTCGCGCCTGCTCCAAGCTCTCGCGTGCCAGATGCATCGCCTGGTCGAGGAAGCCCTGAAGACAGAGTACGCGCGCCAGCAGGACCTTGGCGACTACATGCTGATCGTGTTGAAACCAGATCATGTGCCGCTGGCCGCTCGGAGCGATATAGCCGTCGACTACTCGCTGGAGATGGCATCGCGCCTTAACCTGATCGCCCAGATAGTGCGCTGTGTAGCCGATCAACCGTTCTCCAACGAGGAGGTCCGCGCTGTCGGCCTTTTTGCGCGCAGTTTCCGTGAAGCGTTGCGCGAAACCAAGTGCTTCTTCGTGTTCGCCGTTGTGGTCGAGGTAACACCACATCGCCCAAAGCGCGCGCAGTTCGGCATCAGCGTCATTGATGGCTGTTGCGATCTCGAGACCCTTCGATAGGACGGACCGAATCTGCTCGCCGGCGCCCATCGATTGAACGAACGCCCGTCCGAAGGCAATGTAGAGCTGCATCCGGAGTCGCGCGCTCAGGGCCTGCTCAATCTCCGGACAGGTCAGCGCACGCTCGGCACGCTCGCGGCACTCGCCGACCAATGATAGGGTCAGCCACATCGGTACGCAGGCCGCGGTCAACGAGACCCCGATCGCCAGATCGCCGGCATGAGAGAAGCACCAATCGAGCGCGCCGCGGATGTTGTCGAGATCGCGGACATCCCAGGCAACGTCATCGACCTTGTCCGAGGGGGCTCCCGCACTCACCGGCACGAACAGGTCGCGAAAATATTCGGCGTGAAGTCGTCTGGCGTGTGCACCCTCGCCGGACCCATTCAGCTTTTCCAGCGCGTAGGCGCGGATCGTTTCGAGCATTCGCCAGCGGCCGGCAGGTCCCGACCCGTCCAGCTGCACCAGCGATTTAGTCGCGAGCTTGGCGACGATGTCTTCGATCATGGGCAGCGTATTCGTCGCATCTGCTACCGACGCGGCTGCTTTGAGGCTGAAACCGCCATGAAAGACGGCCAAACGGCACAGCACCTGTTGCTCCTGTTCAGTCAGGAGTTCGTAGCTCCAGTCGAGCGCTGCACGAAGTGTTTGATGGCGCGGCAACGCGGTCCGGCGGCCGCTCGTCAACAATCCGAAGCGGTCGTCCAACCGTGCCGCGACATGGCGAAGCCCAAGTGTCGCGGCGCTGGCCGCGGCAAATTCGATCGCCAGCGGAATACCGTCGAGACGACGGCAGATTGCTGAAATGGCGGCAAGATTTTCCCGATCTGGCAGACAATCGGCTTGCGCCGCCGTCGCTCGGGAAACAAACAGTTGCGCGGCGCTATGCTCAAGGACGTTCCCGGGATCAGCCTGATCCTCTGGCGGCACGTCGAGCGGCGGCACGCGATACACGTACTCGCCGTCGATGCGAAGGACCTCACGGCTGGTCGCAAGGATCGATACGTGCGGACACAGCTGCACGATCGTCTCGGTGAATTGCGCCGCTGCCTCGATGACGTGTTCGCAATTATCGAGCGTGAGGAGCAGCTTCTTGCTGCCCATGAGCTGCGCAACCGTATGCGATGCGGCATCCTCGCCGAGCCTCAGGCCCAGCACGCGGGCCACGGCTGATGGCAGCAACGCGGGATCCGACAGTGAAGCCAATTCAACGAGGAGGCAGTCGCCGCCAAAGTCCGGGAACAGGTCGCGTGCTACTTCCAGCGCAAGCCGCGTCTTTCCGATCCCGCCTGGACCGGTGAGCGTGACCACGCGGTACGCCGACAAAAGATCGCGTAATTGCTGTCCGACCGCATCGCGACCAATCAATGCGGAGGTCGTCTCGGGCAGATTGGTCTGAAAAAGTTGCTCCGACACAATGGGCTGCAACGAACGGGCCTTTGGTCGCTGGCCGGGTGGCCTTGGCGCCCATGTGCCGAGCAGGCGGTAGCCGCGGCCGGATATTGTCTTGAGCATCCCACGGTCGGGACCGAGCGCCTTGCGTAGCGCGGAGATGTGAACCTGGAGCGTGTTCTCCTCGACGGCCGCGCCCGGCCAGATGCGGGACAACAGCTCGTCCTTTGTCACGAGTTCGCCGACCGACTTGATCAGCACTTCGATGATCTCGAAGGCCCTGCCACCCAGCGGAACCGGTGCGCCGCGCGTCCGTAGTTCGCGGCGGTCGAGATCAATCTCCCACTCACCCGTCGCATATACGAGCTGTCGGCCCTGCGCGGGCATTCGTGAAACCCCTCTGATGTTCTGGATGGGCTCGGAGCCCAGCCAGGCATCATATGCGCACCCGCGCTCGCCAGGTCCAGCGTTTTTCCGCTATAGCTGGCGCCTTGCGCAGGCTTGCTGTTCAGATGTGAGCCGCCGGATGGCCGTGCTCGCTGTCCGCAGTCTCTGAGATCGGGCGTCATTAAACGCCCACCTTTAGAACTTGACCACGCCGCAAGGGTGATGCCGTCACAGCAATGCTGCTCTATGCCAAGATTTGGGAGAACTAGAACTGAAGCGTGGGCTCGGCGCCGCTAACGACGCAGCGGAGACCACACTTCTCGCTGTTTGAGGCGCGTTGCGGGGGGACAGAATGTGTGGTCAACAATCCGACTTGCACTAGACGTCCGCTTCTGGCGCACACAGCGGACATTCGGTCGATCGAGAACGCAATCCGCACGACTTTTCTGCTCGACGGCGCTATCGCGGTGAATACTCATAATTCGAAGTTCGTGAGCGCGGCTTGACACATGTCCGCTATCCGGCGAAGTGCAGATTCAGGCCGGACATCGCGCCGCGTTTTCTAATTGGAATCGTTTGGTGGCGGTACTTTGCGGACGGAGATCGAACACGGCGTTGGCCGCTTCGAAGTGCTACAATCGACCGAATGATGCCGATAGCTTGCGAAACCACAAAAATACTTTTGCGGTGATTTTCCCTTTAAAATCAAAAGTGTAACTTTTTGGCGGCCCCATCGCCGGAATATGTTCGGTCGCAGAAAGAATTTCGGAGGTCAATACGCTATGCGTGATTTGAACAATCGAGTGGGTAGTGCTGCCGGCTGCGATCGCGCATTTTAGCGTAGTCTGGCGGAATTGTTCTCGCTCCTCTCGCATTGAGGCACTGACCGAGGTAGTGAGTTTTGTTTACTCCGATCGAGGTCTGTAATCCACCGCGGTTCGCCATTGGACTATTGCAGCGCAGTTAATCGTGCAGAAGGGCGGGTAGTCCCAAAGCTCCAGCTCGAGCACCGGCAGGTTTTGGCGCAAAGTGGTCGATGGGATATACGAACTTAGATTTCGCTAGCGATCACTGGATGGACTAGCTCAAACTTCCCCATGATGGATTGGACCGATTGATCAGGCAGCATAGAAGCTCGAATGTTCAACGCGGCGAACTATAGATTGATCATTGTGCAACCGGCAGGCCTACGCTTCTGTCGGAATCGACCGTTGATTGCGCGTGCGCATCTTTCGGCGCGGAAGCACCTCGAATTCCAAAATGCTGAACCCACCCTCGAATGACGCGAACGATAGGGGGGTGATGCGCCACCCCAAGCGCGCTCGCGGTTGGGGTTTTCGCTGTAAGCCGTTGATCTGCAGTGATCGGATATTGGGCCAGTTGGAAAAATTCGCTTGAGAAACCAATGGCGGTAGCGTGTCTCTTAATCAGCGGGTCCCAGGTTCGAGCCCCGGTGCGCCCACCAAGTCTTTGCAGGGACTTACTCTGCAGTCGCTTGAACTGAGGCGGCTTTCGGCATGTATTCTTCGTGTCCCATCTTCACGTAAGCGCCCCGCTGTCGATTTTTGCGGCGGGCTTCTGATCGGCGACCGCGGACCGCTGTCCTCGGCCAACGCGCCGCGCCTGATTTGGGCAGTTGCGGCACGTCGGTGGCGCTCGCGCTTTCGCTGCCCGAGAGTCCGACAAATCCCTGATCCGGCGGCAACCCATGCCGTCGTCCTGGTTCAGCATCATAGTCCAGGGATCGCGCTGGGAATCGTGGCCAGACGCACCGTCGGCACCGTGACCAACCCGAATGCGTGAAGTTCGAATTCAGGTCCGAAGACCATCCGGTCTGGGGACGCGTCCTTTGCCATCGCACTTGGAGCACTTGCCAGGATAGAATCTGCGGCCCGGTTCGGGCTGGCGTACCGGCAGCGATCCGGTCCCGCCGCAAGCGTCGCACCTAATCTCGGCGGCCTGGTCGCCGGTCAAGTTTCGCCGGATCCCGAGAAGAGCGCCGTCGGCGGGGCCGCGCGTGGCGCTGGCAAACGACCGTGGCTCGATCCAGGTTTGCTTTGAGCATCGTACCGCTTGGCCAGTTCCAGCAGACGTCGCCGGGTGAACGGGTCCGCGTTCTCCGCCAGATCGCGCGCCCGCTGCGCGAAGCCGCTGTAGAACTCCTGCTCCATGACGCACCCCACAACATCGCTTCCCCAAGTTGAGTAGGTTGCGGGCGCGGAGTCAAGAAGCCGAGCGGTCGGGTACTTAGCGTAAAGCTTGAGTCCGCGATCGACCCCGAACTAGAGTGGCGATCGCAGGGGAAATCAGATGGCTATTCTCTATCCCGTCCGGAAGGCGTGCTCGGCATGCGGCAGGCCGATGAAGACGGTGCCAGACGAAACAGTCGAGGGACGGCTGTGGTACGTCTGCACCACTTGCGACGACGACCCGCTGACGGTCCGTTGCGGCCGCCGAAGCAGTAGATCTTTCGCGCCGGACGTGGCGTCCGCCCACAGGAACGAGGTCGGCGGAATCCAGTTGGTTCGTCAGGCCTGGCGCAAATGCCTGGCCGGCGTGGCCCCGCCCCAAGCCCCCCAAAAATCCCCGGTGGGGCTACGCTCTTTGACCTGCCGGCACCTCGCGGATTTTTTCTTACCTGCGTGAATCCCAGCTCCGCCACGTCCATGCATCATGGCCGCATCGCTGGAGAGGTCCCGATGTACGATGCCGAAACCACGGCGCTCCTGCGCGCGGTCCTCGATGATGTCTGCGAGAACGTTTCTCGGTATGAAACCACGGCTCGCACGCACGTGGCCTCTACGATCCTTGAGGCCGCCACCAGGGGCGAGACCTCGATGGACGGCCTGAAGCAGGTCGGACGAAACGCGTTGCGCCATGTACCGATCGTGCGCAGTTGATGTGGCAGACGGTCGCCGTTGCCCTCGATGAAGTGGACGCGCGGAGCAATCTCAGGCGGAGCGCCACCTTTCCATATGACCGCCGCGCAACTTCCGCATCTCGTAGACTGATTTGTGCAGACGGCGATGGTCGGGGAAATACCACCTCATGACCTGTCGCAGCTTGTCGGAATCTCCGCGCGCCCAGTTGCGCATGATCTCGCAGCCGAAGGAGATCGTAGTGATGGGTCTTGCCCCCGCCTGAATCATTCGGTCGAACGCGCGCTCATGCGCGGCCGGCGAGATGCCGCCCACAGCATCGGCAACCGGGTAGACCTCGTAGCCTTCGGCCAGCATGTCGAGGGTCGGAAAAGCCAGGCAGACCTCCGTCCAAAGCGCGGCCATGACCACCTTGCGCCGCCCCGTGTCCTGGACGGCCTTGCGGAAGTCCTCGTCCTCCCAGGCGTTGACCCCCGTGCGGTCGATCTCTTCCACTCCCGGCAGCGCTTCTCGGATTTCCGGAATCGTGCCTTCGTTCACGCCCATGCCGACTGCGACGGTCGAGAGCACGACGGGGATACCGTAGGCTTGAGCGAGTTTGCATAGCGCAACCACATTGAGGGTGATCTCCTCACGCGGGGACGAGGTTACGGACGAATATTGCTCGGGCTGGTAATCGATCAGGGCCAGAACGCAGTTTTGCGGGGCCAGAAGATGATCGGCCTTGGGATCGCGGACGGGCTCTGGCTGGATTTTTGCCACGTTCTTCCTCTCGAGTTCGAAGTGAAGCTGTCGTCAATGACTAATCTGACAGCCGCTTGGCCAACTCAAATAGCCTTTTCAAAGAGAACGGCCTTGCCAAAATCCGTATCGAAGCCGAGCAGAAGGAAGCTGAGAAGAGTGCCGCCGCCCAGCGCCGGGCCGATATGCGGAAGCTGGCGGATGGGTTCGAGTCCGCCCCTGGGCAGCGCGGCTCTTCTAAGAGCCTGATATCCAAAGCTACACGAGCACGCCCGCGACGTCACTCGGTCGCTCTCTGGCACCAAGGGCTTCGAGACGTCGCGTCGCGAGCGCAAGAAGATCGAGATGCGGTTTGCACACCTGAAGCGCATCCTGAAGCTCGGCCGACTCCGACTGCGTGGTCCACGAGGCGCTCAAGACGAGTTTGATCTGGCCGCCATTGCTCAGAACCTACGGCGGCTCGCATCGCTGGTTGCGCGACCGCCACCCGCTCAGGCCTCTGTGTACTGCGTAGCGTAAAAGTTGCGTAGAGAGCGTCTGGGTCGGCGGATCAAAGCCGGTCGTCCTTAGCGAATGGCCGAACGATCCATCGCTCACAGCGGACTTTCGCAACAAAATCGGCCAATAGCGGACTCACTCAGTTACCTCATATGAACGAGTAAACGGGGCGGGGCTGAGGGACGGCAAAAAAAGCGTCGGCTTCAACCCGTCCCTTGGCCAGCCGGCGGAACCACATACAACGTCAGCGCAAAGACCGCGTAGATGAAGATGAGCAATGCGCCGACGAACCAAGCCGAGCGCCCGCTACTCGTAATGAAGCTCGCCGTCACGGTCGCAATCATCACCATGGTGACGGCGCCCGGCCAGAACTGCAGGCTCATCGGCGCTGGTCCGACGACATAGCTGAGCAGCACCAGCGCGGGTGCGACGAATAGCGCGATCTGGGAGGCGCTGCCGAGCGCGATGCTGACGCTCATGTCGAGGCGGTCCTTGCGCGCCGCAGAAGAGGCCACGGCAAACTCGGCGGCGGCGCCGACCAATGAGACGATGATGAAGCCGACAAAGGCCGGGCTCATTCCGAAAGTTTCCGCCGCCTTCTGCACGGACTCGACAAAAATCTCACTCACGAGTGCAACCAGCACGGTGACGACGAGCAGCGTGCCGACCGCAAGGCCAATCGGCCAGTGTTCCTCGCCCTCGCCATGCTCGGCGCTTGCGAACAATTCCTTGTGAGTCTTCAGCGAGAACAGCAGGCCGAGCGCGTAAGCGATGATGAGCAGGATCGCGAGACCGACGCTGAGCCTCCGCATGACGGCCTCGCCCTGCACGAGATCGAGGTCGGCGACGGCCGACGGGGCGAGCAAGGCGACGGTGGCCATCAGCAAGAGACCGGAGTAGAGCCGCGCGCCGGCACGGTTGTATTCCTGGACGTGATAGCGCAGGCCACCGAGCAGCAGACAGGCACCGAGCATGAACAGGGCGTTGGTGACAATCGCGCCCGCAATCGACGCTTTCACGAGCATGTACTGGCCGGCGCGTAGCGCGGTGATCGCAATGATCAGCTCCGTTAGGTTTCCTAGCGTCGCGTTGAGCAGCCCGCCGACGGCATCGCCGGTCTTGGCGGCGACCGCTTCGGTCGCGTGGCTGAGCAGGGCGGCCAGCGGCACGATGGCGAGTACCGAAAGCACGAAGAGCAGCGTATGGGAATGCGGTGCGACCGCCTCCGCCACAAGCACGGCCGGCACGAAGATCAGCATCCAGAGCACCGGGGTGCGCCGGATTTCGTTGAGCAGGCTTTTCACGGCGGACGCCATCTCCATACTGGATGCGATGGCGGAAGATTCGGCCCCGCCGCGGGACCGGCATTGATCTGGCTCAACACGGGCCCCAGGCCGGGAAGAGCATCCTGCAGCCCATTTTTCGCCATCTCCGCAGAAATGTCGGCGTTGGGTCAAGATGCGAAAAACTCAACGTGAGCAAATTCAGTCAGCTAGCCCCATTGAACGGACCTGAATGAGGCGCGCTGCCACTTCGCTTGCGGGCCAGAGTCGGAAGTCAATCGGCGTGCGCCTTCAAGTCCGGCACGTCACTAGCGCTTGGCTTGGTCCTCCCAGTCCTCCCACTCCACATCATTGATTTTCAGGTAGTTGGAAACGGCCGCGCCAATGGTTGGGAAAAAATATTGCTCGCCAAGCTGCGAAAACAGTCCGAATCTCTTCAGCTTGTCCTTTACTGGATCTTTCAGTTCGGCAAAGCACAACTCGATACCCTGCGCGTGCAGCGCCTTGTCCAATTCGGCGACTGTATCGCCGGCAGAGACGTCCACGCTGGTGACCGGCTCCGCTGCAACGACCAGCCAGCGTACGGGCGTCGGCGATTTTGCCACTGCGTCCAGTACGCGCTCCTTGAAGAACTCAGCGTTGGCGAAGAATAGAGGCGCGTCCCACCGAAACAGGACCAGCCCGGGGATTCGTCGTGCATCCGCATATCTTGTGATGTCGTGATAACCTTTGACGCCATGAGCGCGACCCAACACGGCGGAGTGGGGGCGCCAGCCGTCCCATAAGAACTCGGCGATGGCGATGGCGATTGCGAGCCCAATCCCTGGAATCACTCCGAATACGGCCACACCGACAAAGCAGACCATTGCTAGCCAGAACTCCCACTGCTGAATCCGATAGATTCGTTTGAGGTCGGTGACCTCAAACAAGCCGATCGCAGCAGCGATGACGACGGCCGCCAATGCAGCGGAGGGCAAATGCTGAAGTAGGTTTGGTGCCACCAGCAGAAGGACGGCGATGGCAAGCGCGCCGACGACGCTGGTTAGCTGGGTACGGGCGCCGGCGGCTTCGGCAACCGGAGTCCGCGAAGAGCTGCTGCTGATCGGGAAACCTTGAAAAAAGCCGGTTGCCAGATTGGCGGCGCCAAGCCCGACCATCTCCTGGTTGGGATCGACATGAGTGCCCAATCGTGCGGAATAGGAACGCGAAAGTACGCTGGTGTCCGCAAACGAAACCAGGGCAATGGCGCACCCGCCGACCAGTACCGGGACGATATCGCCGTAGGCGATCCAGGGGATTGCGAAACTCGGCAATCCCTCTGGAAGGGGACCAATGACCGCCACGCCGTAACGGGTGCCGAGATCAAGCGCGCCGACGACGGCGGTCGCCGCAACTACCGCGATCAGAATGCCCGGCAGCCGCTTGCTGTCCTTGAGCAGCAGAATGACCACCAGCGTGCCGAGTCCAATCCCGAATGCGACCCAGTTTGTCTTTCCTTCAAGGATTGCATCGGCGATCGCCCATAGGTCCCGCAAAGGTCCTTCGCTCCTGACTGAGAAACCGAAGAACTTTGGCAGTTGGCTGATCAAAACGGTCAACGCAATTCCGTTCATATAGCCGTAGCGTATCGGCTTGGAGAGCAACTCGGTGACAAAACCCAGGCGCGCGATGCCGGCTAGAATGCATACCGTCCCCGAAACGATCGCCATCATGGCAGCGAGCGTTGCGGCGCGAAGAGGATCACCACCAGACAGCGGAACGACAACGCCGAGGATGACAGCTGCCAGGGCAGAGTCGGGTCCCAGCACGAGGATGCGGCTGGGGCCGAACAACGCGTAGACCAACAGGGGTACGATCGTTGCGTACAGACCGTAGATACCAGGCAAGCCCGATGCTACCGCGTAGGCAATTCCAACCGGGACCAGCATCGTCGCAAGGACGAGTCCAGCGAAGATATCGTGCGGAAGCCACGCCGTCTCATATCGATGGAGGGTTTCGATTCCAGGCAGCCAGTGGATCCAACGCCTCATTGGCGACCACTCCCAGATCCGGTCGGACTCGCTCGCCACGCGTCATGCGTTGGCTGCGTTGTCCCGCTTAGAACCAAGTCAGGCTGTTCCGACCTTCGGCAAGCGGAAGAATGTCACATCTCCGCTCATTCGCGTCAATTTTGGTATGTTCGCGGCACGTCCGGTTAGGGTCATGAGCGCCCTTCGGAGTGTCGGCCGGCTGCTTCCGGTCTACCTCTATGAGCCGACCACCCGGGACGCTGCCTAGACTTCGCATTCGGGCCAGAAGCCGACTACTCAAGTGGTGTGCCAAGGCCGCTCGGCAGTATGACTATAATAACGTTCTGTCCTTCCTCAGGGTGGCGCGAGATGTGTCCTTTCCCGTGCGTATCCTCGACGAGAACAGCTTTTCCCGCCGGAAGGCGTCTCATTTCTCCATCGCTCGTTTCAAATTCCACGTGGCCATCCAGCCATATGGCGAGGAGTCGTTCCGGCGGCCTGTGAAAGCCCGCTTCGCACACCCCGGCCGGGATGTGAGTAAAACGGATGCGTGACGCCGGGTACCAAGCCGAAATTTCAAACGGCGCTTCGTTGGGAAACGCCGGCTTCATCGTCATCGCGATATCGACTTCTCCAAAATGGGACTCCCCGTCAGGCGTTGCATATATGCGCAGGCACCTCATCCCCGGCCTCCATCGCTGCATCCAGCTCAGCCTATGGTGTGGCCTCTGTGCGTGGAATGCAATGTCGGGTTCGGGCCAACAGGCAACAATCGGAGGTTGCGCATGGAGGGAGAAAAGGCGAAAGTAATAGTCCTTCGGTGCATTCATTCATGGGGACGCAGGTCATGGAAAAAGCGAAGGTCAAGCTTCCGCTGTTTGGCGGATGCCTATGCGGCGAAGTTCGCTACAGCTTGAGCGGAGCGCCTTTGCTGGTTCACGTCTGCCACTGCCATGACTGCCAGTCGATCTCAGGTTCAGCCTATAGCTTAACCGTGCTGGTCCCCGCTGCGGCGTTGACGCTCACTGGCCCGTTGGAAACATTTACGCGGACAACGGCTCGAGGTCGGGAAGTTCGCAATGCTGCGTGCGCCCATTGCCGCGCGGGTTTGACATCGAACGACGTAGCGCGGCCGGACTTTACGGCTCTACGTGCGGGGACTCTCGACGACGCCAGCTGGGCGGTTCCCATCGCCCAGACGTTCGTGAGGAGCGCAATTCCTTGGGCTGTCATACCAGGCATCGAGCAGGTTGAGCCAAAAGAGTTCAACTATGTGAATTTGAGCGCCGCGTGGCGCGCTACAGCGCCGGTCTTCTCCTCGGTCTAGCCGTGCGCTGTTGGACCACCGATCACTTCGGATCAAAATTGCCCATGTCTCTTCTGGATCAGAGGACTAAACCGCTCGCGCGGTAGAACGCCACGGCTGGCGACACGGCGAAGCAATACGCGACAGCTCATCGTGACGAGCGGGACAATTAGCCCGTAGCTGGCGATGATCCGATGATCGAGGACGTGCTGATCTGGAAGTTCGTGGCGGAGCACCAACCATTGCACAAGAGCCAACTCGAACCCTCGATCGCGATTGTGTGCAACGTCGCGCTAGTTGGACCCAGTCCAGGAATCTCGACGTAAGCAGAGTTACAAATGCGGTGATGCTCTTGACGAGCAACTCGAAACAGTTTCGGCTCTGATAGCTCCGGGGGCTTTCCAGCCGCCAGAGATCAGTTTGCCTCATGGCCTTCAAATATCGAGGAGCTCACGTTTAGATTGTGTGGTGTGGTATTTTTCCTATAGCCAAGCCATTGAAAGTACAGGTGCCGCCAAACATTAAATCCCCATAGGCGATCGTCCTGATCGTCTGAAGGTTGTTTGACGCGACTAGCTCGATCACGCGGCATCGTCCTACGTCCCCCCAGCGCGGTTTCCTCCTGTGGAGGCTTTCGGACGCCGGCCCCCGTGTGCGCGGCAACACCGTCATGGGGCCGGCATCCGAAACCCTTCACACGAGCAGACATCGGCACCTGATCGATCACCTCGCTAGCACGACCCGAGCGCGTCGTTGACGACGTAAAGTGCATCCGCGCGACCAGCGGCGGTGAGGTCCCGCTCGGCCCGCGGGTGGGGCAACTCCTACCAACCACTCAACGGAAATTTACTGGTGCACCCGCTCGGCATCGGCGGTCGCGGTGCCCATGTATTTCGACTGGAAATGAGCAACCCGCTCGCGCCACATTCCGACGAACGCCTCCGATGTCAGCTTCTCCACCGATTTCCACGCCCCTTTGACGGCCGGAAGCGAATTGCCCCAGATCGCGCGCCTGCACCATTTTTCGCCCTTCTCCCTGCCTTCGCTGGTGGCGCACATCGATTTCCAGGCGATGCGATTGGGTTGGCTGAGGTGCTCCGCGGCGCCTTCCCAGCCCTGCTGATGGATCAGGTAGAAATCGTTCAAGTCCGGCTTCCTGTGCGTCACCCACTCGAACAGAATGCCTTCAGTAATGATCTTGTAGGCTGCCGCAACGGCATTATCGCGGGGATTGAGAATGTCTCCGGAGCCGAATTTGCCGAACTCGTATTTGCTCAGCTGGAACAGCCCGATATACGACCCGGTGCGTTGCTTGGGGTCGAAACCGGACTCGACCTTGGCGACCGCCTTCATGAAAGTGAAATCCAGACCGAAAGCGTCGGACGCGCGCTTGATCTCTTCCACCGGCGTTCCGACCGGGATGTCCTTGAACGAACGCAAGACGATCGCAGCCGGCTTCTCGGCAGGCGGCAGTTCGGACCAGACATAACAAATGAGATACCTGAAATCCTGCGGCCCCGAGTTGGACACACCGCCGGATGCACCGCACGTTGTCGGCACCAGTTGCGCGGCATCACGGTGGCCCGGGTCCGCGGATTCCTGCACAGGTGGTAAATCGGCCGACAGCGTCTGAGACGGATCGGGCAACGCGGCCACGACAATCGATTCCGACTTATCCGAGGCCGCCGTCGCGTCGGTGGCCGTCCCCACCGCGGCTTCGGCGGCCGTCGTCACTTCGGCGCTAGCGACAGCGGCGTTCGCGACAACGATGCTAGCGACAACGGCGTTGCCCATTGCGATTGCCTGCGGTTCATCCGCGGGCCTGGCGTTGTCGGCGAGAGATGCTGCGCGGTCCTGGATTGGCACCGCGCGGGCGTTCTCGGTGCCGGCCGAACCGAAGCCAGCCAGCCAGCCAACGATCCACCCCGCGAGAACGACCGTTCCGCAAAACGTCGGCGCCACTATCGTAAATCGCCGCGGGTTCATGATGCTGTCGCCTCCATAGACACCGCCGGAGCCGTGTAGAAAAGCCAAGCATGCGAAAAGGTTCATTCTTGGGATCAATGTGGGTCGCGCAATGGCGCAGACGGCCGCTCGTCAATATTTCCAAAGCATGTTGCCCGATTGCAACGCGTCGATCGCAAGCACTTGCGCCCGTCTCAACGGCAACTCGCACCGTAATTGTGACTACGGTCCAATTTTCGACCCACTGCGACCAGATTTGGAGGAGAGGCTTGTTGCGCTGTCAGGATGACGCATCGGGCGTCGGCTTCGCGCATCGTCTCGAAACGATGGAATCGCGCCTATGGGACCGGGCGATGTTCGTTAAGGAACTACCAGCAATGCAGCGCGCGATAACAACCGCTGTACTCGCCATTTTCATGCTCCCTCCGGGGATCGCGCACGCTCAATTTCTGTTTGGACCCCAACACGCGTTCTGGCGAAGCCAATACGCTCCGTACAAACACAAGCACCACCACCGGCAGACAAACTCTGAAACGGCTAAGAGTGCTCGGCCCGAGCCCCTTCCGAAGGGCCCGCTCCAGATCATCATCTCGATAGCAGACCAACGGGTCTCGCTTTTTGACAACGGGGCCCTGATTGCACGCTCTTCAGTGTCCACGGGAAGAGAGGGGCATCCTACGCCCCTCGGCGTGTTCAGCGTCATCAGCAAACAACGATGGCACCGTTCAAATATTTATAGCGCCGCCCCCATGCCCTACATGCAACGCATCACCTGGTCAGGGATAGCGTTGCACGCCGGTGTCGTGCCTGGGCATCCGGCGTCACACGGCTGCATCCGTTTGGAAAATAATTTTGCCGTTCGACTCTGGCATCTCACGAAGCGCGGCACGCGCGTGATCATTGCGCATGGTGATGTCCAGCCGGTCGGGATAACCAATCCGCATCTTTTTCAACCGAAAGCCGCGTTCAGTCCGTCCGAATTCCAGAGTGCCACCGTCGCAACCAAGAGCATCGGTGCAGCCGCGGCAACGCAGGGAACACTGGTGTCAAACGCCGAGACTCCAGAAGCCGCCAACCTCCAGGTGCCGGGCTCGGCTCCCGCCGCAAGCGCGCCTAAAAAGATTGTCCCGATCTCCATCTTCGTCAGTCGTAAGTTGAGCAAGCTGTTCGTGCGTCAGGGCTTCACGCCGTTGTTTGATGTCCCAGTCAAGATCGAAAATCCGGAGGAACCGCTGGGAACGCACGTGTTTACCGCAATGGAATTCCAGAACGAGGGAACGGCTATTCGCTGGAGCGTCGTGTCGATTCCAGAGGAATTGCCGCGTATGTCCGAGGCTGCCACGAAAGGGCGAGAAGCGCCCGCGAAGCAAACCGTGCCGGGACCGTTACCCGACAAAGCCAACGCTGCGCTCAACCGTATCGAAATGCCCCAGGAAACGGTCGAGCAGATCTCTGAACTCCTGACGCCGGCCTCTTCGTTGATTGTTTCCGACAACGGAATTAGCCAGGAGACGGGAAAAGACACGGATTTCATCGTAGTAACGCATTGATGCGGCGACGCAACCCGCCAACAAACGACGCCGCTACGCAACCCGCTGGAATTGTTCGACCGCAATTCTGGTGCAACTTGATGTCCGCACCCAAGCCAAAGCGGCGCGAGGTCCGCTAAGGGTCAATCGCGCCGGTTTATCCTTCCCGCGATTACTTCCTGTCGACCCCGGTGAGCTGACATCTTTAGTAGCCATCGCAAGGTCTCAAATGAGCTATGAGCCGAATTGACGAGCCTTGTGCAGTTCAGTCGTTCGCCCGGGGCGAGAAGCGATGCCGGGACTTCCACCCAGGCGACTCGCCGTCTGAGGGTTAATGACCGGCAGAATTTTAGGGCTGCCCGATCGGGAGCTATCGCGTTTCGTGCAGTCGACTAGGCGCCTGCCAAAGTGTCGCGCACATTGACGCGACCCCGTCTGGCTTGCTGACGTAGAGATCGCTCTCCAGGACGAATTGCATGCTCTCATACATCGCATAGAAGCGTGCGCGTGGCTGGGAGAGATACGGTTCCGACTGATGGAAATTCACTGTATCTCCGCTATTTTGTATTGAGCCGCAATTCTGTAGCGGCGATCTCGAAACGAGGTTTTGCATGACCTCTCAGTCTTGGATCAGGCGGCTCTGCGCGCCGCTCGTCGCTTTAATTTTGATCGTCGGGCCGTTGGTTTCGCCCGTACGCGCTATTGAGGATGCTCGAAAGGTTGGCGTGGTGTCCTTTGGCCTTTTCGGCGATCAAGGCGTGTTTAGAGCGGAGGCGACTGGCGCAGCTCAAGTCGTAGCGGGCCGTTTCGAGACTGGCGCGATCGACGTCCAATACAATTCGAAGGAAGGCGGAAGTGCAACGATCGAAGCCCTGACCAGGTCGTTGCAGGTTACAGCCAACCGCCTGGATGCCGAGAAAGATGTTCTCTTTCTGATTCTCACCTCGCATGGCTCTCCCGACGGCCTTGCGATCAAGGCGGGGCGGCTCACGCAAACGCTGACGCCGTCTCGTCTCGCTGGCATACTCGCGAAGACTGGTGTGCGACACAAGGTGGTGGTCATCTCGGCTTGCTATTCCGGGGTCTTCATCCAACGTCTCGCGAACCCCGATGTGCTGGTCATCACCGCGGCCGATGCCAATCATCCGTCGTTCGGCTGTCAGGATAAGGCAAAGTGGACCTATTTCGGTGATGCTTTTTTTAACGTCGCGCTCAGGCGAGCCGTAAGCCTAAAGGATGCGTTTCTCGATGCGCGCCTGCTTGTCCGTAAGCGAGAACTGCGGGAGCAGTTCGAGCCGTCGAACCCACTCATGGCAGGTGGTGAAAACGTGCAGCCATTGCTTGTCGCACGCATCAACGGAAGCCGCCAACCTTCACGCCATTAAGCACTTGGTCGACTGATCCCAATTCACGAGTCCAAGCCTACTTAAGTATGGTCACTTCATACCGCGCTCAATGGCCCTAACCAAGTGCTCGGTGCTACCTATAAATCCGGATAAAACGCAGCGGAACCGGCCCTGCGAGCCGGCGGCGTAGCGCCAGCCGGCCTTTCTCACGATCTAGCGGCGCTTTGCCGCTCAAGATGCGGACTGATGAAGTGAAGAGTATGGGGCAAGCGCATGACAACAATTGTTGGACGCTTGTAAGAGAGTGCGCGACGGCGCTCTCGATAGCGAACTTGGCTAAGCCCGCTATGGGTCATTCGCGTCGGTTTGGCCGGAACTTGGCGACTTCGGGTGTACCCCGGTGAACGGACATTCTCAGAGCATGCGGGCACGTCTCAAACGGGCCAACAACGGAAGAAGCTCTGCAAGAGGTGATCGTCGGACATTGATTGCAACATCAATCCGCATCAACGCGCTAGTCGCGCGCGGGCACCGGCTTTGGCGTGATGGTCGCCGCCGGAAGCGGCGTGCGAGTCAACTCGGAAGACGCTAACGGCGTGAAATCTGGGTTGTGGTCGTTGCCGACCCGTATGCCGGAATAGGCGACGAACCCGTCAGCGGTAGCGACCGCGTCGCCCGAGCGTAACGAGCCGTCCATCGCGAGATCGACTGACGCAAGACCGGCGGGATTGTGGCCGTTGCAGGTGCAATCGGCTCGCAGCGCCTTCCGATAAGCAAAGGCGTTTTCGCTATCGGCGTATCGTTCGCCGGTTGCGGCATAGGCTCTGTCGATGCTGGAGCCGAAGAAAACTTTGGTCGGGCTTGCCGGACAGAAGGCTTGGCACATCTGCGCCGGCGAGGCCGCGCCGCGCATCAGGGGAAAATATTTGCCGTCGCAACTGCGCACGCAGAAGGCAGGTCCCGCGCTTACGACGACGGGCCGCGGCGGTGGTGATTGCGGATTGTCGTTGAAAGACGAGGTCTGCTGCTGTTGCTTCTGCCCGCCACCGAAAAAGAAATCAAGCAGGCCTTCGGCCGCACTCATTTCGGGCGTCAGCACCACGGGGCCAACGATGGCGACAGCAACAAGCGTGCGGCGCAGCTTGCGCTGAAAGGACAATTCGGTACGCATCGCTTGCTCCACCGGACGCAACGAACTCTCTTCAGCACTAAGGGCGCTTGCGGCAATCTTGGATACGAAACGCGCTCTAACCTGGGCGGAGAAGGGAAAAGAAATAGGCGAGTGAGCACGGCAAGTGCCACATTTCGGCCGTTATGGGACGCCGTCGGAGCCGTGATCCCCCAGAGTTCGCGCCGCGTTGAAACCGACCGAAGTCCGGTTCGGGTCACCAGCAGACCATGCGTTACCGATTACTAACGATCCAGGCGCGGTGGGAGAGTAACGGCGTTCGGCTGCCTTGCAGCCCAAGCGATGTTATACTCGCCATCGATTTGCACCATGTATGCAAGGGTAGGCGTGTCACTCCCATCAAGTGAATTGAAAGTACATCTAGCCCTTTCTCGAATGATGGCGCCGATAGAACCCTGAGCCTGATAGTCGATGAGCGCTGCGTACTCAACCGGCGGCACCCGTGCGACTTGGACCATGGATTTTTTGGTCGCCTCGGATACGGCACGGTGCGGGTCGGTGAAAAACTCGTCGTATGTGATTGTCCTTCTAGACTCGTCTACACCTATCCGTTGATAGGTGGATGGAACCTTTAGCCGCTCCTTGATTGCCTTGTCGCAGGTCAGAACGAATTGAGAGGTGAACGGCGGGTAGCCACGGCCGTAAGCATAGCCAAGGGCAACAACACCAAAAACTAGAAGTGCCGCGATAGCGAGCTTAGGCTTCATCTGTGACTCTTGCAGGTCTTTGCCGAATTGGTTGCATCTTTGCCCAACTCGCGCAGTGTGCACCACGCTGACCAAAGAAGCCGAAATCAAAAGTCGATCAATTGGATTGCAGCCGTTACTAAACGCTAACGATGTCGGCTTCGGGTCAATCGCGGCGGTTTCGGCCGTGGGCAGTCAGGGCCGGTCTACCCTCAACTTCGGACATGACCGGGCACCGCCCGGGCGGTTGCGATGGGCCGGCACCGGACAGGCTGGCGAGGAGCCTGCCGTCCGAAGGCTCGTAAGTTTTGATCGCTCAAGCTATCCTGATCATTGTCGAAGCCCGACCTGCCATTCATGGGAGAACAGCATGGCGCGTCTCGTTGCCTTATTGGTTGCTCTCTATTGCTATTTTCCGTCTGGACCTGTGTTTGCGGACGACGCATCGAAGCAGCTGGTCGGGAGTTGGAAATTGACCTCATGGACCATTCAAATTGTCGGCGGCGACGCCAGCGAACCATTTGGTCCCAACCCGAAAGGTAGAGCACTTTTCACGCCGGACGGATATGCGGCCTTCATCATTGTGGGGGCAAATCGCAAGCCTGCAACAAACAACGACGAGACCGCGGCGCTCCTCAAGTCGTTGAATGTCTACACCGGAAAATTCACCATCGACGGAGACAAGTTCACGACTAAAGTCGACATTTCGGGCAACGAGCTCCTCACCGGGCAGGATCAGGTGAGATTTTTCAAGCTGGACGGTGACCGGCTGAGCATCCGAACCGCTGAACAAGTCAGCTCCGTTGGCATCTATCAGGGTAAGAAAGTCGTCGGCACTCTCGCTTGGGAGCGCGAACGTTGAGGGCGCCTGTGCATTTGGCTCATTGCCCATTCGACAAACCACCGGCGCTGAATTTCTCCTGTGGGTCAAAATGCGAAGAACTCAACCTGAGCAAATCTGGTCCGCAATGCGCCGCTGAGCGGACTTCTCGAACCCCGCCGCCACTTCGCCAAATGGCCAAGCGGACTAAACCGCTCGCGCGGTAGGGCGCTGCGGCAGGCGACAGGGCCAACAGGGTAGCGCGATGAGGCGTCCTGTCTTGAGATTGAGGGGTTTCGACAACCTCACTCAAGACAGGAGCATCCCCAATGACCGGTCAGGCCATCAGCCCGTTGCGTCGGCGCATGATCGAAGACATGGCGATCCGCAAGTTAGCGCCGAAGACCCAACATGACTACGTCCAAAGGGTCAGGGATTTCGCGGCGTTCCTCGGTCGCTCTCCCGCCACGGCTAAATCGGAGGAGGTGCGCCGCTTTCGGCTGCATCTTGCGTCGAACGGCGCAGGCGCACCAAAGATCAACGCCACCGTCTCGGCACTGCGGTTCTTTTTCAATGTGACGCTCGATCGGCCCGACCTCGCCAAGCACCTGTTGTTCATGCGCGAGCCGCGCAAGGTGCCGGTTGTTTTAAGCCCCGAGAAGGTTGCGCGCTTTCTGGAGGCGGCGCCGAGCGTCAAGTACAAGGCGGCGCTCAGTGTCGCCTACGGTGCGGGGCTGCGCGTCTCCGAGGTTGTCTCGCTGAAGGTGTCCGATATCGACTCCGAACGGATGATGCTGCGCGTCGAGCAGGGCAAGGGTCACAAGGATCGCCACGCGATGCTGGCGTCCTCCTCTCTAGAATTCACGACCCTCAGACGCGGACATACCCCGAGCCTCAGGGTACGCCAAGATATCACAGCCCACGTTGGTGCGGCAGAGGCATCGAAGAAGCGGCGAGGACCGGACAATGATCATTTCGGGTCACTACCATGATGGACTGGAGCGAGAGTTAAAGTTTTTCAGTTGGTTAGAAGGCGCCGTGTGCACGATGTGTGCACCGAGAGGTCAAGAAAAATCTATATCGGGCCAATGAGGATCGGTCGCCGCATTGCGCTCCCATATGGGCTCTCACCAGCCGCCGCATGCGCAATTCCGGTTCGATCAAGCAACACCGAGGGCTCGGTAGAGCTCCTCTTCTCCGTAATCAGGGTCGCGCGAGGTGCTCGCAATCGAGCTCATGATCTGGGCTCCGTCGCGTTGGACTCTATCAATAGCGTTCCGAAACCTGAACACCGCATCCTGCGAACATCATCCGGCAGGATGCGGTGTTCAGAGCTGGCAACAACAGCTATCAACGGCAGACGTAGCTGCCGTTGACCAGAACGCGGACACATGCCGTGCCGACCGCGGCGGCGCCGACTGCCGCGCCGCCTACGATCGCGCGCCTAGTAGTGCGGCGTGCAACGCCGGCTACCGACACGGGTGTCAGGGGCCGCCCGACCCGTGCTTCCGCCGGGCTTGATGAGAGTGAAAGGCCTTCGTCGGCCGACCAGCGAATTGAACCAGACACTCCGAGGGCGACCACGGCAACCGCGAGTGATAATTTTGTGAGCATGCTACGCTTCATGATAGTCTCCGTCCTGTGAGAGTGAATGTCGATCGCTCCACGGCCCGGTGCCCGGACTATTGATCAAGGTCAAAGAACCGAAGAAAATCGCGCAGCTTGTAAGTGCGGGCGAAACGCGAAGAGGGCGTTCAGCCGAATTCGGACACACGCATCAGTCCGCGCAGCTCTTTTATTTCTGCACGCAGAGAGGCCTAAGCGTCTCGTCGGTACTGCGCGCCTTCGCGTATTCTATCAGTGCCATGCGGGCTGCTTCGCAACGTTCTGTGCTCGAAAATTCTTCGATATCACGGCGCCATTGGCAACGCCGAGCCAGCTGACGACGATCAGAACATAGGTCATGCTATTCGCGCCGCACAGCCGCCGCCGCGTGAGTGTGACTTAGCGCGATGAGCGGCTTAATGAGCGCCGCCCATCGTGCCGTTCCCAGGCTTCATTGACACACATACATGATGCCGTCCCCGCCCTTGACCAATGAGCCTGGGACGCATCCGATGCCGTTGCGTGCCGCATAGTCGGTCCAGCCGCTATAACCGTAGCTCCACGGTCCGCCGAAGTAATAGGCTCGCACAGCATACCAGGACACACCCTCGTCGTGTAGTAGTGACCGCGATAATAGGGAGCTACGTACAACCGCGTCGCCGCCTGCGCTTTGTCGAGCCGCAGCAAAAGTCCGCCTTGGTCTGTCCAGCCGATGGACAGCGTCGTGCCGCATACGAGGGCGGCGACGGCAACGGCAATCTTCCTTGCGCTTATCGACTTCATGGAGACGGTATGGCGCGTCTGGATCTGCTCTTCGTCATCTCTACCGTGAGGTTCGTAGGCTCGTGTTGCGCCGCGACCAACTTGCTGAACGCGAAGAAGAATTTGGCAACGATACCGCTTTCGAATTTGCGCTCATCATGAAGCGTCTCGGCAGCCATGCGTGACCAGCTTCTTGCCTCGGCCATCCAGACAGTGTGGTTTGCCGGATCCTGGCTTGCAAGCTGCCGACAAAGGGCTGCGCGCGAACTCAGCTCGAATTGACTCATCATCGGCTCTCCCTGCCAGAAGCTCGATGTACGCGACGAGAATTCTGTGTTGCGCGCCACCTTCCTGCAATTGCCCTCTTGGTCATTGTACCAAGGGGCATGTCACTGGCACTGACCAAGTCGTGCAACGGCGTGCGAGACGATGTTGCGACAATTCAATTCGTTGATCTGGCTCAAGCGAAGCCGCGCCTGGACGCGGTGAACATTAATCTGCCGCGGCGTGGGTGCGCTTGCCAATGAAGCGCCGCCTATGCCTCAGCAAGTGCTTCACCAGAGACGCGCCGCGGCGGAAGCGGCGGCGGCTCGATTTAGGCAACCACGCTCATGCAGGTTCGCCAATTTTGCCGCTGTGGCCCGTTGCTTGCCAGACGAAAATCTGCGGCGGCAATGGTGCCGACAATGCCCATCTCACGATATCTGTTCTATGTCGGCGGTACGTTGCTCGCGATGCTCTTCGTTGCGGACGCCCTGGTGCCGGATCGGCCTGCCAGACACGGTGGAGCTGCGCGCTCCGCCACCATCCGCATCCATTCCGATGGGAAATTGCCCGAGCGGGTCGTTCTCGACACTAACCTGCCCACGATCGTCGCGACCGACATCGCTAAGGTCGAGCTTGGTGCCCCGCCGGGCGCCGACTTCCCACACGCGCGCGTGCGCGAGGCATTTGCCCAGCTTGGACCGCTCGATGCCGAACGGCTGCGAGCGCGTCAGTCGACAAAGGCTGATGCAAAGCCGCAGCGTCAAAGCAAAATTGTGAGGAGACACATCGAAAGACGTATCCGGCTCGTCGCGCGGCCGCCGCAGTACGGTTGGTTCGGCAATCAGGTTTGGTGAGCGTCTCCGTTCGTTGCGTCTGCAGAGTGGGGCGCCTGCCGTTGACACTGATCAACGAATGCACGTCGAGGCATTGCCTACTGAAACGTCCTCAAGATCGGGAGTAACTGACATGAGTGAAACGTCGAGGTTTGAACGACTCGGTCGTCGCGAGGCTCTTTCGTTGCTGGGATGGGCCGCTGTGCTCGGGCTGGCGGCATCCGGTACGTTCCTGTTCGGAACACAAGCGCCGGCGCAGACAGTCGGAATGGAACGACGCCAGGAGAGGCGGGGAGCGCGCCACGAGCGCCGCCAGGAGCGGCGTATGGGACGTACCGAACGGCGCGAGGAGAGGCGTGAGGGACGCACGGAGCGACGCGAAGAGCGGCGCTACTAGGATGCCAACATGATCTCGCCGGTCGTTGTTGGTCGACAGATGTCCGCTTGATGGCGATTCGGAAGCGGGCGCATGCCGCAGACCTGGTACGTCACGTTCGAGGTGCACAAGCGCGGGACCTTGCCGAAGCGGCGAAGTCCCCGGGAGACGCGCACGTTCGAGAGCGAAGCCGAGGCACGGTCTTTCGCGCGAGAGAAGTTCAATGAGGGATTGATCGTGTTCGCGGGCACGCTCAATCCCTTTTTGCCGCGACGGCTGATTCCCTCGAGCGACATTCCGTCCTGGATCGAGCAAGGCCGAGGCGAGGAGGTTGCTGGCCACGAGGACAAGCGCGACTCGGAACAAGGGCCGTGATCACGACCGATTGTTGCCGAGGCCAAGAAGCGAACTCCGGCGGCAGACGGCTTTCCTCCATTCGGCCACCAGGCGAAATCATTGAGGGCTTCGCCAGCGAGAGAGATCAGCTCGAGTGCGAAATGTCTTGGGTGTTGCCATTTTGGCACGCGGAGATTGCGCCCTCGCCCGTAGAGTTCAGCCGGAAGTTGGGGAATCATTGCATTGCAACAAACCCGCCGTTTCGACCAGTCAGAGGCGGTCGGCAAGGAGAAAGCACGATGAAAAGGCTTCTGCTAACAACCGTTTGTCTGGTGGCATTGGGCGCCGTGGGGCCCGCCATGGCTGCCGATATGGCCGTGAAGGCGCCGCCGCCGGCACCGATTATTCCGATCTACAACTGGACCGGCTTCTATATTGGCGGCAATGGTGGATGGGCGCAGAACCACAACTGCGTGGATTTCCTTGACGCGGCTGGCGTGGCCGTCGCTTCCGGCTGCCGCGATCGATCCGGTGGCGTCATCGGTGGCCAGCTCGGTTATCGCTGGCAAGCCAGCCAGTGGGTGTTTGGTCTGGAAGCTCAGGGCGATTGGGCGGATCTCAGCAACCAGCGCGTCAGCCTCATCGATCCTTCGCTCTCCACTCGCACCAAAACGAGTGCCATCGGCCTCTTCACCGGCCAGATCGGCTACGCTTGGAATGCGTCACTGCTCTACGTGAAGGGCGGCGCGGCGGTGACGGACAACCGCCTCAGCGTTCTTGATACTGCGTCCGGCGCCGAGCTCGCCGCGCAAAGCGCAACCCGCTGGGGTGGCGTCATTGGTGTTGGATTCGAGTATGGCTTCACCCCGAATTGGTCGGTGGGCATCGAATACGATCATTTGTTTATGGGGCACCGGAATAATTCGTTCACGGTCGCTGATCCGCGACTTGCCGCTTTTGTAAACGACCGGATCACGCAGGACGTGGATATGGTCACCTTGCGCTTCAACTACCGATTTGGCTGGGGCAGCAATCCGGTCGTCGCAAGGTACTGACCTCTCCCGGGTCTGACGTCTTCAGGGGGGCCGACAGCAATGCCGGCCCTCATTTTTTGCGGCTTTGTCGCGGCATATGGTCAACGCCTGCCGACGCGGTCGACGGGACCGCCGCGGTTTGTCGGAGTGCCGGGCCTCACCGCTTCTCGTGCGGCAGCGCGCGCGACGGGACGCACTCCCAAGGCAACGCCCGGTCTCGCGACGCAATGCGCGGGGTAGTCCACATACTGGCAGTATACGACGGCATTGGCGCTTTCAGGGCTTGCGAAGACGAACCCGGCCGTCATCAATGCAGCAGCTAGTGCAATGGATGGTTTCATTTTTTGACCTCCCTTGTCTGCAGCCATATTCGAGACTCAGCGCTCTACCCGCGAGTTGATCCAGATCAACGAAGGTGTGAGCGCTTGCGCTCGCGGAACTCGCGCGCTCGATAGGTTTCGAACTCGGATTCGCGGGCCGGAATAATAGCTCCGCCTCGCCTGGTAGCCGTCGTAACCGCCATGGCTGCCGTAGGCGCTGTACGCATTGGGCGGACAATAATCGTAGCCGTATCCTCCGCCGAAAGAGGTGCATCCGCCACCGTAGCAGGGCTATGCACCATAGTAGCCGAGGCTTGCGATGGCGCCGCCGACGACAGCGCCCGCGCCCAAGCCGCGGTAGCCATAGCCTCTATATCCATAACCTCTGTACCCATATTCAGCGCCGCGATAGGTCGTGGGCGGCTCGGGACGATCACACACTCCCTTGCCCGAGACGCCGCACCAGATGGATCGTGTGTGGGTCGTGACGCGCGGCCGGCCTGAACCCGAACTTGCCGAATACCGCCAGCATTGACCCGTTCTCGGGCAGGACTTCCGCCGTGAGCTCGTGCAATCCCGCGTCGGTGGCAATCCTGCCGAGATGATCCATCAGGATGGAGCCGACGCCTCGTCCCTGCCAGGCATCGATGACGACGAAAGCCATCTCGGCCCGCCCAGGCTCGAACACGATGTATCGCCCGCCGCCAACGATGATTTGCCGGTCTGCTTGGGCGGCCAGCACCACGAGTGCGACGTGATCCCTGAAGTCGACGCCCATGAAGAAGACGCGCTCCTTGTCGGAGAAATGGCGCTTCATTGCGAAGAACCGGCGCTGCAACGACTGCGCACTTGTCTGGTCTAGCGCGGTGAGCATGTCGGCCTCGTCCGCAGGCCGCAGCGCCCGGATTTCGACCGGGGTGCCGTCCCGCAGGTGCTCTGGGGCGCTGTATTTGGCGGCGTCCAACACGAGCGCTTTCTGGTTCGGAAGGCCGGACAATGCAATCGCCCGAGCTTGGCCCATGAGCCGCCCGGCTGGCTGCGGTCGCTTGATCTGTATCAAGGGCGCGGCGCGAGAGTGGCAACTATGCTCGTTGATCGCGCAGTGCACCATGACTCACGCAGAAGGGAATCGCGGAGAGTCGCGGGCTTGGTCTGCATATCGTCCACAGTACCGTAGTGGAGCGGCCTGATGATCACGGTCCCGGAACTGGTGTCGCAAGCCCTGGGCGCATTTCTGACAACAGAAACCAAAGACCGGTTTGGCGCCTCGCATGCCGGCCTGACCGAACTGCTTCCGTTCGCAGCCAAGCTCACCATGGAGTGCATCGGCAATAGCGATGCCCTGTATCACAACATCGAGCATACGTTGCTCGTGACGCTTGCCGGACACGATATTCTGACGGGACGTGCGTTGCTGCGGCCCACCACGGCAAACGACTATGCGAATTTCATCCTGGCGTGCCTTGCCCACGACATCGGATATGTGCGCGGCGTCGTTCAAGGCGATGAAGACGAGCTGTTCATTGCAGACGTGAACGGCGGCACGGTTCGTCTGCCGCGTGGATCGTCCGATGCGGCTCTCGCGCCATACCATGTCGATCGGTCGAAACTGTTCGTGCTGGAGCGGTTGGATTCTGTCGAGCAGCTGGATGCGGACCGGGTAGCTCGGGCGATCGAATATACCCGATTTCCTTATACGATGTCCTCCAATGATAGCCTCATCGAAGAGGAAGGATTGCTGTTGCGGGCCGCCGATCTCATCGGCCAGCTCGGCGATCCCAACTATCTGAAGAAGTCGAACGCGCTATTCTACGAATTCGAAGAGATCAGACTCAACAAGACCTTGGGCTACGCGACGCCGGCGGACATCGTCTACAAATATCCGCAATTCTACTGGAGCAACGTCGCCCCTCAAATCCAGCAGGCGATACGCTATCTCAACGTGACGTCCCGCGGCCGGCAATGGATAGCGAGTCTCTACGGTAACGTGTTTAGAGCCGAGCGTGAGCTGAACCTGTCCGGACCTCAGCCTTAGAAGAGCCGCCGCTGCTTGATCTGGATCAAGCCTGCTGAGCGAGAGCAGGGGCTAGTTCGCCACAGCATGCGCGGCATGACTGAAGGCGCGTCCGTGAAAACACTCCGCCAGATCTTCTCCGGAGACGAGATCGTCCAGCTTCTAATCCGGCTCGGATTGCTGGGGATGTTGCTCGTCTGGGCGCTACTCCTGATCCGTCCATTCGTGCCCATATTGGCCTGGAGTGTTGTACTCGCCGCCGCGCTGAACCCGGTATTTCGGTGTCTTAGTGACCTTCTCGGTGGACGACCGAAGCTTGCAGCGACGATCCTCACTCTCGTCAATCTCGCGGTCGTGATCGGACCCGCGACGTGGCTAGGCATGGGCGCGGTCGACGGGATTACAGAAATTGCCGCACAAATGACGGCTGGTGAACTGCATGTTCCCTCGCCGCCGCAGCCACTTAAGGAGTGGCCCATCGTGGGGCCTCAGCTCTTCGATTTCTGGGATCAGGCGACGACCAATCTCCGTTCGCTCTTGCGCGCCGTCGTGCCCTACCTGAAGCCGTTCGCGGCCACCTTGCTTGGATTTGCCGGCAATGCTGGCGTTGGAACGGTCAAGTTTCTGCTGTCGGTGGCGGTAGCCGGGGTGCTGTTTCCGTATGGACCTCAGCTCGTGGCGGCTGGGCGCAGCTTTCTGTCGCGCATCGTGCCGGACCAGAGCGAGCACTTTCTGGACTTGGCGGGGGCTACCATCCGCGCGGTGGCCCAAGGCGTGATCGGCGTCGCCATCATCCAAGCTTTGCTGGCCGGTATCGGTTTCAAGTTGGCCGGCATTGCCAGCGCGGGCCTTCTGGCGTTCGCGGTGCTGTTGCTGTCCATCGTGCAGATCGGCGGAACGATCGTCATCCTGCCGGTCATCATCTGGATCTGGACGGACAAGGAATTTCCGATCGCGCTGCTGCTGACGGTGTTTCTCGTGATCGTATCGGTGCTCGATAACATCCTGAAACCGCTCGTCATGGGGCGGGGCCTGACCACGCCGGCGCTCGTCATTCTGATCGGGGTGATCGGGGGAACTCTCTATCACGGCATACTTGGTCTCTTCATCGGACCTATCATTCTGTCTGTAGTCTGGGAGCTGACGGTGGCTTGGATCCGCACGGAAAATGCTGTGCCGGTGCAACTGGCGGTCAAGCGTTGACCTATATCAACGCCGCCAGGTGCAGCGGGCTTTGGATGGATCGATACGACGATAAGGCCGGAGAACGCCGATGGAAATGTCTGTATTGCCCGGTGGCCCGATGTCCGGACTCGTCGCCTCGGCGGTCGAATACATGGTGGATGCAGGACAACGGAGCATTCTGTTCCTCGATGTGATGCGCCGGCGCGGCGATCAGTATCGGGAGCACGTCGCCCAAACCGCTCCTCACGTCTTGCAATATGCCGCCGAGTTGATCATCGATGGCCGCCAGTTAACCGAACCCGTCAATTACGCGCTTGTCCGCATCATCCCGCCAGCGGGCGTGGAGATTGATCCTGGGCGGCGGCCGTTCATCGTGATTGATCCGCGCGCCGGACACGGTCCGGGCATCGGTGGATTCAAGGCCGACAGCGAGATCGGCGTCGCGATGAAGGCAGGGCATCCCTGCTACTTCGTCGGCTTCCTGCCGGAGCCGATGCCGGGACAGACGATCGAGCGTATCGCGCGCGCCGAAGCCAAGTTCATCGAGAAGGTCATCAGCCGTCATCCAGACGCCGACGGCAAGCCCTGCGTGATCGGCAATTGCCAGGCCGGTTGGGCCGTCATGATCCTGGCGTCTCTGCGGCCTGAGCTGTTCGGGCCGCTGATCATCGCCGGCGCGCCGCTCGCCTATTGGGCGGGCGTGCATGGCAAATATCCGATGCGTTATTCGGGCGGCCTGCTTGGTGGAAGTTGGCTGACGGCGCTCGTCAGCGATCTAGGCGCCGGCAAGTTCGACGGCGCCTGGCTGGTGCAGAACTTCGAGGGCCAGAATCCTTCGAATACGCTCTGGACCAAGCAGTACAACGTCTATTCGAAAGTCGACACCGAGGCCGAGCGTTACCTCGACTTCGAACGCTGGTGGGGTGGACACGTCAACCTTAACGCCGAGGAGATCCAGTTCATCGTCGATGAGCTCTTTGTCGGCAATAACCTTGCCTCCGGCAACATCAAGATGTCTGACGGCGAGCAGGTGGACTTGCGCAACATCAGATCGCCGATCGTGGTGTTCTGCTCGAAGGGCGATAACGTCACGCCGCCGCAGCAGGCGCTGGGCTGGATCCTCGATTGCTACACCGACGTTGACGACATCAGGGCCTATGGGCAGACGATCGTTTACACGGTTCACGAAAGCATCGGCCATCTCGGCATCTTCGTCTCCGGGGGCGTTGCCAAGAAGGAGCATGCCGAATTCTCCAGCAATATCGACCTGATTGATGTACTGCCGCCGGGGCTCTATGAGGCAACTTTCGAGGCCAAGGACGCCGACACCACGCATGCTGACCTGGCCGTCGGCCAATGGGTGATGCGCTGTGAGGCCCGGACGCTCGACGATATCCGCGCCATGGGCGGCAATTCGCCCGAGGACGAGCGGCGCTTTGTCGCGGCCAAGCGCGTCTCGGAGCTTAATCTCGCCGCTTATCGAAAGTTCGTGCAGCCCTGGATCAAGAGCATGGTGGCGCCGCAGACGGCGGAGCTGATGCGCAATCTGCACCCGCTGCGGACTCAGTATGAGGCGTTCAGCAGTCAGAATCCGTGGATGACGGCGGTGAAGTCGGTGGCGGAAGGCTTGGAAGAGAACCGCAAGCCGGTTTCGAAGGACAATCCCTTCTTGGCAATACAGGAGCAGCTCTCCAAACAGATCGTTCATTTCCTCGACAGCTGGCGCGATTCGCAGGAAGCGCTGAGCGAGGCGATCTTCCTCAACGTCTATGGCTCGCCTGCGCTCCAGGCCGCGCTCGGTATAGATCCGAAGGTCGAACCTTTGCGTCCGCGCGAGATGCCCGCCGATCATCGTGCCATGCTCGAGAAGCGGATCGCCGAGCTCAGATCCCGGATCGACGAAGGCGGGCTGCGCGAAGCGGCGCTTCGCGCCCTGCTTTATGTCGGTTCGGCGAGAGGAATGGTCGACGAGCGTAGCATTGAGGCGCTGCGTCTGGTCCGCCGTGACTACGCCGGAGCGCGATTGACACTGCCCGAATTCAAGATGCTGGTGCGCGAGCAGTTCTTCATGCTGCTGCTCGATCGCGAGGCGGCCCTGGCCGCGATCCCGAAGCTGCTGCCTGACGATGTCAATCAACGCCGTGCGACCTTCGCGGCGGTGGGCGAGGTGTTGTCCGCCAGCGAGGAAATCACGGGCGAGCGCGCGAACCGCCTGCAACAGATCGCAGCATTGTTCGGCCTTGAAGCTGGCGAGCAGCCGGGGAGGGCGTCGAATATCGCCCCTTTCGATCCCAAAGCGAAGGCGTCGTAAAACTGGTTGGAAGGAGCAGCCTCATGACAGCCGATGCCACGCAGACACAGCCCCTGAGCAAATACGACCGCCTGATCGCGGCCGCCAGGGCTGTGCCGCCTACCCCGACCATCGTCGTGCATCCTTGTGACGAGACATCACTGCGCGGAGCCGTCGAAAGCGCACAGGCTGGCATTATCCGTCCGATCCTGGTCGGGCCCGACAAAAAGATCCGGGATACGGCCGCCAGGCACGGTCTTGACGTTGGCGCGTTCGAGATCGTCGATACCGCGCATAGCGACGAATCTGCCACTCGGGGCGTCGAGCTGATCCACGCAGGCAAGGGCGAGCTGCTGATGAAGGGCAGCCTGCACACGGACGAGCTGATGCGCGCCGTCACTGCCAAGGCCGGCGGCCTGCGCACCGACCGGCGCATCAGCCATGTCTTCGTGATGGACGTGCCGGCCTATGCCGAGACCATCTTCGTGACGGATGCGGCCATCAACATCTTCCCGGATCTCGACGCCAAACGTGACGTCATTCAGAACGCGATCGATCTCTATGTGCAAGCCGGCTTCGGCAAATCGCCGCGTGTAGCGATCCTGTCGGCGGTTGAAACCGTCACGTCCAAGATTCCGTCGACGATCGAGGCCGCGGCACTCTGCAAGATGGCGGACCGGGGCCAGATCACCGGCGGGGTACTTGATGGGCCGCTCGCGTTCGACAACGCCATCGACGAGGAGGCGGCGCGGATCAAGGGGATTAAGTCCGAAGTCGCCGGCCGGGCGCAGATCCTGGTGGTTCCCGACCTCGAATCCGGCAATATGCTGGCGAAGAATCTCGCTTATTTCGCCAAGGCTGACGGCGCGGGCGTCGTGCTCGGAGCCCGGGTGCCGGTCGTTCTGACGTCGCGTGCGGATTCGCCGCGCGCACGGATGGCTTCCTGCGCGGTTGCAGCCCTGTATGCCCATGCACGGCGCCAGCATGCTCCCACGATCGCCGCGTGAGCGCCATGGACACGATCCTTGTCGTCAATGCGGGCTCATCAAGCGTCAAGTTCCGGATTTATTCGATCGAGAACGAAGGAATGCTGCGGCAACAGCTCAAGGGGCAGATCGACGGCATCGGCAGCCGTCCCCGCCTGCGGGCCAGCGGAGCCGACAGTGATCCGCTTGCCGATCGAGCCTATCCGATCGATGGCGTGCCGGACGTTTCGGCTGCGATGGAGGTCGCCGGCGCGTGGTTGCGGGACGAGCTTCGCATCCAACCTATCGCAGTCGGTCATCGCGTCGTTCATGGCGGGCCGGACTACGACCGCCCGATCCAGGTCGATCATGGTGTTGTGACCCGGCTGGAACGATTTATCGCGCTGGCGCCGCTGCATCAGCCACACAATCTGGCGCCGATTCGCTCGATCCTCAACAATTTCCCGGCGCTGCCGCAGGTCGCGTGTTTCGACACCGCATTTCACCGCACACATAGCGCGGTCGCCGACCATTATGCGATTCCGCATGGTCTTCATGCCGAAGGCGTGCGTCGCTATGGCTTTCACGGCCTGTCGTACGAATACATCGCGAGAACCTTATCGAAGATCGCGCCGGAGATTGCGAAGGGACGGGTCATCGTCGCTCATCTCGGGAGCGGCGCGTCGATGTGCGCGCTCAGCGGCGGGCGAAGCATCGAAAGCACTATGGGCTTCACCGCCCTCGATGGCCTCCCCATGGGAACGCGCCCTGGTCAGATCGACCCGGGCGTCGTGCTCTACCTGATCTCCGAGAAAGGGATGTCGGCATCTAATGTTCAGAATTTCCTATACCGTGATTGCGGCCTGAAGGGACTATCCGGCATCAGCAACGACATGCGCGAACTCGAGGCCAGCGGCAGTCTCGACGCCAAACTGGCGATCGACTACTTCGTCTACCGAACCGGGCTCAACGCCGGAATGCTCGCAGCAGCATTGCAAGGCGTTGATGCGTTCGTCTTCACAGCCGGCATTGGCGAGAACTCCGCCACCCTCCGTGCACGCGTAGCCGAGCAACTCGGATGGCTTGGAGTTTCGCTCGATCAGGCCGAGAATGCCCGTCATTCGCGGCTGATATCGGGGCCAAACAGCCTGATTCCGGTTTACGTCGTGCCGACCGACGAGGAATTGATGATAGCGCAGCACACGCTGTCGCTGCTGATGAACAGGCCAGCCACCAGTGCGAGACAGGAGAGGGCGTCATGATTCCCGTGTTTCCTGATACCAAGGTTGCTCTGAAGGGCAAAAAAGGCGTTGTTGTGGGTATCGCCAACGACCAGTCGATCGCGTGGGGATGCGCCAAGGCCTTTCGCGCCCTCGGTGCCGATCTTGCCGTCACATACCTGAACGAGCGTGCGAAGAAGCACGTCGAGCCGCTCGCGCAGGCGCTTGAGGCTCCCATCTTCATGCCGCTCGACGTCATGATGGAGGGGCAGACCGAAGAAGCGTTCGCACGGATCGAGAAGGAGTGGGGACAGCTCGACTTCCTGCTGCACTCGATCGCCTTCTCTCCGAAGGAAGCCTTGCACGGGCGCGTTGTGGACGTCGGTCGCGACGGCTTCCTGAAGACGATGGAGGTCTCATGCTGGTCGTTCATGCACATGGCTCATCTGGCCGAGCCGCTGATGAAGAACGGAGGCACCATGTTTACCATGACCTACTACGGCAGCCAGATGGTGGTCGAGAATTACAACGTGATGGGCGTGGCGAAGGCCGCGCTCGAAGCGTCGGTGCGCTACATCGCGGCCGAGCTGGGGCCGAAAGGGATCCGCGTGCATGCGATCTCGCCTGGTCCGCTCGCCACACGCGCGGCCTCAGGCATTCCGGAGTTCGACGAGCTGATGGACAGGGCGCAATCGAAGGCACCGTCGCGCAGCCTTGTCAGCATCGACGATGTCGGGAACGCCACTGCGTTCCTAGCGCTCGACGGCGCCAAGCTCCTCACGGGCAGCGTTCTCTATGTCGACGGCGGTTATCACATTATCGATTGAGGAGAGACCGGCGCGTTGCTCAGCGATAGTGCAGGGCGATCAGCTCGGCGATGCAAGCCGGCCGTTTGCCGCCTTCGATCTCGATCACGAGATGATAGTTCACGCGCAGGCCGTCGGGAGGCACGTCCTCCGTCTCAGAAACGGTGACGCGGCCGCGCAGCTTCGAGCCCGCCGGGACCGGCGCAAGGTACCTGATCCTGTCCGCGCCGTAGTTCAGGGTGTTGCGCAGCCCCTTCAGCTCCATCACCGAGCGGATGAACATGGGCGCCAGCGCCAACGACAACAGCCCGTGGGCGATGGTGGTGCCGCCGGGCATCTCTTTCCGTGCGCGCTCCTGGTCGACATGGATCCATTGCTCATCGCACGTTGCTTCCGCAAATCTGTTGATCCGATCTTGCGAGATCTCGATCCAGTCGCTGGCACCAATCTCGGTGCCGACGGCGGATCTGATCTCGTCGAAATCGCCAAATATCCGCATGTCCATCACTTGGTCAGATCATCATTTCCGGGACATGGTCAGGAACGACGAGTTCGGCGTCCGTCACCGCCATGACTTCGCCGATCGTGACGCCCGGCGCGGTCTCAAGCAGCGTCGCCTTGCCGCCCGCAAAGCCGATCACTGCCATGTCGGTGACGACCAGGTTCACGGGCCGCACCGAGGTAAGCGGCAAGGTACATTTCGGGACGATCTTCGACTTGCCCTTTGCCGCATGCTGCATGGCGACGATGACGCGCTTGGCGCCGCTGACGAGGTCCATCGCGCCGCCCATGCCTGGCACCATCTTGCCCGGAATCGTCCAGTTGGCGAGATGGCCGAATGCATCGACCTGGAGACCTCCAAGCACGGTAACATCGACATGGCCGCCGCGAATCAATCCGAATGACATTGCGCTGTCGAAGGTCGAAGCGCCGGGTAGAGCAGTGATCGGGCGTCCGCCTGCGTCCGTCAGCGTCGGATGTGCCAAGCCCTGCTCGGGGATCGGCCCGGTGCCGATCAGGCCGTTTTCCGACTGGAAGAACACCTTCAGGCCGGCCAGAACGTAGTTTGCGACGAGCGTAGGGATACCGATGCCGAGATTGACGAGGTCGCCGCTCCGGAGCTCCTTGGCCACGCGCCGAGCGATCAGGGTCTGCGGATCCATGACGTCACCCGTTCGTAATGAGGTAGTCGACGAGCGGTGCCGGCGTTATGACGTGATCCGGCGCGATCACACCGACGGGCACGATGTTCTCCGCTGTGACGATCACGGTATCGGCGGCCATCGCCATGACGGGATTGAAGTTCCGCGAAGTCAGTGCGTAGGCGAGGTTACCGAGGTAGTCGGCCAGGAAGGCGTGCACCAGCGCGAACTGCGCGCGCAGGGCCGTCTCCAGCAGGAACGACCTGCCGTCGATTTCGATCTCACGCTTACCTTCCGCAACCAGCGTACCGACGCCGGTCGGAGTCAGAACGCCGCCCAGGCCGCATCCGCCGGCGCGAATGCGCTCGACGAATGTTCCCTGAGGAATGAGATCGACAGCGATCGTGTTGGCCAGCATCTGCTGCTGCGCCGTTGGGTTGAGGCCGATATGCGTTGCGGTCAACCGCGAGACCTGCGCGGTGTCGAACAGTTTGCCGACGCCTTTGCCGGGGATGGCTGCGTCATTACAGATCAACGACAGGCCCGTCTTCTTCTGCCGCACCAGTTCGTCGAGCAGGCGCTCCGGTGTCCCGACGCCCATGAACCCGCCGACCATGACGCTCGCGCCTGAGGGGATCATCGCAATGGCTTCTTCGACGGAAACGGCCTTCATGGTCGGCACTCCGCTCACTCGTCAATCTGATGTTGGAGATCGAACGGCACAATCCTTTGATCTGCGTCAAGGTTCGAGGCATGTCATCCCGAAGAAAGTGCAATCATTAGCTTACAGCTCGCAAGGAATGCCCAGCGCCGACGTCGCGCGTCCTCATGCGGAAGCCTCGCTGAATTTGCGTCAGATCAAGCTCGCTCCTGCGGCACCCGCCTGACCTTCGTTAACGGACGACGGAGGCAGGCCAAACGAAATTGGCGTTATGTTGATATCGATCAACGGAAGACCGCCGCGGCGAGTTCACGGTTACGGGTCTCTACAGGAGAGACCAACATGACAAGAACTGCCAAGTGTCTTGGACTGATCGTGACTGCGGCGCTCTTGACTGCAACTCCGTTGTCGCCCAACTACTCGGCGGCGAAAATTCTGTCTGTATCCCTTGATCGTGCTGAAGCGCGAGTCGGGCGGCCCCTTACCCCGGGGAGTGTTGCCGGCGTCAACCGCCGGGTGCATCGGCGTGCCTACTATGGCGCGGCCGCGGTGGGGGCCGGCGCGGCTTATGGTGCGTATCGCTATCGCAGGGCCTGCGGATACTATCCTTATCCTCCCTGCTATTGAGGTTCGCATTTTGCTTGTCACTGCTTGAAGCAGCGCCGAGTCTCAAGGCGGCGATCGGAGCGTTTACGCCGAAGAATTGAGCTATGCTGTCATCGCCGGAGGCGCGCGCCTCTTGCCGGTCCGATGGAACGAGAGCACGCGATGGCAGTCCAATTCCTGCTCGGCACCTTCGTCAGCGTGATCAACATCATGATTCATGCGCTCGTGACCGTTGCGGCGATCGACATTGCCCGCGGCGCCGGATTGAGGCACACGACGCGGCCCCGATCGCACCTGATGGCCGTGATGGTCACGACTGCCGTCATTTTAATGGTTGCACATACTGTCGAGGTTCTCATCTGGGCGCTGGCCTACGCCGCGGTCGGCGCGGCGCCTAACGGAAGCGATTTGCTGTACTTCACCTTCGTGAACTACACCACGCTCGGCTATGGCGATGTCACTCCCGTGGAGAGCTGGCGCCTGACGGGACCGATGACCGCGATGAACGGCATTCTGATGTTCGGCTGGTCGACAGCCGTCCTGTTCGAGGTGCTCCGCAAGACGCTCGAACATCTCGCCGCGATCAAGGCGTCCGGGTTCAGTTCTGGAGATCGAGACTAGCGAGCTGCTGCCGGTCCAACAGGACGATCTGGCGCTGATTGTTGCCAATGAAGCCGAGAACGCCGAGCTCATGCAGCCGCGACAGCGCGCGGGACACGGTCTCCAGGGTCAGTCCAAGATAGTCCGCAATATCGCGCCGCGACATCGGCAGCGCCATGATGCCGGCAGCCGTCAACCGCCTGTCCATCTCGATCAGGAATGCCGCGACCCGCTCGAGCGACGTCTTGCGTCCGAGCAACAGCATGTGGTCCTCTGCGTGCTGAAGGTTGCTGGTGGTCATGCTGAGCAGGTTTCGGGCAACCATGGCATCGCCTTTGGCTACGAGTTCGAGGCTCCGCCGCGTGACGAGGCGAACCGTGGTGTCGACGATCGCCTCGGTGGTGAATCTGTGCTCGCTACCGTTCTCCAGCCCGAAGATGTCGCCAACCAGGTGAAACGCGCCGATCTGGCGACGGCCATCGGACAGCAGCTTGTAGCTTCGCACAGCGCCCAGCTTGACTTGGTAGACGTAGTCTGCCGGTTCCTTTTCGCCGTAGATCTCGTTGCCCTTTTTGTAGGTAAATTCATTTAAACTGATGATCGGATTTGAAGCGGTATTCAACCCGAGCTCGCGGAGTGAATGAAGCGGCGACGAAGTGGAAGCGTCGGCAGCGTTACGAACGAACATGGCCAACTCCCGAACTGATGATGACGCAATAGCCCGCCAGAAGATTTTTTCATCGTGGGGGGAACCGCCGATATCCCCAATTCTCGCAAAGGTTGTTTACGGCGAAATCAGCATAAGCGTCTATTGTCTCAAGGTTCACTGTACCAAAGGACAGGGCGGCAATTTGCTGCGCGGAATGAGATGCGTGTCATAGGGGTTGCCCCTTCTCGCTGAGTATAGTCAGATCGGGAATATTCGGCATAATAATGCCGTTCGGCATATTGTACTGCGGCTTTGCGGCGCGGCGGTTGGCTGCCTTGGGGTTGCCTTGGTCAAGTCTTCGCGATCTCGTAGTCTGTCTGCGTTGAGTGGCTCGAGAGGGGACAGGTGCCAGGCCTTGTTTACGTCGTGGACGACGACGAATCGTTTCGGACGGCAATCGAGCGCTGGCTCAAGCTTGCCGGCTATGAGGTCGTGTCATACTGGTCGGCACAGCAATTGCTGGACGATCTGCCGGGTGCTGACAAACCGGCGTGCATCCTGCTCGACGTCCAGATCCCGGGACTGAGCGGGCCTGAACTGCAGGCGCGCCTCGTCGAACGCGGCTCGACGCTTCCAATTGTGTTCCTCACCGGGCATGCCGATACGGCGACGACTGTGCGCGCCATCAAGGCCGGCGCGGAGGATTTTCTGACCAAGCCGGTATCGTCGGAGCAATTGATCGACGCGATCGAACGCGCATTGGTTCGCCGCGAGACTTTGCGCGGCGAACAGAGCAGGCTCGACTCGCTGCGTGCCCTTCTGACGTCATTGACGCCCCGCGAACGGCAGGTTTTCGATCTGATCGTGCGCGGCAAGATCAACAGGCAAATCGCCTATGAGCTTGGAACCACCGAACGCACGGTGAAGGCACATCGCCACCAAGTGATGACAAAGATGCAGGTACTATCGTTCGCCGAATTGGTTTCCGTTGCCGAGCGCCTCGGCCTTCTTGGGTCGGGAAAGGCGTGAATGGCGAGCTGGCTTTCGTACGCCATCGTCGGGTTCACCGTAAGACCTGTACGATAGGACAATATGAAAGTTTATTGACAGAATCTGGCAAAGACTGCCTACATGCCGGTGTCGTTAGCTGTCGGCTTTGCGCAGGAACATTTGCCCCGCATCATCGTTGCGACACACGTGCAGAACCTCCAATGAGAAAGCCAGCCCGTTGCTCGCACGTAGGTCAATTTACGTCGTGGATGATGATTCATCGATGCGCCGAAGTCTGGAGAGGTTGCTTCGGAAACACGGCTTCGATCCGGTTGCTTTCGATTCTGCCGGAGCGTTCCTTCGCCATGGCTGCCTCGAAGAGGCGTGTTGCATCGTTCTGGATATCAATCTGAACGGAGAGTCGGGCATCGCTCTCCGCCGCAGGCTGGCAAGCGATGGTGCTACCGTCCCCGTCATCTACATCACCGGCAACGACTGTCAGGCGAACCACGCGGCCGCGATCGAGTCCGGGTGTGCCGCCTACCTCACCAAGCCCTTCGCGGCAAGTGCTCTCATCGACTCGGTTGAACGCGCCTGTGCGAAGGACGGCTGATCCTGTCTCGCGTGCTCACTCGTCGATGTCCTGCTCCAGGGTTTGTGCCGGCGCGCCGTTGTGAACCGAGGCGAACTGCGTCAGCGGCAACGATGTCGTCAGGGCCAGCAGGTTGGAATCGATGACCTCGAGCACCAAAGTCCTGCCGGATTCCATATCCTTGAACCTGGGATCGGCAACGTCGGCGGCGATGCAGGGCCTTGGTCAGGCACCAGGTGTAGGGCAACGATCGGGAACTTTCCTGTTCGATCGTCAGCATGGCCGGCCGTTGCAGATCATGCCAGCGGGAACAAACAGTTGCAGTCGCGCGGTGCGATCGCCGTCACGCTCGATCAGGTCCACGCGATGGTGCCGATCGAAAAGCCGAGGACCTCCTCCTGCGAGTTTGGCCGAAACTGGTTCGTTAAACCCCGGAGACGCTTGATCCAGATCAATTCTCGCCGATGGCGAGACCCCGCCTATAAGACCGTGCAGGGCATGGGAGCTAACGCTTCGGATATGAGTACAGATACCGCCGCTGCTTCGTCGATACGCCGCGACGAAACGGTGCCAATCGCGCTGTTGCTGGCCTTCGCCGGCGGCTATCTCGATGCCTACACCTGGATCGTCCATGGTGTGATGGCTAACGCGCAGACTGCCAATCTTGTCCTGCTTTGGGTCTATGGTTCGATCGGCGACTGGACGAAAGCGCTCCACTTCGTGCCACCGATCCTTGCGTCCGCGGTCGGCGTCGTGGTCGCGACATGGCTGCGCCGCGCAACCCGAGAGCGCGCCAGCGCGATCAGCACGCTCATCGAAATCCTGTTGTTGGTCGCTATTGCCGTCCTGCACAACCGCCTGCCGGATCTTGCGGGAACGCTTGGCATTTCGTTCGTCGCTGCCGTACAGAGCGCCGTCTTCACCAGGGTCGAGGGCGTGGTCTACAGCTCGGTCACGGGCAACATGCGGCAGGCGATTGAAGGCGTGTTTGCCGAGGTCTCCGGAAATGGGTCGCTACGCCCTGCCGGCATTTTTACCACCTTATGCGTCACGTTCGGCCTCGGAGCCGCTGTTGGCGCCTTCGCGACCAAGCAAATCCCGAATCTGGCGCTCGGTATCCCCGTGATCGCACTCCTGATCGTGCTGCTGCGTTGCGAAGCCCCACGCGACGAGGCTAGCCCATGACGATTTCTGAGCGGAGATAGCGCTGATGTTCCTGTTTCCGCCCGCGACCTGGCTTGCGCACTATCATGGCGCCTGGCTGCGTTCGGACGCCATCGCCGGCATCACGCTTGCGGCTTATGCCATTCCGGTGTCGCTCGCCTATGCGGCGCTGGCGGGCCTGCCGCCCCAGATCGGTATCTACGGTTACATGCTCGGCGGGATCGGCTATGCGCTGCTCGGCTCGTCGCGCCAGCTTGCAGTCGGTCCGACCTCTGCGATCTCGCTGATGATTGCGGCCTCGGTCGGGGCGCTGGCCGGCGGAGATGCGGCGAAATACGCCGAGATCGCGAGTCTCGCCGCATGCGCGGTGGCGCTGCTTTGTCTGATCGCCTGGTTGTTCAAGCTCAGCGTTCTCGTCCGTCTGGTCAGCGACAGTATCCTGGTCGGCTTCAAGGCCGGCGCCGGGCTCACGATCATGATGAGCCAGCTGCCGAGCCTGTTCGGCGTCACCGGAGGCGGCCATAATTTCTTCGATCGCGCCATCAAGCTCAGTGGTCAGCTCGGCGGCATCAATTGGCTGGTTCTGGCGATCGGCGCCATTGCGCTCCTCTTCCTGCTGCTCGGCGAACGCCGTCTGCCGGGAAAGCCGGTCGGACTCACGATTATGGCACTGTCGATCGTTGTGGCGACGCTGCTTGGGTTTCCTTCCCTCGGCGTACCTGTTACCGGAAAAATTCCCGAGGGATTGCCGGCGATCGGATTGCCGACGTTTGGTCTATTGGAACCTGACGAGCTCTTCCCGTTGGCCGCGGGATGCGTGCTGCTTGCCTATATAGAAGGTGTCTCCGCCGCCTGCAGCTTTGCTGCCAAGCATGGCTATGCCCTGGATGTCCGACAGGAGCTTTTGGGCTTAGGCGCAGCGAACCTCGTCACCGCATTCGGACACGGCTACCCCGTGGCAGGTGGACTGTCGCAATCTGCAGTCAACGACAATGCCGGCGCGCGCACAGCGCTGGCGCTGGTGATCTGCTCGGTGACGCTTGCGCTATGCTTGCTGTTCTTCACAGGGCTGTTGACGAACCTGCCCAAGGCTGTGCTTGCAGCGATTGTCTTTGCCGCAGTCTATAGGCTGGTGGACATCCGCGCGCTGTTGCGGATGTGGCACGTCAGCCGCTTCGATTTTTATGCCGCGGCGATTGCGCTCCTGTCCGTGTTGCTCCTGGGGATCCTGCAAGGCGTCCTGCTGGCGGCCATTGCGTCGATTGTCCTGCTCCTGGCGCGCGCCTCACGACCGAATGTGGCGTTCCTCGGCCGGCTCCCGGGTACCGGCCGCTATTCCGACAATGCGAGGCATGAGGGTGTCGAGCCGCTCGTCGGCGTCATCGCGTTTCGGCCCGAAGCCTCGCTACTCTACATCAATGCCGAAACGATCCTGGAGGCGGTTTTGGACGCCTTGCTGAGATCGGTCGATATCCGCTTGGTGATTTGCGACCTCTCTGCGTCCCCCTACATCGATCTGGCCGGCGCGGGCATGTTGCGCGACCTTTACGACGAGCTTGCCTCCCGGCATATCGCCTTCTGCATCGTCGGCGCCCATGCACAGCTGCGCGATCTCTTGCGGGCCGAGGGGCTGGCGGAGAGGACCGATAGCGGCCACTGGCTGCGGTCGCTGGACAGCGTTCTTGGCGACGGTCAGCCCAACGATGCCCAAGGAGCGGGCTAATCTCTCAGCTGCTCCCTATCGGTCAGCGTAGGCCTATTGCGCTGCAAGGAGGATTACCGGCCGTGCTTGCGGCCCCAGTATATCGCGCGACCGTTGACTTGGATCAAGGGAGCAAGCGGCGCGGCACGCACGATCCGGCATCATCCATGCTCCTCGGCTTGATATGGATCGGGAGAGAGACATGTCCAAAGACGCCAAGCCCGCGCAGAATCGCATCGATCAGTTCCTGTCTGGCCCCGGCGCGCGGGCGGACGACTGGCGTGATCTGGTCGAGGCAGCCAAAGCATGGGCGCGCGGTGGCGACCGCGCGAAGTATGATGCCGCGTTGGATGATCTCTCCGTGACAGTGCCAAGATCGGCCTCGGCAATGCCGGCGGTCTGCTGCTGTCGGGCGTGATCGTGTCGCGGCTCCGCTTCTTTGGCAATACCCCGAACGCGGCGCGCAACGTGCTGGAGGAGCTCGGCCTCGTCGTCTTCGTCGCCATCGTCGGCATCAATGCCGGCGCTGGGTTGCTGGCGCAGCTCACGGGCGCCGTTGCCTTGAAGATTTTCGTTGCGGGCTTCATCGCCTGCACGATCCCGCCGTTCATCGTCTGGGCGATCGGCTTCCACGTCTTCAAGATCAACCCGGCCGTGCTGATGGGCGGCGTTGCCGGTGCGCGTTCGCATTCCGGGCCGTGCCGGGAAGCCGCGGTCAAAATCCAGAGCTCCGTGCCCTGGATCGGATTCCCGGTCGGCTACGCCGTGTCGGGCATCCTGCTCACCGTGTTCGGCCATTTCGCGATGATTCTGGCGCAATAGCTCGACGTCACAACCAGAGGAAACGAATCTTATGAGGAAAGCCGCCATCTATGCCGCCTTGGTCACCTCGCTAGCCGGCGTCGCCGGTTTCAGCACGCTAGCGCGCGCCGAAACCGGCCAGGTAGCCGTTGTCTTCACCAAGGGCGGCTTCGTCGTCGGCGTCGGTGGTGGCGAAGGCGTGCTGCTGCTCCGGGGCCACAAATATCCCTTTACCGTCTCGGGCATGAGCGTGGGCTTCACGATCGGCGCCTCGACCACCAAGCTGGTCGGCCGCGCCCTCAACCTGAGGGGGCCGGAGTCCATCGAAGGCTCCTATGCCGTTGGCGGCGCGGGTGGTGCTGTTGCCGCGGGGGCCGGAGCCGTTCAGCTGCAAAACGCCAACGGTGTGATCCTCCAGCTTAGTGGCCCGAAAATCGGCGCGGAGCTCTCTGCCGCCGTGGGTGGTGTGACGATACGTTTGAAGTAGCAGGCGGGCGATCGGGCCGCCGCGGCGGTTGCAGCGCTCGAGCTTACATGGTGGCGGCTTTTACTCCTGCACGCAAGCCAAGGAAGTCGCCGCGAAACAGTGCGAAGTCGGGTGCCGGCCGCAGTTCGCGAGGCATCGTTGAAAAGCGGATCATGGCGCCCATATCGAGGGAGGACATGCCATGCTTCGTTATCTTCTCGCTCTCGTCGCAGCCTTCGTTCTTCTCACCGCGACGCTCGTTCCCGATGATGCCTATGCCCGCCGCGGTGGCGGCGGCTATCGCGGAGGTGGAGGAGGGGGCATGCGCGCCGGAGGCTTCCACGGCGGCGGCTACCGTGGCGGCGCGGTTCACGCCGGGCGTATCCATGGCGGGGCGGGGCGCGGCTATCGCGTCGGCGGGCCACGTCCGAGCCATCCGATCGCGGGTCGTCCGGGTCGTCCAATTGCGGGCCGTCCAGGTTACCCCATTGCGGGTCGTCCCGGCCGCCCGGTCGCTGGCTATCCGCGGTATGGATACCGAGGCGCGGCTTACGGTGCTGCGGTTGGTGCGGCCGCCGTGGGTGCCTACGGATACTACAACAACAATTACAACAGCGGCTGCTACCAGGACACTTACGGCAATTGGGTCTGTCCGCAGTATCCCAATCAATATCACTATTGAGAATCCGCTGCTGACGTAGTGCATCGAAGTCTGGACGATCGGACCGCGCCCCGAGCGCGGCCCGATCGCTTCGTCAATATCGCTCGGTGACGAAATTCATCCCGCGCAGGCTGGCCTGGTCATTGTAGCGTCCCTTGTCGGAGCGCTTCGGTAGCCTCACCTTGTCTTTCTCAATCTGCTTATAGGGAATCGCTTTCAGGAGATGGGCGATGCAGTTCAGCCGTGCGCGCCGCTTGTCGTCGGAGCGAATAATGTACCAGGGAGCGTGCTTTGTGCTGGTTCTCTTGAGCATCAGATCGCGCGCTCGCGAATAATCGTACCACCGCCGAAAGGATTCCACGTCCATGGGGCTGAGCTTCCATTGCCGCACCGGATCGTCGATGCGAGCCTTGAAGCGGCGCTCCTGCTCCTCCATCCCGACCTCGAGCCAGACCTTGATCAGGATGATGCCGCCGTCGAGGACGTACTTTTCCATCTGCGGGCAGAGCGCGAGGAAACGATCGTGCTCGGCGGGTGAACAGAACCCCATAACATATTCGACGCCGGCGCGGTTGTACCAGCTGCGGTCGAAGATCACGATCTCGCCGCCAGCCGGAAACTGCTTCATGTAGCGCTGAAAGAACAGCTGTGACTTCTCGCGGTCCGACGGCGCTGGCAGCGCGACCACGCGAAACACGCGCGGGCTGACCTTTTCCGTGATCGCCTTGATCGTGCCGCCCTTGCCGGCTGCGTCGCGGCCTTCGAACAGGACGATGACCCGGAGCTTGTTTTCCTTCACATAGTCTTGGAGATGGCAAAGTTCGACCTGGAGCTTTTCGAGCTCCTTTTCGTAATCCTTGCGCTTCATCCGCTCTGCGACTTGGTCCTTTGGCATGCTCCGCCTTCCGTTGCTTCAATTCGGCCGAACCGTGATCAGTCTCCCCAGGAAATGGTGATCCCGATGTCGCCGGGCATGCCACCGGGGAAGTCAATGACCTGATAGCCGATGCGGTAGCCGCGCGGCTTGAGGTATTCGGTCCAAAGCTCGAGGATCTCCTTTGGAATTCCCGTCAGCGTTTTCTCCCAGCCCGCCTCCATCTGGTTGATGGCGCGGCCCTTGTCCGTGCACAGCGTATTCGGGAACCGATAGACCTGCACTTCCGTCAAGCCATTGCGAACCGCACGCTGGATGATGGTCGACGCGAGCTTGATCTTCTCGTCCTCGGTCTTGCCGGACGGCTTGCTCAGCCGCTCGATCAAGGCGCGTTTCTCGGCTTCGGCCGCGGCGGCGAGGCGGACATATTCCTCAGCCTTCTCGGCCTCTTTGAGGGCCGCTTCCTTGCGGATTTGCGTAGCGTTGGGGATGAGGTCATCGAGGCCGGCCATGGCTGGAAGCTCCTGTTGGGCTGTCGAGCGTCGGTGCTCGGGTCAGGCTAGGACCGGCAAGGCCAAGTCCTTTGATTCAAATCAAGCGGCTCCATATCGGGCTGTTCAACGTGGGCAGGCTTGGATGTGTGCGGGACCAAAGTGGAGAGATACCTTTGAGCGAACAACTTCATCCGATGGCCCCTCATCATCTGCCGTTTTATCTCGCGCCGGGAAGCGGGACGGACGCGCTGATGGTGGTGATGGGAATCTTCCTGATCGGCACCGTGTTCTGGGTTGGCACGCTCTATTGGAAGCTGCACAGCCTGCCCGAGCGGATGGCTCACAAGTCACAGAAGCTGCAGTTCGAGTTCGTGGCCGTGCTCGGTCTGATCTCCCTGTTTACCCACATGCACATCTTCTGGGTGGCGGGACTATTGTTGGCCTTGATCGACCTTCCGGATTTCGGCACGCCGCTGCGCAGCATCGCCGGATCAGTCGAGAAGATCGCAGACGCAACGCCGGGAGAGCAAAGCGAGGTTGCCGAATCCGGACCGCAGCCACCCGAAAGACCCGGGCCAGCGACGACGGTTGTCAAACCCAACCCGCCGCCGCCCGAGAGACCCGGCGCGGCGAAAGAGAAGGAGCACAGCCATGTTTGAGCTCATGTTCTGCTCCCTTCTAACCATCCTGCCGGACTACCTCTACCGCCGCTACGCCCAAGGGAAGCACTTCGGCAAGGAGATCACGTTCTTTTCCATCTGGTACGAACTGCGATGGGGTATCACCGGCTGCTTGATGCTCACGGTGTCCCTGATCACCATGATCTTCTACTTTCACCCCTCAACGTCCTCGGCGACGCTCTATTACCGTACGGTGCCCATCCTGCCCGAGGGCTCTGGCCGGGTCGCGGAAGTCAATGTCGGCTACAGCGAAGCGGTGAAGAAGGGCGATGTGCTGTTCAGGTTGGACAGTTCGAAACAGCAAGCGGCTTTGGAGACGGCCAGGCGCAAGATCGCCGAGGTCGACGCCTCTATGACAAGCGCGGAAAACGACGTGGTCAAGGCCGAAGCTCAGATCCAGGAAGCAAAAGCGAGCCTTCAACAGGCCAAGGACGAACTGGACGTCAAGACGGAGTTGCAGCGCCGTAATCCCGGTATCGTCCCGCAACGCGACATTGAGAAACTACAGGTCGTGGTCAACCAGCGGCAAGCTGGTGTGGACGCGGCCACCGCGTCCAAGACGTCGGCGACGTTGCGGCTTTCAACGCTGTTGCCGGCCGAAAAGGCGAGTGCCCAGGCGGCCTTGGCCGAAGCGCAGGTCGATCTGGACAAGACGTTTGTTCGCGCCGGTGTCGACGGACGTGTGGAGCAATTCCTGGTCCGCACTGGTGACGTCGTCAATCAGCTGATGCGGCCCGCGGGCGTGCTGGTGCCGGAGGGAGCCGGCCGCCGCGCCTTGCAGGCCGGCTTTGGTCAGATCGAGGCTCAGGTGATGAAGGTCGGCATGGTGGCGGAAGCAACCTGCATCTCGAAGCCGTGGATAATCATTCCCATGGTCGTCACCAACGTCCAGGATTACATCGCGGCCGGGCAGTTCCGAAGCGGCGAGCAACTGATCGAGGCGCAGAATGTCGGGCAACCCGGCACGATCCTGGCTTTCCTGGAGCCGCTCTACAAGGGCGGTCTCGAAGGCGTGACGCCGGGCAGCAGCTGCATCGTCAATGCCTATACCAGCAATCACGAGGAGATCTCGGCGAAAGAGACCGGCACTGGTCGGGCAATCGCTCTGCATGTCGTCGATGGCGTCGGCCTTGTGCACGCCATGCTCTTGCGAATTCAGGCGCTGCTGCTGCCGATCAAGACGCTGGTGCTCAGCGGGCACTGACCGGGTTCGATGTTGCTTGATTGATGTCAACAAGATCCGGATGGACTGTCAGCTGAGCCCGTCTCGGCATTGAGTGCTTTATCTACCGTGGGCGCCGCATGGTCTCAGAGAGAATGCCGATCTGGCTTCGCTTCGTCATTGTCGCCGGCGCGCTCGTGCTGGTCGTCGGGGCCGGACTGTTTGGCTATCGCTGGTATTTTCGTCCGACGACGCTGACCATCGCGGTCGGATCGCTGGATGGCGAGGCGACGCGGCTCGTATCGGGACTCGCGAGCCGGCTTGCGGCAGTAAATGCGTCGATACGGCTCAAATCGGTGGAAACCACCAATGCGGTAGATGCGGCCGACCTGTTCGCGTCGAACAAGGTCGATCTGGCAGTCGTCCGCGGCGACGTCGGCGATCTCTCGCAGGCCCAGGCCGTCGTAGTCCTTGCCCATGCCGTCGTCCTGCTGGTTGCGCCTCCGGGCTCCGCCGTCACCGACATCGCGGGCTTGAAGCGCGCAAGCGTTGGTGTGGTCGGTGGCGAGATCAATCGCAATCTCGTCGGTGTTCTCACCAAGGAATACGATCTCGGCCGCGCCAATGTAAGCTTTCGCAATCTCGCGCCTGCAGATACCCGGCGTGCGCTCGACGCCAAGGAGGTGAGGGCAATCCTGGTCGTCGTCCCGCTGGCCGAAAAATATCTGACCCTGCTGCGAGGTCTTTTTCCGCAGAACGCCAAGACCGCGCCAATCCTCATTCCCATCGAGGCGGCCGGCGCCATCGCGGAGAAGCAGCGTGCCTATGAGAGCTTCGACGTGCCCAAGGGCACGTTGCGGGGCTCGCCTGCTGTCCCGGACGACGACCTGACCACCCTCCGTGTTTCCTTCTATGTGGTCGCGCGAAAGCAGCTTGGTGACGACGTCGCTGGCGCCTTGGCGGAAGCGCTGATGAAGGCGCGTCGGGATCTGCTCGGCGAGTTGCCGATCTTGTCGCAAATGACCGCACCAAGCACGGATTCGGATGCCTTTCTGCCTGTCCATCCCGGCGCAGCCGCGTTCTTCAACGGCACGCAGCAGAGCTTCCTGGACAAATGGGGGAATGCCATCTTCCTCACTCCGATGATCATCGGCGGCTTGATCTCCGTGGCGGCTGCGGCCTGGAAATTCCTCAGGGCAGGTGAATCCTCGAAGGACGAGCGGGGACTGGATGCACTCTACGCACTTGGGGCTCGAATACGCATGACGGAGGCGGAGCCTGAATTGTCCGACATCGAGACCGAGATCGACCGGGTTCTTCAGGCGCAGCGTGCCAGAACGGCGGCGGGAGATGAAAACGCGCTGGATGTCACGACGCTGAATGTTGTCGCGCACCGCCTGCAGAGCTTGATCCACGATCGCCGCATCCTGCTTTCAGCGCAACCGGAGAGCAAAATCCGGGTGTAGGCGGCCGGCCATCGGATCGGCGCTAAGAAGCTGCATGCCAAGGGAGGACCCTTGATCTTGATCAAAGTCGAGGGGCGACTTCCGCCGTTGACTCTGGTTGTTTGGTAACGGAGAACGGCATGTTGCAGTGCAGGAAGTTTCTCTTGGCATTCGTCATCATGATTGCGGCTCCCAGTGTTGCAGCTGCGCAAACAACGGACAGCAAGCCGCCTCCCTCCGAGCAAACGCTGCTTAAGCCCGAGCAACTCGAAGCGCTCGTGGCGCCGATCGCGCTCTATCCCGACGAATTGCTCGCCAATGTGCTGGCGGCATCCACCTATCCTCTGGAAGTCGTGCAGGCCGATCGCTGGCTGAAAGAGCGCAAGACTCTGAAGGGCGATGCCCTGAAGACCGAGGTCGAGAAGCAGGCTTGGGACGACAGCATCAAGGCGCTGGCCTCGACCGCCGAGGTGTTGACCATGATGAGCGACAAGCTCGACTGGACCAAGGCGCTGGGCGACGCCGTGCTGGCGCAGCAGCCGGACGTGATGGATGCGGTCCAGCGGCTGCGGACCAAGGCCTACGACAACAAGAAGCTGGTCACCACCAAGCAGCAGAAGGTGAGCGTCAAGACCGAGGAAAGCAGGCAGGTGATCGTGATCGAACCGGCCGTGCCCGATACGATGTACGTGCCGTATTACGAGCCTGCGACGGTTTACGGCGCGTGGCCCTACACCGAATATCCGCCATACTACTTCGGCTATCCCTCCTATATCGGTGCGGGCGTCGTCGCAGCGGGTCTTGCCTTTGGCACCGCCTGGGCCATCGGCCGCTGGGGCAATTATTGGGGCGGCGGCTGCAACTGGGGCAACCGCAACGTCTATATCAATCACCGGACCACGAATATCGGAAATGGCTGGCAGCACAATCCGTCGCATCGCCAGGGGGTACGGTACAACAATGCGAATGTTCAGCAGCGCTTCGGCAACAGCAACCTCAAGGTCGGCGCTGCAGATCGGATGGACTTCCGCGGCCGCGACGGACAGCAGGTGTTGAAGCCGGGACAGGATCGGCCAGGTGCGGGAGATCGTTCCGGCGACCGTGCGGGAGATCGCGCAGCAGACCGTGCCGGGGACCGCGGTGATCGAGGCGGTGACCGACAAGGCGCGGGGGATCGTGGCAAGGCGGGAGGCGATCGCGGCAAAGGCGGCGGCGATCGTGCGGCCAAGGCCGGTGGTACCAAGAATGCCGGCGCGAAGAATGCTGGCCCTAAAGCGGGTGGTGCCAAGGGCGGCGGCGCCAAGTCCGCGAACCGCGGTGGTGGCGGCAGCGCGCTGAACGTGTCGTCGGGCCGCTCGGCGGCCGCAGCATCGGCCCGTGGTCATGCGAGCATGGGGCCGCGCGGCGGCGGAGGTGTGAGCTTCGCCGGCCGAGGCGGCGGCGGAGGCTTTCAGGGGGGCGGTGGCGGAGGCCGGGGTGGTGGTGGCGGCGGCGGACGACGTTCCGATATCTCGCTGAAGCACGATGTCGTTCTGCTCGGCCATCTCGCAAACGGCCTCGGCTATTACCGCTTCAGTTACATCGGCAGCGACAAGGCCTATGTCGGCGTCATTGCGCAGGAAGTCGAAGACGTAACGCCGAAAGCCGTTACCCGCAGAGCCGACGGCTATCTCCGGGTCTATTACGAAAAGCTCGGTCTGAAATTCCGTACCTATCGCAATTGGCTCGAAAGCGGCGCGAGGATTCCTGCCGAGGTGACGCCATGATGGGTTTGAAGTCGCTTCATCGTGCAGCCTTGCCGACCATCATGGCGCTGGCGCTCCTCAGCTCGCCATCCCTGGCGCAGCAGTCCTATCCGACACCGGAGGATGCAGCAGTGGGGCTCGCCGCCGCCGTCAAAAGCGGACCGGACCGGGCCATCCTGAAAGTCCTCGGCAGCGCCGCCGAGGACATCGTCTCGTCCGGCGACGAGGTCGCCGACGTCGACATCCGGCAACGCTTCACCTCGATGTATGACGCCAAGCATTCGATCAAGACGGAGGGTAACAAGAAGGCGACGCTGATGCTGGGCCCGGACGACTTCCCGTTCCCGATCCCGCTCGTCAACACCAAGACCGGCTGGGAATTCGATACCGCCGAAGGCCGCATCGAAGTGCTGTATCGCCGCATCGGCCGCAATGAGCTCGACGCGATCCAGACCAGTCTCGCCTTTGTCGATGCCGAGAACGAATACGCCGACAAGGATCGCGGGAACGGAGCCGGCGTGTACGCACAGCGTATCGCAAGCAGTGCCGGCAAAAAGGATGGGTTGTTCTGGCGCGACGACAGCGATCCGAGCCCGCTCGGCGCACTGGCGGCACAGGCTTCGGCTGAAGGCTACAAGGCCGAGGAAGGGCCGGCGCCCTATCATGGCTACTATTTCCGCATCCTGAAGGGACAGGGGTCAAACGCGCCAGGGGGCGCACTTGACTATGTCATCAAGGGCAAGATGATCGGCGGTTTCGCGCTGATCGCCTGGCCTGGCGAGTACGGCAATTCCGGCGTGATGACCTTTCTGGTCAACCATGCAGGCATCGTCTACCAGAAGGATCTCGGGCCTCGAACCAAGGCCCTCGCTACCCGCATCACCGCGTTCGACCCGGACCAAACCTGGAAGAAGGTCGATGTTCCAAAGCCCTGAGCGACGGACGGAGTTGTTGCTTCAGTTACTTGGGCGTCTTGCGGCCATTGTGCTGCTCGCACTCCTTGTCCCCGCGACGCCCACCTTTGCGCAGGCCTCGGGTCAGGTCCGCGTCAAGATCATCAAGGCCGGGCTGCTGGTGGGCGGCGGCGCCGGGAACGGCGTGCTCACTTATCGCGGCCGCAACTACCCGTTCAGCGTCAGCGGATTGAGCTTGGGCGTTACCGCCGGCGCCAGCTTCGGTCGGCTCAAGGGTTGGGCTTCGGGCATTCGTGAGATCAGCGACTTCGCCGGCACGTACAGTTCGGTTGGCGGCGGGGCTGCCCTAGTCGGCGGCATCAATGGCGTTCAGCTGCGCAACGACAAAGGTGTCACGATGGTGCTGCAGGGACCAAAGGCTGGGCTGGAGTTCGCCGCTAACCTCAGCCAGATCACGATCTCCTTGAGGTGAACGTGTATCCCTCCGCTCGCCAAACGTTATGGAGATCTGTTCGACGAGCCGGTCTCCTGCTTCTGTTGGTCGTGATGTGGGGAATCGGAAGCTCACATGCAGCACCGCTGACGCCGTTTCGCTACGAGGGGCAGGCACAACGCCACTGCCCCGAAGACGAAGTGGTTTGGCTCGATTTCCGCGTGGGCCGGTACTATTCCCAAAGGCAAAAGCGCTACGGCGCAGGCTTGAGCGGCAGCTATGTGTGTCGAAAAGAGGCCAAGTCGAGTGGCTTTAAGCGATCACCGCTCGGGCTTCGGTAGCGGCGTGACCTGAATGGAACGCTGGGCGACCGTGATGGTCTCCAAGCGTTATTGAGCTGAAGCGGGAGCGAAGATCGGCAACTCCAGCTCGAAAATCGAGCCACTGGCGTCCGACTTGACCAGCCTCAACCTTCCTCCGCACCTTGCGACCAAGTTGGAGGAAATGGCTAGCCCCAGTCCCATACCGTCTTGTTTCGTCGTGAAGAACGGATCGAAGATACTCTCTTGATGATGCGGGCAAATACCGGTTCCCGAGTCTTCAACCCACAAATGAACCGTCGAGCCACCGTTGACACGGGTCTTCATGGTTAGTTTTCGTCGGTCGATGGGGACAGAGCTCATTGCGTCAATCGCATTTTTGCCGAGGTTCAAGACGATCTGCTGAAGCTCGGTGCCATCCAGGGCAACTGGGGGAATGTTGCCCTGAAACTCCGCAGCAACTGATACTCCATTGGCCAGGAGATCGTGCTTTAATAATCTCAGCGCGAGGTCTGCCACACCTTCGACGTCTGTCGAGGCGCCTGCGTGCGCCGTTTTGATTGTCATCTCGCGAATGCTCGAAATAATTTGAGCGGCTCGATTGCTGTCGGCTTCGATGTCACAGAGGATGTCCTCGATGTCCTCCAGCTCAGGGGAGGCAGCTTGCAGCTGACCGAGCCCTGTCGCGGCATTGAGCGAGATGGCTCCCAATGGAGATCTCAGCTCATGGGCGATTGCACCGGTGACCGCGTCGATGCTGAGAAGCCGGTTCGCTCGTTCGCGTCGTTGAAGCGCAATGACGCTGGCGAGGCGTGAATACAGCAACATTGTCTCGATCAGCAACACGGTCAGCAACATGCTGCTACCGATCAGGACGAAACCGCGCGCTGCGTACCAACCCACGGTAAATCGAACTGAGCTGCCGATGATCGCGACCAGGAAATTGGGCAGGTAGGCGAGCAAAGTCACCATGAGCCAGAGGTCAAGTATCGTGCGCATGCGGACAAACAAGACAGCGAGCGCAGTCAGGTCCCATAGCAGAAGCATCAGGTTGACCTGATTGCCAAGAGGCGTCTGATGCCTGATGTTGCTGACGTAGAACGCAGGAATATTTTCGGCTTGCGCGGTCACGATCCACGTTAGTCCAGCAATTGCGGCAGCGATGCAGCCGATCGTAATTGCGATTGCCGCTACTGCAGGTCTGCCTGGTCTGGTGGCCTTAAAATGATCCTTCGTGAACCCGTAAACGAGGATGGCCGCTGGAAAGGTCGTGTGCCAGAGCACGTAAAGCCAAGCCGGGCTGTTCAGTCCATCCCCGATCACACCTGCAGGCGCGTATCCGTTCGGAAAGGCGAGGGTCTGCAAAATCGCGAACGATCCGCTGAAAACGTATCCACTTGCGAGTGCGAGAAGCGCCCGCTGAGGCTGGATCGCAAATTGAGCAAACAGCAGGGCTGCCGTGATGAGTTCGGCCAGGCCCAGGGCAGTCTGTAAAACCGGAACGAAGCCATCGATCTGGCCCAACTGGATTCTCGCGAACGGCGCGATGACCGCTGCAATGACGATGAGCAGGACGGCGACACCCCCGGCGGAGGCCATTTGGCGACGGGTTGCGGGCATGTTCGCGATGATCAATGGGAATTCTTGCTCATCGTCGTGAGCGGGCACGCCGGCCGCGCTGGCCGGTCGCTGGCCCGCTTGCGCAATGCGCGGCCCTGATGCTGTCGCACCGCCGACAAGTCCCGCGAACTGGCGCTGCCTCATGCCGCCCCCCAAAAAAGGTACCGCGAAACCCATTTTACTCGTCTAAACGCCCTCGGTGAAGCGCCTGATTGGGCGGTGGATATAGCCTAGTGGCAATGGCGGAATTCCCGCCATGCTGCGGATGGTGTGCTCCCGATGGACGCGCTCCGCACACGTCGCCGAGAATTATCTCGGATTCCACCCCATCACCCGGCCCTCCTCCGGGTCCATGTTCGTCAGACGTCAACGCGCGTGGCCTTATCATGGCCGAATGGATCTCAGCCCACGAATGATCCAGTGCCGCGTCTCGCATTGGATCGATGACATAGTCCACCTCCAGAAGCATTGTACTGCTCAGAGCCTTATTGTCTTGGTAGGACTTTTCGACCATCTGATCGAAGCGAGCCTTGCGCAGTACGACATCTTCGATCGCAGCGAGATCTTTGCCGAAGGCGAGCTTAACGGCGCCTTCGAGCCCCATCGGCCCGAACTTCGCGCCGGGGGCGACCACGTTTTCTGGTGGTCCGTTAAGCATCTGCAGATCAAAGCTCGCCAATGCTTCAAGAGGTCTCGGCGGCGACCAGGGTAGCGTCCGCCTAGAGGCGAACTCATTCCGACCGGATTGAAACGACCGCCCCGCTGAGGCGATCATCCGAGCCGATTTCAAGTGAATTTCCGTTTCGACGTGTGTAAGAACCAGTTTCGGTCAGGGTTGTCGGAGCGACCGGAACGCTGCGGGGATCTCCTGGGAGAAGAGCTCAGGCTGCTCCCACGCAGCGAAGTGGCCGCCTTTGTCGACCTCGTTGAAGGAGACGAGGTTGCGATAGGCGCGACGGGCCCACGTCTGCGGAGCGGGGTAGACCTAGTCTTCGGATGAGCGCACCCGAGGGTAGGCCGGGGTCACCCGGTCGGCCTTCATGCGCCGCTTCGTCTGGCGGGGCTAACACGCAACAAATCCGTCAATTGCGCAGCCGCTATGGGTCGGGATTCAACGGAGCCCACTCCTGCTTTCAGCTTTGAAATTGTCCGCTTTCGCCGATGCCTTTCGGCCTTGTCCGCTTGATCCCCGCTGCTTGGCTAGCTTGAAGGGCGAAATCCATGAGGGCTGGCTATGCGGGCGTTGCCGGCAATGATGTGAACCCTACTCGGTGGGGGCCGCTTGTGGGGCAAACTGGGTCGACACAAGCACATTTGAGTGGTACAAGCCGCATGTCTGTCGTCGCGGTAAGTTATTGTTTTTGTTACGTTTTGGTAGATTGATGTCCAGTCCGCAGTTGGAGAGATCATCGAGACGGTTTCGTCGGCGTCCACCGAACTTGAAGCCTCGGCAACTTCTCTAACTTCAACCGCCGAGCGCAGCCAGGGCATGGCAACGAGCGTCGCGGCGGCTTCCGAGGAAGCTTCAACGAACGTGCAGTCGGTTGCATCAGCCACGGAGGAGCTGTCTTCCTCGGTCAACGAGATCAGTCGTCAAGTTCAAGAATCCGCGCGAATGGCCAGCGACGCTGTCACTCAGGCTCGAACCACAACCGAGCGGGTAGGCGAACTTTCGAAGTCGGCCGCACGCATTGGCGACGTGGTTGAACTCATCAATACCATCGCAGGACAAACCAATTTGCTGGCTCTGAATGCGACCATCGAGGCGGCGCGTGCCGGTGATGCGGGGCGCGGCTTCGCTGTGGTCGCATCCGAGGTCAAGGCTTTGGCGGAACAGACGGCGAAAGCGACTGGCGAAATCGGGCAGCAGATTTCTGGAATCCAGGCTGCCACCCAGGATTCCGTCGCCGCTATCAGGGAAATCTCAGGCACGATTGAGCGCCTATCCGAAATCTCCTCAACGATCGCGGCCGCGGTTGAAGAGCAGGGGGCTGCTACTCAAGAAATCTCGCGCAACGTCCAGCAGGCCGCCATGGGCACGCAGCAGGTTTCCTCGAATGTGATCGATGTGCAGCGGGGAGCGACCGAAACTGGCTCGGCGTCTTCGCAAGTGCTGTCGGCCGCCAAGTCGCTCTCAATCGACAGCAATCGACTGAAGCTGGAGGTCGGTAGCTTCCTGAGAACTGTGCGGGCGTGAGGTCATGATGCGCGTCGCGCCGGTCGAGGTCGGGACACGGCAAAAGACGAAAAACTAGCTGCCACCACCGACAGTCAATTTGCCGGCGCCCGGCGACTCACCGATCCCGATGCCCGTTCGATGGCCACCAGTTGAGGTGGATCAGGTGCTGTCGCTACAATGTCCAGGTCGCGGTGGATACCGAACTCTGATTGCTACGCGCGAGGCCATAAACGTCGGCAACGACCGTGGGCAGCTTGCTTGGAGGTCGAAGCAAGCCAAAGAAGCGCTCGAAGTGGACAAACCCGAGGCAGCCGCCGGCCGTGGCTACCCCGACGGGGAGGAGGTCTTAGCCTGCGAAGAGGCCGGCGTTGCAGTCACCCTGCCCATGCCCATGATGTCAAACGCCAAGGCCGGTTCGGCAAGCGGACTTCGCCTACCTGCCTGATGAGGACGTCTACCCCTGCCCATCCGGCCGGTTGCTGCCCTATCACTACACCAACGTCGAGCACGGAATGACTTTGCGCGGTTACTGGTCGAAAAGAGCGTGCCAAGGCTGCGCGATCAAGAGAACCAATGCACGCCGTCAAAGGAGCGCCGCATAACGCGCTGGGAGCATGAGCATGTGGTCGAGCAGGTCCAGAGACGGCTCGATACCAATCCCGACGCCATGCGGACGCGGCGCGAGACGGTCGGGCATCCGTTCGGCACGATCAAAGCCCGTGGGTGCGACACACTTCCTGATGAAGCGCCTACGGAACGTAGCCGTTAACATGGCGCTGCATGTCCTCGCCTATAACCTCACACGGGTGATGATCATCGTCGGCAAACCAAGCGTGAGGGCAGTCATCCGCGCCGCCTGAAGGTCGGAAAGCGCGTCCAAAAGCGCAATACCGCACGCCGTGCCACTTTGGCGGTCATCGACGATCCCGACGCGAGAAGATCGGCCGCCTGCTATTGGCGAGCACGGCCGCGTGCCGGCCTATCGGTTTGCATACAACCAGGATTCACAACCGACATCCGACCTTTGGTCTGCCGGAAATGCTGGGCTCCGCAGGTCTCGCTAGTGCAGCCTCTGGTCAGGAGGACGGACGCCGCTCATAAGCGTCAGCTCTTGCTCTAGCTGCTCATTGAGAAGCATGAGCGCTCGAAGCGCGCTGCGCAGATCACCGTCACAAGCGGCGACGATCTCATCGACCGCCAGCTCGTATTGATCTAGAGCGGAGTTGGTGCGTTGGCGTGGCATAAGAACAACATACAAACAGAAACCTAAGCTGATCGTGTCGACCCGCTGGTGATTTCCCCACAATTCACAGCCTGCCGTGCCTGCCTCAGTTCTCCCTCATTTGGATGCCGCGAGCCAAAAGCTCGCGCGCGTTGCAGATTTACAACCCGCACCGCCATTCGAGATACTAAACTCGTCCTGGCGACGGGCCAAAGTATACTTCATGCTTACTTCAACGTAATCGCGGGGACGAAATGTATGATGTCTATCGCAATGACAAGCGCTTCTTACTCGTTCTAATTTCAGGCTCTCCCGTACCCGGGCTTTACTCTGCACATAAGTGGCGCAAGGGCAGGAAACGAGTTCTCAAGGTCAGCGACGAAATCAAGTCAGCCGTCCAGACACAAGGTTATTACGTCCGCAACCTGCGGGCTGCGAAGGTGCGAATGATCGAGTTCGAACAGGTCGCGGTCAGTGTTGTCTCTTCTGCACGCTGTACAGCATCAGCGCCAACAACGTCCCACGCTCCGCTCACGTCTTCTCGGTCTTCCGGCTGCTTGAAGAAGTAGCACGTGCTATGCCGAACGGCACGCCTTCTAGATATGCAACGCTCCGGCGTCGGCACAGACTGAAGATGAGATGATTAGGATTGAAAAGTTGAGAACAACTGCAGCGTTGATCGCGACAGCTATTTGATCGGAGGCAGCCAGGTCAGCCTCGCTGCGGTCGTGCCGGCGCTTATGGTTGCGCTCTGGTCCGCGGCCAAGGCAGGAGAATGGGAAAGACCCAAGTCGCCATGACAAGCTGTATCCGCTTGCGGTCGGCATTTATCGCGATGCGCCGGGCGCACGGGCGACGGCGCGGCTCAAGATGTGTCTGCAGGTCGTGGCGCTGGCTTTTGCCGTGGCGCGACGCTGGCCGGACGTGCTCAGCAATGCGGTCGATCCCGGCTGCGTGCGCACGCGAATGGGCGGCTCGGGCGCGCCGGTCGACCTCAAGACCGGACAACGGACCCAGACCTGGCTGGCCGTAAGCGACGACCCGGCTGCAATGGTCAGCGGCCGCTACTGGCATGACATGCGGCAGGAGCAGCCAGCCAGCGAGGCTACCAATCCCGTGTTCCAGGACCATCTCGTCGCAAAGCTGAGCAAGCTGACGGGCGTGGTGCTTCCCGGGGTTTAGGAGCGCGGCCAGCGCTCGGCGAGACGCCCCGGATTCCTACGGGGCCATCGGGAAGTGACCGTTTACGGTCTGCGATTATATTTCCGCAGATGGACAGAGAGTACGACCCCGAGCGCGAGGCTTTTGCGGCGATGAACCTCGCTGCTGAAGCCGATGGAGCGGAACGGCAGAGATGGATCAACGCTGCGCTGGCGTGGATCGAGCTCACTCGCCTGCGGGTTCCTGGGCGCGATCTCAGCGGGACGGAAGGGGCGGCCTCAATCCCGAAGGTGCCATCCGATAGGACCCGACTCCGTTAGCAGCGTTTCAGGGCGATCTTAACTGTCTGGCCGCCATCTTGGCGCCCAGCCCCTCCTCGACCATTATCCAACCGAGTTATCCCGGCGCGCGTTCCGGCTGTGCGCCAAGGAGCCCGCCATGTCGAGATTAGCAATCGTATTAGTGTTGGCATTGTCTGTGACTTCGGCCAAGGCGGAAGATAGTGTGTCCGGACCATCGCGCGCGCCGGCCGCTGCCAACACGTATGAAACACAGCCTTTCCTATTTGATGGACGGATGCGAGGTGATGGCATCCGGCAGCGAGGACCAGCCGACAATCGCCACCCCAACGCCGGTGCCAATGGCGTGGAACCGAAAGCAAACCAGCCAAGGCGGGACCGATGAGCCCGCGTGCTTCGTCAGGTCCGTGTTGAGTCAAGATGCGCATGCAGGCAGCAGGCCTTCGCTTCCGGTCCATCCGTGCCTCTTAGCCACTCCCTCAGCCGCCGTGATGTCCGATGTCGCTGATAAACCGGACGTTGTTCTGAACCTGCTTCGACCGCAGCTTTTGACCCGAACCGGAAATCGGTCCGCATCTAAAAGCGAATTTGCTGCCAAGACGTGATAGAGTCTCTGCCGGGACAGAGGCATGAGCTCGTCCCGCGCCTCGCCATCCGTAATGGGGGACATCGATGGACGTCAGACGAGCAATGCCGCGTCCGGCGCTCCGTAACATTGTTCGCTCGTTCGAGGAACGGCGCGCAATGCTCGGATCCCAAGTGCTGGCATTTCCGCTCGCGGCGCGCCCCCATCAGATCATCGATATTTATCTGGCGGACCCGCTCCGTGTTGGAGTGGACGGCGGTCAGCTGGAAACGGCGCCGGAAACCGTCGTCGTCGGACCGCAGGGCTCACGTCGGATTCACATCTACGCTTCGGGCCAGGTTCATATTTTCAATATTCTGCTTCAGCCGGCCGCTCTCCATCGGCTGGTCGGAATCGATATGACGTCCCTGATAAATGAAGGCGTTACGGCATGCGACGTGCTCGGCAGCTCCGCACAGCGACTGAACGACGCAGTCCGGTCGGCGCATGATTTTGCTTCCCGCATCGCGGCGGCTGAAAGCTGGTTCGGCATGATGCTCGAGCGCTGCCCAGCGGACGACGGGGTGGGCGAGGCATCGCGGAGCCTACTAGGCTCCCGGGGCAACCTGCGGATCGACAGGCTGGCAGAGAAGTCGGGCCTGAGCCCACGCCAGTTTCAACGGCGCTTCACGAGCCAGGTGGGCCTTTCTCCCAAGCTGTACGCGCGCACGGTCAGGTTCGATCATGCGCTGGCGGCGCATCGAAGCCAGCCCGCAATCCCCTGGACACGCATTATCCATGACGCCGGCTATTACGATCAAGCGCACTTCGTTCGGGAATGTCATGCACTGGTTGGACTCCCGCCGAGCCAGTTCATCGGGGACTGGGACAACATCTTCTTCCTGCATGGCTGAAATATACAAGCGCCGGGCCTCGCGCCGTGCTCTGCTGGCCGCAGGCTTAATCAAGCACCACCGGAGTTCCGATGACTGAGCGTATCAGGAGAATGGCTTGCGCCCTGTTGACTGGCGCCGTAGCAGTCCTCGCGATGGCTCCGGTCCTGCCAGCCTTTGCCGCAGGCGAGGAGCGCGCTGCCTCCGCCAACATCGTGGTGACATTGCTCGGGACTGGCGGTCCAGAACCGACGGCGGCGCGCTTTGGACCGGCGACGCTGATTCAGGCAGGCGGCCTGACTCTGCTGTTCGATGCCGGTCGAGGGGCCACGATCCGGCTTTATCAACTCGGCATCTCGTCGGGCAAAGGCATCGATGCGGTGTTTCTCACCCACTACCACTCCGATCATGTGGAAGGCCTGCCCGACCTTTGGATGACCGGCTACATGTTCGGGCCGTTCGGCTCGCGCAGCCGGCCGCTGCGGCTGTGGGGACCATCGGACGGCAAGGAGCCCAGCGGGGTGGCGAGGATCGCCAAGGGGCTCGCCGAGACTTTTTCCGACGATACGCGCATCCGCGAAGCCGACGAACATATCGCGGCCATTGCAACCGAGATCGAAGCACACGATTTTCAGCCGGATCACGTCGTATTCGATGAAGCCGGCGTGAAGGTCACGGCGTTCACGGTCGATCATGGCGACCTGATCAAGCCTTCGGTCGGCTACCGCGTGGACTATGGATCTAGGTCCGTAACGCTGTCGGGCGACACGAAATTCAGCGAAAACCTGATCAAGTTCGCCAGCGGGACGGACCTTTTGATCCATGAGGTCTTTGCGATGTCGCCGCAATTGGCAAAGCTGCCGCAAATGAAGCCGGTAGCGGCGCATCATACTTCGCCTGAGGAGGCCGGGACAGTATTCTCCCGCGTCAGGCCTAAGCTTGCCGCCTATTCACATCTCGTGCTGCTTGGCGTCAAACCGGAGGACGTCTTGTCCCGGACAAGCAGCGCGTACCAGGGCCCGGTGGTAGCGGGCGAGGACTTGATGCGCTTCGAAGTCGGCGACAGCGTCGTCATGAAGAATTGGAATCAGGAGCTTCGCAAATATCCTGATTAGATCCACAATGAGTATTGACCAAGGGTCTGCTTCTGGCGCGAAGCGGTCATCAGCTGACTTCGATCCTTCGACTGAAGAACCTCTATCCGCGTGCAAGAACAATATCGAAGTTCAGCACGCGGTGGCTGGATGCATCCGTCGATGGGACCGGCTTTGCGATCAGCAGATCCGGACGCAGCGCGGCGTTGAGCAGCCGGTCGCAGGCATTGAGCGGCTCGCCGGGAAAATACATCTGGGTGATCAGCCGCTCGAACCGGCCGTGAACCTCGAAGTGAATGTGCGGCGGCCGCGTCCAGTCGGGACCTGCGGGATAGGCGCCAGGCTTGACGGTCTTGATCCGATAGAGACCGTCGCCGTCTGATTGAATGCCGACGCAGCCGACGAAGTGTGGATCGAGTGGCGCGGGGTTGGGGTCGTTGACATGGCTGTAACGGCCATGGCTGTTAGCCTGCCACACTGTGATGCGAATATCGCGAACCGGTTCGCCGTCGAGGTTGAGCACCCTCCCGGTGACCTCGATGACTTCGCCCCGCGCATACCCCTCGACTCCCTTCACCGAGGTCAGGTCGATTTGTGGGACCGGCGTTTGCTCGGTTGGGAAGTAAGGGCCGAGAATCTGGTCCGGCGTGCGGTGCCGGAGAGTGGCAGTTGAATTGTCCATGACGCGTCTCAATCTTCCGGCGTAAATCCGGAGGCCCGCACGATCGGCCCCCAACGGTCAAAATCGGATTTGATCAGTTGCGCAAATTCCTTCGGCGTTTCCCCGGCGGGATCGACCGAAAGCTTGGCCAAGGCCGTTTTGAAGCTGGCGGTATTCATTACTGCGCGGATCATTTCATTTAGGCGGTTCACCGTTCCGGCTGGCGTATTTGCCGGGACGAAGACGCCGAACCACTCATTGGCTTCCAGTGCAGGATATCCGGCCTCCCGAGCCGTCGGCACATCGGCAAGTTGTGGCGATCGCTGCGCGGCTGTCGTGGCCAGCGCCCGGATAGCGCCGGACTGCACATGCGGAAGTGCGGTGCCGATCGGATAAATCGTTGCGGCAATTCGGCCGCCGATCAGGTCCTGGATGCCGCCCGGGCCGCCATAGGGCAGATGAACGAATTCGAACCCGCCCGCCTTGGCCAGCGTCACGCCGGTGAAATGGAGCATCGATCCCGCCGCCGCCGTGCCGTACGTCGCCAGCTTGGGATTGGCCGCGCACCATTTCACAAAGTCGGCCAGCGTCCTGACGTCGGCCGGCACCATCGGGCCCACCGTGATCAGGAACGGAAAAGAGCAAGCGGTCGTGACTGGAACGAAGTCCCTGAACGCGTCATAGCCAAGCGATTTGTAGACATGAGGGAACACGGCGAAGCTGGAGGCCGGCGTCAGGATCATGGCGGTGCCATCGGCGGGACTGCTTTTCAGTGCGCCGAGCGCTAGGCGTCCACCGGCGCCGGGGCGATTCTCGACGATGAATGGAGGTGGGTGATCCTTCATCCCCTCAACCAGCATCCGGGCGATCACGTCGATCGCGCCCCCGGCACCGAAGCCTACCAGCATGCGCGAAACGGTCTCGGCGGTTGCCTTGCGGATCGCATCTGGAAAGATGGCGGCGAGAGCGCCTGCGCCCGCCAACGACATGAACCCTCGTTTCGTGATCATGGCATCGTCCTCTCGCGGGTTCATCGGGTAGGTCATGACCGAACCGCCGCCACTCTGGTCCGTCCGGCCATTATCTGGTAGATCGAAAATTGCGACATCCCTGTAACCCTCAGGTTAAGGCTCGCGATGGACTGGTCCGATCGAATTGGCCGCCGCATCAAGTTGCGCGACCTTCATATCCTGATGGCGGTGGCTGATACCGGCACCATGGCGAAGGCGGCCGCCAAACTGAGAATTTCCCATCCCGCCGTCTCCAAGGCGATCTCCGAAATTGAAGGCGCGCTCGGCGTGCGGTTGTTCGATCGCAGCTCACAGGGCGCCGAACTCACCGCCTATGGCGAGGTCCTGCTCCGCTGCGGCATCAATGTCTTCGACGAGATGCAACAGGGACTTCGCTCGCTGGAATATCTGTCTGATCCAAATTCGGGCGAAGTGAAGCTCGGATGCACTGACATTATTCTGCACAGTCTGGTGCCACCTATCGTCCGTAAATTTGCCAGCGAACATCCCGGCGTTCAGCTTGACGTAAAGCTCACCAATCCCGGTGAACATCAGATTCACGAGCTGCGCGAGCGCAGGATCGATCTTCTGATTACGAGAGCCACAGGACAGCAAGACGACTTCCATTCGGAAGCCCTGTTCGACGAGCCTTTTGTCTTTGTTGTGGCGCGCAGACCCAATTGGCGCGAAAGCGCGGCATCGCTCTCAAGGATATCATCAAAGGCAGGTGGGTCTTGCCGCCCTACGACAGCGCGCCGGGCGCGCTCGTTGCCGAGGTGTTTCGAGCTAACGACCTTCCGCCGCCGAAGCCAGTGGTCAAGACGATAGCTATTCAGCTGACGGTGTCGCTCATTGCGACCGGAGAATTCGTCGGAATTCTACCGGCATCCGTCGCGGCACTGGGCGCGCATCAAACAGCTTTGAGGATTTTGCCACTGAAACCCCTGGGCCCGCGCATCACGGCGGAGATCGTGTTCTTGAGGAACCGGACCCTCAGCCCAGCGGTCGAGTCCTTCATAAAGTGCACGCGTATAGTTGCGAAATCTCTGGTTAAAGTATCTTGATCGACCAAATGGCCTCGCAATCAATCGTATGCAGAGTGAGCGGTTATGGAGCGACCACTTCTGGCGCAAAGCAGCCATTGCGCTGGAGTTGAAGCGGAATTCGAACAGTTTGTGCATTTAGGTGGACGATCGGAGGAAATATCGCAGATTTGCGTCGTGTGGGGAAAGACGGTAGCGGCCTCCCGCTACCAAATTCCATTTAGGATACCGTCTCTTCTTAGATCCAAAGCAAGTCTGACCTTCCGTCGCTGGTGGAGGCGAAGGGGGGCCGGAATTCGGATACGCCGAATCGGATATGTTCCGGGAGCTAGCTAGCTATGGCGATCGATTGGTGGGAGGTATCAAAAACCTTCGCGGGACCGGCGGCAACGGTGATTGCGGCCGCCGTCGCAGTAACCGTTACCTATCGGTTCGGGAAAATCCAAGCAGGCATCGCACAGTCACAAGCAAGAACGGCGGAGGCTGCGAAGGCAATTGCGCAGTCACAGCGCGATATTGCCTTCGATAAACTCAAGCACGATTTGTTTGACAAATGATACGAGATCTACACGACCGCGCGAGCGCTGATCGAGCATGTCAGTGGCGACAAGTTTGACGGAGTACACGACGGAAGGCTTCGCGAAATGCGTCTCAAGCTCGATGAGGCAAAGTTTTTCTTTCCTCCTAGAGAAACGGCGGTTTTCACAACTATTGAAAAAATGACAGTCGATTATCTCGTAGGCGAAGTGGAAAGAAATCACGCTGAAGACGATCAAGTAGAGCGTTTCAAGGCCGCTGACAAAATGACAGACGCTCTGAAGATCCTCGTCGACCTTTATGCCAGACTCCCCGACCTTATGAAGGACGAACTGGGATTCTCGCAGCTTACATCGGAGTAGTACGTAGGATGGGTAGAGCGCTTGCGAAACCCATCACGTTTCATCGTCCATCAAATCCTGATGGGTTTCGCTTCGCAGCCCATGCTACGGGCGATCGAAACCATACAGGGTCACTTGCAAGCTATTTCCAGTTCGTCCGCATCGCGAAGTGACTCATCCTTGTCGCTGGCCTTCAGGCTGACGAACTTCATGTTTACCCGAGGAGGCACAGCAAAATCCACGTCCAGATACGCCGTTCCCAAACGCATAGTGCTCTGGATGCGCTTTGCTGTCGCCGCGCTTGTAATCAGGGCGGAAACCAGCACGCCGCCGCTCGTTGCCTTGGCCGCGATTGCATTCACTTTTTGAACGTCGGGATTGCCGGTTGATTTCAACCGCAATCGGGCCTTCGGCGGCAGACCCCAGGTGATTTTGAATGTGGTCACGTCATAACCCATCTGTTCGAGGATAGGCAGCGCGTCGCCGACCTGCTGCGTGAATGTGTTGAACTCTGTCATGATCCTGCCGGTCGCGTCGGAAAGGTCTGGTAGCGAGAGGTCAGGCATCGACGGAAGGGAGACGGACGGCATTGAAGGCATGGCGGGTATCATGTCACGCGCGGACTTGGTTATTCCGTCGATCCGGCTTGGAGTGGAAGTTTCCTCACACTGCGCGCTGCAAGTTGCGATAGCTAACAACACGAGTATCAATATTGCTCGCATCTCAATTTTCCTTGGCTAAATCGTTTGCAGACACTATAGAAATCTCTACAGTTTTAGGAAGCAATGATGTTCGATACAATCACAGAGGGCATCAGAAAGTGGCTCGTTGGCCGGTTTGCTTCGGCTATCAAGCATACGACGCGGGCTGAGGATCGGGCGCTCGCCATCCAATGGCTCAGCGAGTCGCGCGCTATCGTCGCCAGTGATCTCCGACCGGTCGAAAAATTTAAGGAGCTGAACGCGCTGATCAGTTCTCGAACGGCTATTGTTGCGATTGCGAAGAGTGTTTCTGAAGCCGTTTCAAACTACCGGAAATCCGATCTTCCGTTGTCGATGAAGATCGCTCTGCCCGCGACATTGGCTGCCGTCCCGTTGGTCGGCGGACATGCAGCGGGTATCGCAGCGTTCGGTGGTGCGCTCGGAGTCCCGGTGCTGTTGCTGATTTTTCTCGGCACGGCGGGCATCACGTCGATCATCGAAGCTGTCGTCACAAGCCCTGAGGCACGGCCTCATATCGCCGAGATCATAGAGCTCATAATAGAGGACGAGCGGTTGCGCCGCGCTAGCGCGCAAATGAAGGCTGCGATGAAGGAGCAGCCGATGGACCCGACCCGGTTCGCCGTGCCGGTTGAGGAGTTAGCCCTTCGGAAGCATCTGCTCGGCATGGACCCTTTCCAGTTCGAGCGCCACACCATGAGCTTCTTCGATGCGGCGGGTTTGGAAGCTTGGGCGACGCGAAAATCGAACGACTTCGGCGTTGACGGTTTTGCCGTTCATCCTGATGGATTGATCATCGTCCAATGCAAGCGAAACACAGCAGACAACAAGGTTGGTCGGCCGGCTATCCAACAATTCAAGGGCGTGATTGAGGAGCAAAACGCTCTTCGTGGATACGTAGTCACAACCGCCACATTTACCGACGAAGCAATTCAGTCGGCCAGGCTTTCTGAGAAAATCGTGTTGGTGGACATCGACACGCTTATGCGATGGCACGCGGACGCGCCAACGTTCTGAAAACTTCCCAGGCGGTAGTCCAAATTGTCCGCTCGATTGAGCCGCCGGCCTGTTTCGCCACCCCGTCAACCCTCCCCGCAAAAATATTCCACTTTACCGAAATTCGGAAATGGCGTATGCGTTGCTTATCCCGGCTCATCCTTGAGGGGCGATCTCGTTGTCGTCTTGATTGCGAGCCGGGCTTGCGGTGGACGCGGCAGCGTCGGCATGAGAGGTGCGGGCAGGGCGGGTAGTCCCTGTGAGTCCGCGGCCACGTGCGGACGAGCGGCGCTGTCAGGTTCGTCTCGTCTGTAAGTTTCCGGCTCCGTCGACAGGGCCGGGAAAACTGCGGCGAAATGGCGAGCCGTGCGTACGGCAAAACCGTGTGGTCCTGGCCGTCGTCGCTACGGTCAAGCTTTCGCGGAGGTGTGGAGCGCCCAACCGGGTCATCCGCATCGTCAATTCGCGAGGCGAGGGAGGCCAGAACGAACTCGGCTCCCGGGAGAGCACGGCATAAGCCGTCAACCCACTGCGCAGGGAAGGCCGAGTGATTGGCACCACCTGTATGCTGCTGTGCGGTCTTTTTGCGCTACCATTTCGCGCAGCGGACCGCGGGTGCGAGGTCAGCACCCGGCCTTCCCTGCGCCCTCTTGGCTTAGAGGGTGGAGTGACCAGGCAAAGCTCGGGCGATTTGCGCCGCGAGGACGCAAAAGCGTGTCCCGCGGGTTGCAATGCCTGTCAGAGGACTGCGATCCCTTCCACCAGAAGTCATTTTTAGAACGACGTTTCATTATCAGAAAGAAGGATGGCGACATAAGGCGCTCGGCCGATAACGAAACTCTATCGTCGCGAGCTTCACGCATCTTGCGGTGCGGCTGCGCCGGCGGTCCGTCGCCGTGCCGGCAGGAAAAACCCGGCAATCGCGCCGGCCAGCGACAGCGTTGCGGCGAGGCTCATCGCGGCAGCAAATCCGCGTTCGAAATGCGCGGCCGAGTAGGCCCCGCCATGGGCCGAGAAGCTCGCCACCAGCGCGGCGATGCCGAACATGCCGCCGAGGAAGCGGCCCATGTTGAAGATGCCGGACGCCTTGCCCATTTCGGCCACCGCGACCGAGCTCAGGATGGCGTTCTGCGCGGCCGGCATCGCCATCGAGACGCCGACACCGGCCAGCACCAGCGGCGCGACCAGGGCGGAGTAGGCCACCGCGGGGCTGACGATCTCGGCGATCCAGCCAAGGCCGATCGCCTGCATCAACAATCCCGTCACCACCAGCGGCCGCTCGCCGAGCCTGTTGACGACCGCGCCGGCGACCGGGGCGGTGACGAACAGCGTCGCAGTCCAGGGCAGCAGGCGAAGTCCAGCACCGAAGGCGTCGAAGCCCAGCGTGGTTTGCAAGAACTGCGGCAGCAGGAACAAGACGCCATACATCGCGGCGTAGAACAGGACGCTTGCGGACATGCCGGAGGCAAGCGCGCGCGATGCAAACAGCCGCATCGGCACCATCGGCGCGGCCGCGCGCAATTCCCGGAGCACGAAGCCGGCGGTGAACACCAAGCCTGACATCAGCGTACCCATGACCTCGGCGCTCGTCCACCCCACAGCATTGCCGCGCAACAGGCTCCACACCCACGCCAGCGCTGCGAGGGCGACGAGCGCCAGTCCTGGGATGTCCAATGCGGCAGCCGGTCCGAAGCTTTCGCGCAACCGTGCCAGCACCAGGGCGATCGCGATCAGGCCGATCGGCAGGTTGATCCAGAACACCCAGCGCCAGCCGAAATGTTCGGTGATGAAGCCGCCGATGGCGGGGCCGATGATCAGCGCGCAGCCGGTGATGCTGCTGAAAATGCCGAGCGCGCGGGCGCGCTCCTCGCGGCCGAACGTGCCGCTCAGGATCGCCATCGCCAGCGGCATCACCAGCGCGGCGCCGGCGCCCTGCAGTGCGCGGGCGGCGATCAGCGCGGTCGCATTGCCTGCGAGCGCACAGGCCGCCGATGCAACGACGAACAGGGCGAGCCCGGCCGCGAACATGCGGCGGCGGCCGAAGCGGTCGCCGAGTGCGGCGCCGGTCAGGAGCAGCACGGCGAAGCTCAGATTGAAGGCGTTGACAGTCCATTGCAGCGTCTCGACCGGGCTGCCGAATTCGGCGCGAATGGCCGCGAATGCCGTCGTGATGATCATGGCGTCCAGCGCCATCATGAAGGATGCAAGCGCGGTGATGCCAAGCACCCAGTTTTGCGCGGCGCGATTGGTCGGGGTCTGCATCGCCCTGTCTCCGTGTGTCGCGCCGCCCTGTCGCGGCGCGTTCTGCGGGCTAGACGAGGCCGGAGTGGCAAAGGATGCGCCCGTAAATAATTTCTCCTGGGGCCGCATCCTTTGCCGGCGGGCAAACGTCTTAGGGGGACGCGGCCATTTACGCGACCTTGATCCGGAGGAGCGCAGCACCGGTTTTCCGACAAGGGTCATGCTAGAATGGAAAGATGGAGCGCGATGAGCGAGCCAGGTCGCGACATCAGCAAGGAGCGCGCGATGAGAAGGACGTTGATCAGGTACAAGGCCAAGCCGGAGCTGGCCGACAGGAACGCCGAGCTGGTTGCGGCCGTATTTGCCGAATTGAAGGCGGCCGGGCCCGACGGCGTGCGCTATCTGACGCTGCGGCTGGAGGATGACACCTTCATCCATTTCGTCGAGGCCGCGGCCGAGGACGGCTCGAGCCCGATCCCGAAGCTCAAGGCGTTTCAGACGTTCCAGGACGGCATCCGCGACCGCTGCGCGGAGCCGCCGCTGGTTCGTGATGTGAGGATCGTCGGCAACTACCGTATGCTGGACGAGTCCTGACAGGCGAGGCGGAGGAGCAATGGCGTCAGACCCGCTGGCTACCATCGATATCGAGGCCCTGCTGGCGCGGATGCGACCGAAACTGCATCGCTACTGCGCCCGCATGGTCGGCTCGGTCATCGATGGTGAGGATGTGCTGCAGGATGCGCTGATCAAGGCGATGGAGGCGCTGCGATCGGTCACGCCCGTCGTCAATACGGAGGGCTGGCTGTTCCGCATCGCGCACAACACCGCGCTGGATTTCCTGCGTCGCCGCAACCGGCAGGAGGCGCTGCATTCGGCTGAGGAGGTGGAGATGATTGCCGACCAGCTCGATGATGTGGAAAGCCGCCAGATCGCCGCGACCGGCCTGCGCACCTTCATGCGACTGCCGGTGGCGCAACGGTCCAGCGTGATCCTGATGGACGTGCTCGGCTGCTCACTGGCTGAGGTCTGCGACATCATGGATTTCAGCCTGCCGGCGGTGAAGGCCGCGCTGCATCGCGGACGCACGCAACTGCGTGAGTTCGCCGGAGAGCCGGACGATGTGCCGCAGCCGGGCCTGTCGGACGCCGATCGGGCGCGGCTCAACGCCTATGTCGGCCATTTCAATGCCCGCGACTTCGACGCGATCCGCGCCATGATCGCCGACGACGTCAGGCTCGAACTCGTCAACCGCACCAGGCTGAAAGGCAAGGCCGAGGTGTCGAACTACTTCGGCAATTACTCGAAGGTCAGCGACTGGCACCTGGTGACGGGGCAGGTCGAGGGACGTCCCGCGATCCTGGTGTTCGATCCGAATGAGCCGGGCGGGCGGGCGAAATATTTCATGCTCCTCGACTGGTCCGCCGGCAAGCTCGCCACCATCAGGGATTTTCGTCACGCAGCCTATGTTGTCGATGGTGCGGAGTGCGTGGTGGATATAGGTCTCGACGAACGCTCTTCGGTATAAGTCGAGCGGACCGACCTGCCCTCTCAAGGATGAAACAGGGGTTCGATTCCCCGGACGCTTCGCTCGCAATGACGAGTGGAGAGAGCTCACTGGCTCCGCCGGCTCATGCTGCCGCAGCCGAAACCGCGCTGCCGCATTCGAACTGACGCGCCTTGCGCGCGAGCCCCTCACAACATCATCAACACCGATCGCATGCCCGCGTCGGATGCTGCGCGTCCAACAAGACGCCAACTCCGCTTGCAATGTTTAGTAAATGGTGGTTCACTAAACAAATCGAGCCTGCCGGGCCTCTAGAATCCGGGTGGCGCGAGGAAACGCTAGTTTAGTTATTCAGCTCGTCACGGACTGTGTCGCTCTGCTCGAAGCATTCGGGCGGACAGGAAAGCCGCGCCACGTCGATGGCCGGCCCACTCGGAGGGAACGTGCAATGCAACGGACAATGAAGACGCTTGTTGTGGCATGCGGGGCCGTCGGCGCCGCATTCGGCGTCGAAGCGGGCACCACGCCCGCGCAGGCGCAAGGCAAGACCATCACGCTGTGCTGGGCCGCATGGGACCCCGCCAACGCGCTGGTCGAACTGTCGAAGGACTTCACCGCGAAGTCGGGCATCGGCATGAAGTTCGAGTTCGTGCCGTGGACCAATTATGCCGATCGCTTCCTGAACGAACTCAATTCGCACGGCTCGCTGTGCGATCTCATCATCGGCGATTCGCAATGGATCGGCGGCGCCGCGGAGAACGGCCAGTACGTCAAGCTCAACGATTTCTTCAAGAAGGAAGGAATCAGCATGGACGACTACATGCCGGCCACGGTGATCGGCTATTCCGAATGGCCGAAGAACACGCCGAACTACTGGGCGCTGCCGGCGATGGGCGATGCGGTGGGCTGGACCTATCGCAAGGACTGGTTCGCGCGGCCGGACGTGCAGAAGGACTTCAAGGCCAAATACGGCCGCGACATCGGCGTGCCGAAGACGCTCGATGAGCTCCGCGACATCGCGCAATTCTTCCAGGGCCGCGACATCGACGGCAAGAAGGTCTATGGCGCCTCGATCTATACCGAGCGTGGCTCCGAAGGCATCACCATGGGGGTCTCGAACTACCTCTACGACTACGGCTTCAAATACGACGATCCGAAGAAGCCCTATGCGATGGACGGGTTGGTGAACTCGGCCAGCGCGGTGAAGGGGCTCGAGGCCTACAAGGAGCTCTACAAGTGCTGCACGCCGCCCGGCGCCTCCAATTCGTACATGTCGGAAGGGCTTGACGCCTTCAAGTCCGGCCAGGTCGCGCTGCAGATGAACTTCTTCGCCTTCTTCCCGGGCCTCCACAAGGACCCGAATGTCGGCGGCGACAAGATCGGCTTCTTCGTCAATCCGGCCGGTCCCGCCGCGCAGGCAACCCAGCTCGGCGGACAGGGCATCTCGGTGGTCTCCTACTCCAAGAACCAGCCCGAGGCGCTGCAATACATCAAGTGGTTCTCCGGCGGGGATGTGCAGAAGAAGTGGTGGGCGCTGGGCGGCTATTCCTGCGCCAAGTCCGTGCTGAACGATCCGAGCTTCCCGACCAGCGCGCCGTTCGCCAAGGAGTTCCTGCAGTCGATGGGAATGGTCGTCGACTTCTGGGCCGAGCCCTCCTATGCGCAACTCCTGCAAGCCGAACAGAAGCGCGTGCATGACTACGTGGTGGCGGACAAGGGCACCGCGCAGGAAGCGCTCGACGGTCTGGTGAAGGACTGGAAGGCCATCTTCAAGGAAGAAGGCAAGAAGTTCTAGGGCAACCGCCTGGAGCGCACGCGAGCGCGCTCCAGGCTCTCTTCGGCCACGTCGGCAGCTGTCGCATAGCTGATGGTCCCGGCGCGAGGATCGACCAAAGCCATGAACGATTTGAGCGCTTCGTCGCAGATCACCTATCGGGCCGTTCCGGTCCGGCCAGCCGTGGCGCGTCGTATCCGGGGCCTGTCGGACCAGGCGCTCGCCTGGCTCTTCATCACGCCGACAATCGTGCTGCTGCTGGCGATCAATATCTTCCCGCTGGTGTGGACGATCTATCTCTCGTTCACCAACTACCGCGCCAATCGGGCGAACGCGCCGACGATATGGCTGGGCACCGACTGGTACCAGTCGATCCTGACCGATCCGGATATCTGGGCGGCGATGCAGGTGACGGCGCATTTCGTGATCTGGACCGTGCTCATCGAGACCGTGCTCGGATTTGGTCTTGCCCTCCTCATCGACAAGAAATTCCGCGGCCATGGCATGTGGACCACGATCATTCTGCTGCCGATGATGCTCTCGCCGGCCGTCGTCGGCAATTTCTGGACCTTTCTCTATCAGCCGCAGATCGGATTGTTCAACTACGTCGTCGCCTTCTTCACGGGACGCGCGGCCTCGTCGTTCCAGATGCTGGGCGACGTCACGCTGAGCCCCTGGGCCATCGTCATCGTCGATGCCTGGATGTGGACGCCCTATGTGATGCTGATTTGCCTCGCAGGCCTGCGCTCAATCCCTGATTACATCTATGAGGCGGCGGAGGTCGACCGCGCGTCGAATTGGCGGCAGTTCTGGTCGATTACGCTGCCGATGGCGCTGCCGTTCATCATGCTCGCGGTGCTCTTTCGCGGTATCGAGAACTTCAAGATGTTCGACATGGTCAACTTGCTGACCGGCGGTGGGCCGGGCTCGACCACGGAAGTTGCCTCGATCACGCTTAAGCGGGCAGCCTTTGAGAGTTGGCGAACCGGTTATTCTTCTGCCTTCGCAATTATTCTGTTCGTGACGGTGTTCGGCCTCGCCAACATCTACGTCAAGGCGCTGAACCGGGTGAAAAACCGATGAGTGTCGCAAATGCAGCCCATTCAGTCGTCGAACCATCGGCCGGCACGCGCCGCTTCGCCGGCCTGTTCGTCATACTCTATGCCATCATCACGATGATTCCGCTGGTATGGATCGTGCTCACCTCGTTCAAGTCGCCCGACGATGCGATCTCCTATCCTCCAAAGATACTGTTCAAGCCGTCGCTCGAAGGCTACTGTAATCTATTCACAACCCGCTCGCGCCAGACGCCGGAATTCATCCAGACGCTGGGCCAGCCGCACGGGCTTTGCGACAGCATCGCCCGCAGCCGCAATATGGTTGTGGCCGGGCCGTCGAACTATGTCCCGCGTTTCGTCAATTCGCTGATCATCGCGTTCGGTTCGACGATGCTCGCCGTCGCACTAGGCACATTGTCGGCCTATGGGTTCTCGCGGTTCCGCGTGCCGCTGAAGGACGACCTGCTGTTTTTCATTCTGTCGACGAGGATGATGCCGCCGATCGCGGTCGCGATCCCGATCTACCTGATGTACCGCACCGTCGGACTGTCGGATACCCGGCTCGGGATGATCCTGCTCTACACGTCCGTCAACGTTTCGCTCGCCGTCTGGCTTCTGAAGGGCTTCATCGACGAAATCCCGCGGGAATACGAGGAGGCAGCGATGATCGACGGCTACACGCGGTTTCAGGCCTTCGTGAAAGTAGTGCTGCCGCAGGCGACAACAGGAATCGCAGCAACGGCCATCTTCTGCCTGATTTTTGCGTGGAACGAATACGCCTTTGCGGTACTTCTGACCTCCGGCAACGCGCAGACGGCGCCGCCTTTCATTCCGATCATCATCGGCGAGGGCGGGCAGGACTGGCCAGCAGTAGCCGCCGGTACGACGCTCTTCCTGGTGCCCATCGTCGTGTTCACGGTGCTGTTGCGCAAGCATCTTCTGCGCGGCATCACCTTTGGAGCCGTCCGCAAATGAGCCTCGATGCGAACACATCCACGCGCCGACGCGGCCTCGCAAACAGGATTCTGCGACGCGGTCCGCTGGAGGCTATCGCGACGACGATCATCGCCGCGGGCGTCGTCATGCTGATGCAGCCATTTTTCCTCACGCTCTATTCTTGGTCGTTCGCGACTGCGCTGTTCGGGACGGTGATGTTCACCATCGTCTCGAAGGTCAGGGAGTAAGGCGCGATGGCACAGATCAGGGTCGAAGGGCTCGACAAATCCTTCGGGACGTTTCATGCGGTCAAGGCCGCCAGCTTCACGGTGGAAGACGGCCAGTTCCTCTGCCTGCTCGGGCCTTCCGGCTGCGGCAAGACGACGACACTGCGCATGATCGCAGGGCTGGAATTGCCGACGGCCGGCACCATCAGGCTCGGCGGCGAGGATGTTACGATGAATCGCGCCTCGGCGCGCGATATCGCCTTCGTGTTCCAGCTGTTTGCGCTCTATCCGCACATGAATGTCCGGCGCAATATCGGCTTTCCCCTGAAATGCGAGGGCGTCGGAGCGGCGGAGCACGATCGGCGGGTGGTGGAGGCCGCGCGTATTTTGCGTATCTCCCATCTGCTCGACCGGTCAGTGTCGGGCCTCGCCGGCGGCGACCGGCAGCGCGTCGCACTTGGGCGAGCCATCGTCCGCCAGCCCAAATGCTTCCTGATGGACGAGCCGCTCGGTGCGCTCGATACCGAAATGCGCGAGGCGATGATTCATGAATTGCGCGGGCTGCATGACCGGCTCGGCGCGACGACCGTGTATGTCACGCATGATCAGCTCGAGGCGATGGCGATGGCCGACATGATCGCGGTGATGAATAATGGCATCGTTGAGCAGGTCGCGAGCCCGCGCGACATCTACGACCGGCCTGCTTCGCTCTTTGTCGCAGACTTCATCGGTTCACCGCCTATGAATTTCCTGCCGTTCCGCGGTCGACTGCAAGTCGGCGCGCAGGCGATCTGGCTCGGCGAGCGCGAAGTTGCAATTCCTGCTGCACGCGAGGCGCTGGTGGAAAGCGACCTCGTCCTCGGGGTCCGGCCGGAGCATGTGCGGTTCACCGATCGCGGCATGGTGCGGGGTGAGGTTTATGGGTCGGAATATCTCGGCACGACGCAGATCGTGACCGTAACGACGCGTTACGGCGCGCTCAAGGCCCGTTCGCCCAGCAGCATATGCTTTCGGACTGGGGAAAGTGTCGGGCTGGACTTCCGGCCGGATACGCTCTCGGTCTTCGACAAGGCGTCGGGCCGGGCCATCCGCACTGCGTTGTATGAAGGAGGTGCGCATGGCTGAAGTTGAGATCAGGGCGGTCTCCAAGGCGTTCCGCCGGACGCACGCCGTCGTCGACCTGTCGCTCTCGGTTGGAGACGGCGAATTCGTTGCGTTGCTGGGGCCGACGGGTGCCGGCAAGACGACGGCGCTGCGACTTGTCGCCGGACTGGAGACGCCAGACAGCGGTTCGATCCGGATCGGTGGACGTGATGTGACCGGCGATGCGCCGGCCGATCGCGACGTCGCCTTCGTCTTCCAGCAATATTCCTTGTATCCGCATCTTAGCGTGTTCGAGAACATGGCCTTCGCGTTACGCGCGCCGATCCGCCGCGTACCCGAGGCCGAGATTCGCGCGAAGGTGCAGGAGGTCGCGCGTCTTCTCCACATCGAAACCAAGCTGCACAACAAGGCGACGCAGTTGTCGGGCGGGCAGATGCAGCGCGTCGCGATCGGCCGGGCCTTGGTGCGCTCGCCCTCGATCTATCTGATGGACGAGCCACTCTCCTCGCTGGACGCCAAGCTGCGCGGCGAAATGCGCCTCGAACTCAAGCGCATCCAGACCGATCTCGGCGCCACGATCCTCTATGTCACCCATGATCAGACGGAAGCGATGACCATGGCTTCGCGCATCGGCGTAATCGAGGCGGGCCGGCTGATGCAGATCGGTACGCCGCGCGAGATTTACGAGAATCCGATCAACGCCCATGTCGCCGCGCGGCTTGGCCAGCCGATGATCAACCTGCTGCCGGCGGCTCTATTTGCCGGCATTCCGCCCGGCGCCAAGACCATTGGCGCGCGCACCGAGCACCTGATGATCGCACGCAGCGGCGGAGACGTGTCGGCAACCGTCACGCGAGTCGAACATCTCGGCGACCAGAGCCATCTCCATCTCGACCTCGGCGGCCGGCCGGTCGTGACGTTGGCCGACCCCGAGGCGAGGTTGGGCCCGGGAGACATGGTGTCGCTCCGACTCAACAAGCCGCTGTTATTCGATGCGGCCGGCGGGAGGGTGGCGGCATGAGTCTCGATCGGGCTGCCAGGGAAAAGCTGGTGCGGGCGTTAGCGGAATCCGTGATCCAGCACGCCGACGAATTGACCAGCCTCGATCAGGCGATCGGCGACGGCGATCACGGGCTGAACATGAAGCGCGGCTTCGAGGCCGTGCTCGCGACACTGCCCGGCCTTGCTGACAAATCGCTACCGGAAATGCTGAAGGCGATCGGAATGACATTGGTCATGAAGGTCGGCGGCGCTTCCGGGCCGCTGGTTGGCACTTTCTTCATGGAACTAGGTAAGGCGCTTCCGGAGCAGTCGATCCGAGCGGATCTCGTCGCGGCGACGGCGAAGGCGATTGATGCCGTCAAAGCGCGCGGGCGCTCGGAGGCGGGGCAGAAAACCTTGCTGGATGTGCTCGTGCCGGTGCAGGTCGTGTTGGCCGGGGGCGGCGATGCCAAGGCGATAGCTGCGGAAGCGGCGCAAGCGGCCGATCGCACCACGCCCATGCTTGCGATCCGCGGCCGTGCGTCCTTTCTCGGCGAACGTTCTATCGGTCATATGGACCCTGGTTCGCGTTCGGCGTCCCTTTTGATCGGCGCGGCAGTCAAGGTGCTGGAATTCGAGGCAAGTTCATGAACAGTTCAAATTCCGGCAATGTCGGGATCGTTATCGTTTCACATTCGCCCAAGATCGCGGAAGGCGCGGCGGATATGGTGCGCCAGATGGTAGGCAGCGCCGTGCCGCTTGCCTGGACAGGCGGCGACATCGATGGAGGGCTCGGCACGAATGTTGCCGGAATCCTCGAGGCGATCGAGGCGGCGTGGTCGCCCGCAGGCGTGGCGGTGCTGGTTGATCTCGGCGGCGCGGAGACAAATTCCGAGATGGCCGTAGAAATGCTGCCTGAAGATCGACGGGCGCGCGTCGTCGTCTGCAATGCCCCGGTGGTCGAGGGAGCTGTGATCGCGGCAACCGAGTCTTCGGGTGGCTCGCCGCTTGCCGCCGTCAAGCGTAGCGCGGAGGAATTCTATGCATGATGCTCACGCCAGCCGGCCGAGCGAAACGCCGGTGCCGCTGACAGCCTCGGCGGTTCTCGTCAACAAAGTCGGACTTCACGCGCGGCCGTCGGTCAAGCTCACGCAGTGCGCGAAGGGCTTTGCCGCGAAGATCGAGCTTGCCCTCGCGGTGGACGGGCCCTGGACGGACGCAAAGAGCCCGGTGAAGGTGATGCGCGTGAAGGCGCCGCAGGGCGCAACGCTGCATTTCCGCGTTACCGGGCCCGATGGCAAGGCAGCGCTCGCTGCCGTACTGGCGCTTGTGCATGATGGTTTCGGCGAGGCCTGATCGCGGTGGCAGAGATTCATCTCATCGGCCGTACTGCCTCGCCGGGCCTCGCGATCGGACCGGTCACCATGCTGACTGCGGCTGTGGCCAAGCGAACGGCGAGCGACGATCCCGCGCAGGAGGCCGCGGCACTGCGGGCTGCGATTGAAGGCGCGAGGGCGGAGATCGCCGAGCAGATCAAGACGATTCAGGGCGAGGTGGCCGACATTCTGGAATTCCAGGTCGCCATGCTCGAGGATGACGCGCTGGCGGATCCTGCATATGGGGTCATCTCGGAGGGGATCACTGCCGACCACGCCTGGCGCTTGGCACTCGATGTGGAGATAGCTGGCTATCGCGCTGCTGAAGATGAATATTTCCGTGCCCGGGCGGCTGATATCGTCGACATCCGCGACCGCGTGCTCGCGCATCTGAGCGGCGTGGATACGGTCGCCAGGATTACCAGCGGCTCGATCGTAGCGGCTGACGACATCACGCCTTCCGCTTTTCTTGCCGCTGACTGGTCGCACGGCGGCGCCATCGCGCTGGCTGCGGGCTCACCTTCCTCGCATGTTGCGATGTTGGCGCGGGCGCGCGGGGCGCCCATGGTCGTTGGGCTCGGGCCACTGTCGTGGAACGGACAGCCACCGGCGTTGGCGCTCGTCGACGGCGATGCCGGCACCGTGATCTTCGATCCTGAGCCGGAAACGCGCCGCCTGTTCGAGCACCGCATGGCGGTTGCGAATGCTGCGCAAGCCGCCGTCGATGCCGGCCGCCTCGACTCGGCACGCACGGCCGACGGCCAGCGGATCGCGGTCCTTCTCAATATCGCCGCGCCCGAAGACCTCGCTGGCCTCGATCCTGCAATCTGCGACGGCATCGGCCTCGTGCGTACGGAATTTCTGTTCGAGGCGTCTCAAGGCCTGCCGGACGAGGATGCGCAATATGCAGTCTATCGGCGCATTCTCGACTGGGCCGAGGGAAGACCGGTGACGATCCGCACCCTCGATGCCGGCGGCGACAAGCCGATCGCCGGCTTGACGATCGATAGCGAGCGCAATCCGTTCCTCGGCCTGCGCGGCATCCGTCTCTCGCTCGCGCGGCCGGACGTGTTTCGGGTGCAACTGCGGGCACTGTGCCGTGCGGCTGTGCACGGGGCGCTGAAGGTGATGCTGCCGATGATCGCGGTCCCTTCGGAGCTCGACCGTGCCAGTGCCCTGCTGGATGCGGAGTTCACGGCGCTCAGGGCGGAAGGGATCGCCTGCGCCCGACCGCCGCTCGGCATCATGGTCGAGGTCCCGGCGGCGGCGCTCCGCGCCGAGGCTTTCGGCGCGGCGTTCTATTCCATCGGCTCGAACGACCTGACCCAGTACACGATGGCGGCGGCGCGCGACATCGGTGCCGTCGCGGACCTCAACGATACCGGCAATCCGGCGGTGCTGGCGCTGATCTCCCGGACTGTCGAGGCCGGACGAAAGCGTGGCGTGGAGGTCTCGCTCTGCGGTGACGCCGCGGCCGATACGCGCCTGACCACGGCGCTGATCGCCACCGGCTTGACAACTCTCTCGGTGTCGCCGATTGCCGTCGCGCGGCTCAAGGCCGCAATCGCAAAGGTGCGTTCATGACGGATGAAGCAGGCGAGGATACCCGCGCGCCTGGTGACAGCAATGTGGCGGATTACAAGGCCATCCTGCGACGGGTGCTCGACAATCGGCCCTCGGGGACGCGGCTGAAGCTGGCGGCGGCGCTGGGCAAGAATCGCTCCTTCGTGACCCAGATCACCAATCCGGCGTATCTGGTGCCGATTCCGGTGAAGCATGTCGCGATCATCTTCGAAGTGTGCCATCTGTCCGGCGCCGAGCGCGCGGCATTCCTCCAAGCCTATGGACGCGCGCATCCCGGCCGGCTGCGTGCACCCCACCGCGAAGCGCACACCCGCACCGTCTCGGTGACCGTACCCGACCTCGGTGACGACAAGAAGAACCGCGCGCTCGAACAGCTGATCGTGGATTTCGCTGCGCAACTCGCGCGCTATGCCGAAAGTGTGGGTTGAGCCATTGATTTGAACTTCAGACGAGATGGGGAGGACGTTCATGAAAAAGCTGATCAACAGCACCGATACGATACTCGAAGAAAGTCTGGACGGTTTCGCGGCAGCCCATGCGGGTATCCTGCTTCTTGGTGCCGAGCGAAAATTCGTCCGGCGCCGCACGTTGAAGCCAGGCAAGGTCGCGCTGATTTCGGGCGGCGGCTCGGGACATGAGCCGCTGCATGCGGGCTTTGTCGGCCTCGGCATGCTCGATGCCGCTTGCCCCGGTCAAGTCTTCACCTCGCCGACACCGGACCAGATGATCGAGGCCGCGGAGGCCGTCGACACGGGCGCAGGCGTGCTCTTCATCGTCAAGAACTACGAAGGTGATGTGATGAATTTCACCATGGCAGCCGAGATGGCCGGGCGGGAAGTTGCGAGCGTGGTGACCAACGACGACGTGGCGGTGGAGAAATCGACCTATACGACCGGTCGTCGCGGCGTCGCGGGGACATTGATCGTGGAAAAAATGGTCGGCGCTGCGGCCGAGACCGGAATGCCGCTTGCCGCTCTCGCGGCGCTGGGCGAAGAGGTCAACCGGCGCACCCGCTCGATGGGGGTGGCGCTGTTGCCATGCACCGTGCCGGCGGCAGGGCGGCCAAACTTCGCATTGGCCGACAATGAAATGGAAATGGGCGTCGGCATTCATGGCGAGCCCGGCCGGCGCAGGGTGCCGTTGGCGTCCGCCGATGCAATCGCCGCCGAGCTGCTCGATGCGATCCTGAAGGATCTGGCGCCCGGCAAGGGGAGTGAAGTGCTGCTTCTCGTCAACGGGTTTGGTGCGACGCCTCTGATCGAACTCTATCTGATGGTCAATGCCGCAAAGCGGATTCTGGACAGCGCGGGGGTGGCAGTGGCGCGCTTCCTGACCGGTTCCTACGTCACATCCCTCGACATGGCCGGTGTTTCGATCACCGTATCTGTGCTCGATAGCAAGTCGACGAAATTATGGGATGCCCCGGTGCTGACCGCAGCTCTGCGGTGGGGCGTCTGATCTCAGCTCGCGGCTTGGTTTTGACCGCAAACAATGACTTATCGACTCCGCTCCCGCGAAACTGAGCCTCGTCGTTCCCACCAAGAGAAAATCCATCGAGAGTTCAATGCAGCTCTCGCGGCTCCGGTCAGCCGGCTCTCATTGTTCTGCCGTCGTCCCCTATTCGCCAGTCCGTTGCCAGGAACAGCTGACGCTGGCCGTTGTCGACAACGAGCGCGAGCTGCTCACCACCGACACGGCCTTCTATGTGCCCGATGACGCCGACGGCCGGTTGACGCTGCGCACGACAATGTATCGATGCGGGCCAATGACGGACGGGTCCACGCCTGCGGCGCGCTGTGGACCGGACCATGAGACGCCAGGCCGAAAGGGCATGGGCGCGATCTATCATTTCCACCGCGGCGAGCTGAAACGGCTCTATGCTAAGGTGACCATGCCAAACGCGATCTGCTTTTCGCCCGCCGGTGGCACCGCTTATGTCAGCGACACAAGGACGGCGCTGCTGCGGCGCGTCGCGATCGATCCCTTGACCGCGCTGCCGACCGGCGAGCCGCAGACGCTCTGCTATCACCGCGGCCAGACCCGCGGCCTAGACGGTCAGGGCCGCCGATCCGCTTCACGGCCAAACATTCGTGCTCGAGGTCGGCGCCACCAGACGCCCCGAGCCACGCATCAGGCTAGCCCGAGCACTAAACCCGAACTTCGGATATAGATCACGATTTTGGTTGTTCACCAGTTTTCCCCCATCTAGGATCGCGCGCACAACAAGCGCGAGCCCTGAAGCCTCGCACGATGAGGGAGAAAACGATGAACCGCATTCGTGCGTTACTGCCGGCGGTGTGTGCGCTGGCGCTGCAACTGTTCCTGCCTGTGATTTCCGGTCAGGCACAGGGCATTCCGCAGAACATTCCCCGCAAGGAACTGCTGATCCTGGAGAACCCGGAAGGCACCATCAAGAACGCCGGCTGGTTCAACATCTGGGCGATCAACGCCGGCGCGCAATCCAACGGCTTGCAGCAGGCCGCGCTCGATACGCTGTGGTACATCGATCCGGAAAGCGGCATCAACGGCGTCTGGGAGAACGCGCTCGCCGCCGACAAGCCGCAATACAATGCCGATTTCACCGAAATGACGGTGAAGCTGAGCAAGGGCATCTTCTGGAGCGACGGCGTCGAATTCACCGCCGAGGACGTGCTGGCGACGGTGATGCTGCAGATCAAGAATCCGGGGATGCGCTACAGCGCGGTGATGGCCAGCAACGTCGCCTCGGTCGAGGCGCCGGATCCGTATACGGTGGTGTTCAAGCTCAAGAAACCGAATTCGCGCTTCCACGCCAACTTCACGGTGCGCTGGGGTGCGGTCTGGATCCTGCCCAAGCACGTGTTCGAGAAGGTGCCGGATCCGGCCAAGTTCGACTTCAACAAGCCGATTTCGCTTGGCGCCTATGTGCTGCACAGCTTTGACCCCGACGGCAAATGGTACATCTGGCAATTGCGTGACGACTGGCAGCGCACCACGCTGGGGCGCTTCGGCAAGCCCGGTCCGAAATATCTTGCCTATGTCGATCCCGGCCCGCCCGACAAGCGCGTGATCGCGCAGCTCAACCACGAGCTCGACGTCATCCATGACATCGCCCCGGAAGGGATGTTCGCCCTCGCCAAGCAAAGCAAGACCACCCGCGCCTGGTTCAAGGGGTTCCCCTACGGCCATCCGGACCCGACATTGCCGGCGGTGATTTTCAATGACCAGAACGAGCTGTTCAAAAACCGCGACGTCCGCTGGGCGCTGGCGCTGCTGATCGACATCAAGGCGGTGTCGATGGCGTCCTATCGCGGCGCCGCCACCATCTCGGCGATCGGCGTGCCGCCGACCGGGACGCATCCGGCCACCTACCATCAGCCGATGGAGGAATGGCTGAAGAGCTTCGAGATCGATACCGGCAAGCGCAAGATCAAGCCCTACGATCCGACCGTCGGCAAGCAGATCGCCGACATGCTGCGGCCCTCGATGGGCGAGCAGATCCCGTCGGATCCGAAGGAGATCGCCCGCGCCTTCGGCATGGGCTGGTGGAAGACCGATCCGCAGGCCGCCGCCGAACTCCTCGAGAAGGCCGGATTCACCAAGCGCGGCGGCGCCTGGTCGACACCGGACGGCAAGCCGTTCACGGTGCGCGTCATGGTCGAAGGCGATCTGCGGCCGGTGATGACCCGCGCCGGCACCATGATCGTGCAGCAGTGGAAGCAGGCCGGCATCGATGCCAAGATCGACGTTGCGCAAGGCACGCTGCCGACCCGCCGAGCCGCCGGCGATTTCGACAGCTTCATCGGCTGGAGTGTCGAGACCTGGGGCGGCCATCAGGACCTGTCGTATTTCCTCGACAGCTGGCACTCGCAGTTCGTTGCCGAGCCCGGCAAGTCGCAGCCGCAGCGCAACTGGCAGCGCTGGTCCAACCCCGAGCTCGACAAGATCATCGAACAGACCCGCAGCGTCGGCTTCGACGATCCGAAATCGATCGAGCTCGGGAAGGACTACGTCAAGCTCGCCGTCAAGGAGATGCCGACCATTCCGCTGATGGCCTACAATGTGTTCACGGCAATGGACCAGACCTACTGGACCGGCTACCCGACCGCGGAAGATCCCTACACCGATCCGGTGCCGAACTGGGGCAACTCCCGCTACATGTTCGTGAAGCTGAAGCCGGCGCATTAAACCGGCAGCGCCGTTTTCTTATCCCTCCTCGCAAGGGGAGGGATCGCAAGCCGCTCACCGCTCAAGCAATGAACTCATGAACGGATACCTCATCTACATCGTGCGGCGGCTGGGGCAATTCGTGCTGGTGGTGTTCATCGGCATCAATCTCGCTTATGTGATCACCCATGCCACGCCGATCGACCCGGTCGAGCAGTCGATCTCGGCGGCGACCTCGTTCGGAAACACCGCGCCGGATGCCATCGAGCAGATGCGCACGTCACTGCGGGAGCTCTACGGGCTCGGCGGCTCGCCGGTCGAGCAGTATCTGGTGTTCTGGAGGCGCATCCTGCGGGCGGATTTCGGGCCGTCGATGTCGGCGTTCCCGACGCCGGTCTCGACGCTAATCGGTCGCGCGCTGCCATGGACCGCGGGGTTATTGGTGATCTCCACCATCATCACCTGGGTGCTCGGCAACCTGCTCGGCGGGCTCGCCGGCTACTACCAGAAGAGCCGCGGCCTGAAGCTGATGGGCGTGATCGCGATGGGGCTGCATCCGATCCCCTATTACATCCTGGCGCTGCTGCTCCTGATCGTGTTCGGCTTTCTGTGGCCGGTGCTGCCGATCGCCGGCGGCTCGGCGATGAACCTGCCGCAGACCTGGACCTGGGACTTCATCTCCAGCGTGCTGATGCATGCCATCCTGCCAGCGCTGTCACTGATCCTGATCGGCATCGGCAGCTGGTTTCTCGGCATGCGTTCGCTGGTCTCAAACGTGGTGACCGAGGATTATGTGATCTACGCCGAACTCGGCGGCGTCGACCGCCACCGCATCTTGACCTCCTATGTGATGCGCAACGCGCTGGTGCCGCAGGTCACCGGGCTGGCGATCTCGCTCGGCGGCATCTTCAACGGCGCGGTCATCACCGAAAAGGTGTTCGGCTATCCCGGCATCGGCTCGCTGCTGGTCGATGCGGTATATGCCGGGGACTACGGCTTGGTGCTCGGCGTCACCACCATTTCCATCGTCGGCGTGTCGATCGGCGTGCTCGCCATCGATCTCCTGTATCCGCTGCTCGATCCCAGGGTGAAGGTGCGCTGATGCTGCGGATCCTGCGCGACCTGCTGCGCTACAACCCCGAATTCCGCATCGGTATCGTGCTGGTGGGTTTTGTTTTGATCCTGTCGGTGTTGGCGAGCTTCTCGCCCTATCCGCCCGATCAGGTCTACGTGGTGCCGCCGGACGTGCCGCCGTCGCCGATCTACTGGTTCGGCACCACCTCGCGCGGCCAGGACGTGTTCTGGCAACTGACCTTCGCGATCCGCAACACCTTGCTGTTCGGAGGTACCGTGGCGCTGATCAGTCGGGTGCTGGCGCTCGTGATCGGGCTTGTCAGCGGCTACAAGGGCGGCTGGATCGACCGCGTGCTGATGTCGATCAACGACACCTTCATCGTGATGCCGCTACTGCCGATCCTGGTGCTGTTCTATTTCGTTATGCGCGACTCGATGTCGTGGCTGATTCTCGCGCTGATCATGGCCTGCCTTGGCTGGGCCTATGACGCCCGCCTGATCCGCTCGGTGGCGATGAGTCTCAAGACCAGGGAGTTCACCCAGAGCAGCGTGTTCTCCGGCATGAGCACTCGCGAGATCCTGGTGCAGGAGCACCTGCCTTACGTGATGCCGATCGTGTTCTCGACAACGATGAACAATATGGTGTGGTCGATCGGGCTCGAAGTGACGCTGTCGGTGCTCGGCTTCACCGACATCAATACCCCGACGATTGGCGGCATGATCTACTGGGCCAACCAGCATACCGCGATGGTCGCCGGCATCTGGTGGTGGATCGCCTTTCCCACGGCCATCGTCGTCATGACCTTCATCGGGCTGTTCCTGCTGGCGGTCTCGATGAATGAATACATCGATCCGCGCAGCCGCCTGAGCCGGATGGGAGGCGCCTCATGACGGCCTCGCCCGCCCTGCCGGCTCGTCCCGATGCGGCTGCGCCGATCCTGGCGGTGCGTGACCTCAAGGCGCATTTCCGCACCAATCATTTCGGCGTCAAGCGCTATGTCAAGGCGGTCGACGGCATCAGCTTCGACGTCCGGCGAGGCGAGATCTACGGCCTCGCCGGTGAATCCAGCTCCGGCAAGACCACGCTGATCAAGACCATCGCCGGGGCTATCAAACCGCCGCTGGAGGTGGTCGGGGGCACCGTCGATTTCGCCTTCCTGCCAGGCTACGGCGGGCTGCACCGGGCGCCGCCGGCCGAAGTGGCGCGGATCCGCTGGCGGCATCTGTCCTACATCATGCAGGGCTCGATGAACGTGTTGAACCCCGTGCGTCGGCTGTGCGCGACCTTTGCCGATTTCGCACGCTCGCATATCGATGCGAGCGACCGCCAGTTCGAGCAGGCCGTGGTCGATCACCTGGCGCGCGTCAAACTGGATGCCTCGGTGCTGACGGCCTATCCGCATGAACTCTCCGGCGGCATGCGCCAGCGCGCCACCATCGCGCTCGCCACCATCTGCCGCCCCGATTTCATCATCGCCGACGAGCCGACCACCGCACTCGACGTCGTGGTGCAGAAGGACGTGCTCGGCATGATCCGCGGCATTCAGCGCGAGATCGGCTCCTCGGTGCTGTTCGTCACGCACGACATGGGCGTGCACGCCCATCTCACCGACCGGCTCGGCATCATGTATGCGGGCCGCCTGGTCGAGGAAGCCGCGACGGCGGAGATCTTCCGCCGGCCGCTGCATCCCTACACCCGGCATCTGATCTCGAGCCTGCCTCGGATCGGCGACGACATCCAGCGCAAGGGCCTCGAAGGCTCGCCGCCCAGCCTCGCCGACCCGCCGCCCGGCTGCCGGTTTCATCCGCGCTGCCCGCTGGCCATGGCGGCTTGCAGTGAGCGCGTGCCCGACATGGTCGAAACCGAGCCGGACCATCGTGTCGCCTGCTTTGCCGTCAACGGGGACCAGGCTCCATGAGCAACGCATTGCTCGAGGTTTCGCACGCCACCAAGGTGTTCAGCCGCGGCGGGCTGTTGTCGAGCCGGCGCATCGTCGCCGTCAATGATGTCAGCTTCCGGATCGAGGCGGCACGGCCGGTAATATTCACCATCATCGGCGAGTCCGGCAGCGGCAAAACCACGCTGTCGCGGATGATCCTGAACATCGAGCAGCCCAGTGCCGGATCGCTGGTGCTCGATGGCACCGATCTTTCCACCGTCCGCAGCAACCGGGATCGCCTCGCGTTCATGCACAAGGTGCAGCCAATTTTCCAGAACCCGTTCGAGGCGTTCAATCCGCTGAAACAGCTCGACCGCTATCTGTTCACGACGCGGCGGCGATTTTCCGCGGCCGTCGGCCAGGACGCGCTCGAAGCCGCCGTCGACGAGGCGCTGCGCAAGGTCGGGTTGTCGCTGAAGGAAGTGCGTCATCGCTACCCCCACGAGATGTCCGGCGGGCAACTGCAGCGCGTCGCCATCGCGCGCGCGCTGCTCTCAAGCCCGAAACTGATCGTCGCCGACGAGCCGGTGTCAATGGTCGATGCCTCGCTGCGCATGTCGATCGTCAACCTGTTCAGGGCGCTGCGCGATGATCTCGGCATCTCGATCATCTACGTCACCCACGATCTCGCCACCGCCTATTACATCAGCGACCGCATCATGATCATGCAGAATGGCCGCGTGGTCGAAAGCGGCGACGCCAGGACCGTGCTGAACGCCCCGCAACACCCCTATTCGCAACAGCTGCGCGCCGCCGTGCTCCTGCCCGAAGTTGCCGGCGGTACAGCGCCGGCCAATTCGCCGTCAACGTAACACCAGGCACCGCATCGGAGAGAAAAGTGAGAAAAGCAAAAGTTCTGATGGACCGCGATTTCGTCATCGGCCAGACCGATCCGCGCCTGTTCGGCGCCTTCGTCGAGCACCTCGGACGTTGCGTCTACGGCGGCATCTACGAGCCAGGCCACAAGACCGCCGACGAGAAGGGATTCCGGAAGGACGTGCTCGATCTGGTGAAGGAGCTCGGTCCCACCATCATGCGCTATCCCGGCGGCAATTTTGTTTCCGGCTACAATTGGGAGGATGGTGTCGGCCCGGTCGACCAGCGGCCGGCGCGGCTCGACCTTGCCTGGTTTACCACCGAGCCGAATACGTTCGGCACCAACGAGTTCATGGACTGGTGCAAGGTCGCCGGCGTCGAGCCAATGATGGCGGTGAACCTCGGTACCCGCGGCGGCGACGCCGCGCGCAACCTCGTCGAATATTGCAACCATCCCGGCGGCACCTATTGGTCTGACCTGCGCCGCGCCCATGGCTGGGAGAAGCCGCACGGCGTCCAGTTCTGGTGCCTGGGCAATGAAATGGATGGTCCCTGGCAGATGGAATACAAGACCGCGGCCGCCTACGGCGCCGTGGCGCGGGAAGCCGCCAAGATGATGCGCTGGGTCGATCCGACCATCGAGCTCGCCGCCTGCGGCTCGTCGGCGCGCAACATGCCAACGTTCGGGCATTGGGAAGACACCGTGATCGAGCACACCTTCGATCACGCCGAATACATTTCGCTGCACACTTACCTCAACAACTACAAGCAGGACACCGCCGCCTTCCTGGCCGCCCCCGACCTGATGGACAGGTTTATCGACGAGGTCGTCGCGATCGCCGATTCGGTAGCGGCGAAGCGCCGCTCAACCAAGCGGATGATGCTGAGCTTTGACGAATGGAACGTGTGGTATCGCACCCGGCGCAAGCGCGCCGACCGGGTCAAGGAAGGCTGGCCGGCGGCGCCGCCGATCCTGGAGGAGATCTACACCATGGAGGACGCGTTGGCGTTCGGCGGCGCCTGCATCTCGCTGCTCAACCATGCCGACCGGATCAAGTCCGCCTGCCTCGCCCAATTGGTCAACGTGATCGCGCCGATCATGACCGAGACCGGCGGACCGGCGTGGCGGCAGACCATCTTCTTCCCGTTCGCGCATGTGAGCCGGCTCGGTCGCGGCAAGGTGCTGCGCGCCCAGGTCGAGTCCGAGACCTACGATTCGGCCTATTACGATCCGCGCGGTACCGACGAGCAGACCTTCCCGGTCAGCAATGTGCCGTACCTGAAGCTGGCGGCGGTCGCCGGCGAGAGCGGCGGCCTCTCGCTGTTCCTGCTCAACCGCGACCTCAGCCAGGAGACAGATATCAGTCTCGAAGCCAGGAGTTTTGGGCGGCTCGCGGTTGGCGAAGCGCTTGAACTGCGGCATGACGACCTCCAGGCGACCAACACCAAGGATGCGGCGGAGCGCGTCAAGCCGGCTCCACTGCAGGGCGTGAGCGTGGAGGGCGGCCAGATTCGGGCTCGGCTGAAGCCGGCGTCGTGGAATGTGATTCATTTGTACGCGAACTGACATCGCGGATCCCGAGCCGGTGCGGTATTGCCGGCTCGGACAGCGAGGACTCCAGCATGCTCGACAGGAATTCGGATCCGAAGAAGCGGACAAGACTCGCCGGCAAGCGGGAACGGGCACGGGCCGTGCCGAAGTCGAACGGTATCCGCAGCTTTCTCAACGTCGATCCCGAGCAGCAGTTCGAGATCGTCCGCGGCCTCGCCTCACCGGTGCGGGTGCGCATCCTGCGGCTGCTGCGGCGGCGCGGTCCGCTCAACGTCAACCAGATCAGCGAGGCGCTGGGGCTGCCGCAATCGACCATCGCGACCAATATCCAGATCCTGGAGGAGTCCGAACTCATCGACACCGAGATCGGTCGTGCCCGCAAGGGCCAGCAGAAGATCTGCGCCGCTCGGTTCGACGAGATCGTGATCCGGCTCGATGGTGAGGAGACCAGTCGGCAAAAGGACATCATCGAGGTCGAGATGCCGGTCGGGCTGTACACCAGTTATAATGTCTCGGCACCCTGCGGGCTGTGTTCGACCAAAGGCATCATGGGCGTGCTCGACGTGCCCGACCTGTTTCTCGATCCGTGCCGGGTGCAGGCCGCCCTGATCTGGTTCGGGCGCGGTCATGTCGAATACAAGTTTCCCAACAACGCAAAAGTGCTGAATGCCAATGTCGAGGCGCTCGAATTCGCGCTGGAGCTATCGTCGGAGGTGCCGGGCACCAATGCCGACTGGCCCTCGGACATCAGCCTGTGGGTGAATGAGGTCAAGGTCGGCACCTGGACCTCACCGGGCGACTACGGCGATCGCCGCGGCGTCCACACCCCGCGATGGTGGAAGCTCGAAGGCTCGCAATACGGCGCGCTGACCCAGTGGCACATTTCCCCAAAGGGCACCTACATGGGAGCGAAGAAGCTGTCGTCGGTGACCCTGGCCCAGTTGCGACTCGCCGAGCACCATTCGATCCGGCTGCGCGTCGGCATCGACGACGACGCGGCCCACCCTGGAGGGGTCAACATCTTCGGCCGCGGCTTCGGCAATCACAATCACGATATCCTGATGCGACTGCACCTGAAGTAGGGACCGGTCCCCCATCGGCGCGACCAGCTGGGTTGCGCGTGCCCTCTTGAGCGTTACGGAAACTCGGCGGTCGTGACGCCAATGCGAGGGGGCGAGCGCTCGAGGGTTCTTGATCCCGCATCGTTTCATCCAGAACCTTCATTGCGGCCAGGGCGCGGCGGTCTTCACCGTTCTCGCTCCAGAACGCCGCAGCAAGAAAAATCAACAGCTTAGAAGATGTTCACTGCGTTCGGGACGCAGGGATGGCCTCGATTAGATCGCAATTTGCACGAGTGTCGGTATCGGCGGTTGCGCCTCCCGCAGCCACCGACAGTTCCCGCAGCAGCTGCTGCGCGAGTCGCCGGAATTCTCAAACTACGACGCCTGCGAGTCAGCTGCCCTCGGCTATCGGACTGCTGGAGCGCTACGCCGAGCTGGACTCTATATTACGGTGACAGTGCACTTAACTGCTATCGCGAATATGTTTGGCGCGCGATGACGAGGCGGGCCGAGTGGCTCACCGCTCCAGCTGGGAAGAAGCTTTGGCGGTGCTTTAGAGCCGCTCCTGCAAGCTCAAATCGTGCAGCTGTTTGTGCGCCTTCACTTGCTCTTCGTCTTGGGCTGCTTTTTTGGCGCCGGGCCCGCTGCGGCTTCCCGCGCCAGCCGCTCTGCCTTCAGCCGCTCTCGATTCTGAGCGAAGGCCTGCTCGGCGAGCGCGTGCTCGGACATTGCCTTCACTGCATCGACTTGGCGGAAGGCCTTGCGTGCTTCACGCTCCGCTTTGCTGATTGGCTTCGGCGGTTGGTGCTCACCAAATGTCTTTGTCATCTTTTCTCGATCCAGACGCTGCTCGATAGTCGGGTCAATTCTTGCTTGTCAGCCCGGCATCTCGCGCCAGGCGCTCCGCCCTGAGGCGCTTATGGTTTTCCTGGAACTCCGGATCGGCGTGGCTGTCCGCGATCGTTTGGCGCGCCCCGATTGGATTTTGCGCCTTTCGGTCTGCTTCATCCGCGAGCTGTTGCTCGGCGGAGCGCGTCCGTTTGGTCATGCTCGATCCTTGCACCTGCGACTTGTCCAGAGCTGTTCAAATGAGTCGTGGGAACAATAGACGCTTGTCGCGCAGTCGGCGACCTCAAAAGTGCAGGGCGTTCACCCAACGGTTCTAGCGCACCGGCGAAGCTGCCACACGAACGCAGACCGGCCCCAAACCTGAGGACATCGTTGGACACGGTCGGACTGCGCAGCGCTGTTTTTGCTGGTCTGAGCGGGAGGGCAATGGTTACATTGCGTCACAGCATGCTCTACAGTAGAGCAATCGTAGATCACTTTAGAGGTAAGCACATGTCATATGCCTATAAGCTGAATGAAGACGTTCGCCACCAGCCCCAGGGTCCACAAGGACGTGCAGCCATTGATCCGGCAATGGTTTACACCATCGTTCAATGCATGCCCATCGAGGCAGATGGACGTCTTCGATACCGTATCAAGAGCAAGTCGGGGAATGTCGAACGGGTCGTGACTGAAGATCAGCTGTCGTACTTTCAGTGATCTGGCGCGCTTGTTGGTCGGAGGAGTTTCGTTGTGCTGAATGATCGAGAAAATATCCTGATCGCGCTTCGAGAGAAGCCGCTCAAAGTCTACGAAGTCATGAAACGCGCCAATGTCGCGAACGAGGAAGCTTGTCAGTCCCTCCTGTTGAAAATGCGAGACGAAGGCTCGGTGAAGTTCGATATCCACAAAGGGCGATGGCTCATCGGATGAGCCGTGAATTGCGGCGACGGTCCGAGCATGTCTTCCTTTTCGGCATGTCTTCAAGCCCCGTCCTGTTTCGCATCCCGTCAACCCCTTCCCACAAAAATATTCCACTTTACCGAAATTCGGAAATGGCGTATGTGTTGCGGCGTCCCGGCTCATCCTTGAGGGGTGATCTCGTGTCGTCTTGTTCGCGAGCCGGGCTTGCGGTGGACGCGGGCAGCGTTGGGTGCGAGAGGAGCGGGCAGGGCGGGTAGTCCCTGTGAGCCCGAAACCGCGTGCCGACGAGCGGCACTATCTAGGGTTCGTCTCGCCTGCATTCTTCCGGCGACGTCGACAACGCTGGAAGATAATGCGGCGAACCAGCGAGCCGTGCGTAAAACCGTGTGGTCCTGGCCGTCGTCGCTACGGCCAAGCTTTCGCGGAGGTGTGGAGCGCCCAACCGGGTCAACCGCACCGTCAATTCGCTGGAAGTGAGGGAGGCCAGAACGAACTCGGCTCCCGGGAGAGCACAGCATAAGCCGTCAAACCACTGCGCAGGGAAGGCGGAGTGATCGGCGCCACCTGGTATGCTGCTGTGCGGTTTTCCTGCGCTACCATTTCGCGCAGCAGACCGCGGGTGCGAGATCAGCACCCGGCCTTCCCTGCGCCCTCTCGGCTTCGAGTGATCATGCAAAGCTCGGGCGAAATGCGGAGCGAAGCCGTTGCCTCATACTCCGTCATTGCGAGCGCAGCGACTTGTCCGCCGAAGCCTTGGCGAAGGCGGAAGCAATCCAGAGTCTTTCCGCGGAGGGATTCTGGATTGCCTCGCTGCGCTCGCAATGACGATGTGGGTAGAGCGGAGAAGCGAAACCCATCAAGGCCAGGCGAACGACGAAGGATGATGGGTTTCTCAAGTGCTGGACCCATCCTACGGAATGTGTCCGCCCTCAGCTCCGATACCAGCTCGCCACATTCCACGTCGTGACGTCCCACCCCGAGATGTCGGTCATGAGGTTGTTGACGGCGCCGCCGGTGATGTAGCGCGACAGCAACGGCAGGAAGATGTTGGCCGCGCAGAAGATCTCATTGACCTTGATCAGCAGCGCGGCGCGCTTGACCGGGTCGAGCTCCTGTTGTGCGGCCTTGTAGGCCTTGTCGGCCTCCGGATCGGACCAGCGCGAGACGTTGCGGCCGAGCCATTTGTTGTCCTTGTTGGCGATCTCCCAGGACACGCACTGGTTCAGGAACCGCTCCGGATCGGGCTGCGGCATCGTCGTGTTGTACATCTCCATGTCGCAATAGAATTTGGAGTAGGTGTCGGGGTTGCCGACGTCGGAGGAGAAGAACACCGATGCGGTGACCGATTTGAGCTCGATCTCGATTCCGGCCTTCTGGCAGGCCTGCTTGATGATGGCCTGCGTCTTCTGGCGCGGGGCGTTGATCGAGGTCTGGAATACGTATTTGAGCTTCTTGCCGTCCTTCTCGCGGATGCCGTCGGCACCCATCTTCCAGCCGGCCTCATCGAGAATCTTGTTCGCCTTGTCGACATTGAACTCGTAAACCAGCTTGCTCGACTTGAACTGGCGGGGCTGGTTGACGAAGCTGGCGGTTGCGACGGCGCCGCGGCCGTAGATGAATTTCTGAATCCCGTCGCGGTCGATCAGCAGGTTGAGCGCGCGGCGCACGGCCGGGTCGGACAGCGTCGGGTGTCTCGTCTTGGCGCTGGAGCGTTCGCTGTCGACCTCGGTCCACGGGTCGGTCGTGTTGAGGATGATGAACTCGACGCCGCCGGAGATCGTGAACTCCACCTTGCCTTTGCCACCGGCCTCCATGCGCTTGAGGATCTCATCCTCGACCAGCAGATTCCAGGCATAGTCATATTCGCCGGTCTGCAGCACGGCGCGCGCCGCGGAGACCGCGTCGCCGCCGCCCTTGATCTCGAACGTGTCGAAATAAGGCTGGTTCTTGACGTGGTAGTCGGGATTGCGTTCGGCCCGGAGCAGATCGCCCGGCTTGAACTCGACGAACTTGTAGGGACCGGTGCCGACCGGCTTCAGATTGCCCGGCGCGTCGCGCGATTTCGCGCCGACGTAGTCGACAAAATGATGTTTCGGCAGGATCTGACCGACCGAGCCGACGAAGGGGTCGGCCCAGAACGGGGTTGGGGCCTTGAAGGTCAGCTTGACGGTGTGGTCGTCGATCTTCTCGACCGTGATGTTCTGATAGGACCCCGTGGTGTAGGCGGCGGTGGCGAGATCCGCGGCGTATTGCCAGGTGAAGACGACATCGTCGGCGGTGAAGGGCTTGCCATCGTGCCATCGCACGCCCTGCTTCAGCTTCCAGATCACGGTGGTGCCGTCGGCGGAGAGGCCGCCATTCGCCTTGGTCGGGACCTCGGCGGCGAGGCAGGGGATGAGATTGCCTTCCTTGTCCCAGCCGGCGAGCGGCTCGAAAAAGACGCGCGAGGCGACCTGGTCTTTGGTGCCGAGTGCGAAATGCGGATTGAGCAGCGTCGGAGCCTGCCAGAGCAGGAGCTTGAGCGGACCGCCGCCGCCGGCCTTGGTCGGCTTGTAGGCCAGCGTGGCGTCCGCCATCGCCACGCCGTTCCAGAGCAGGATCTGGCTCGCGACTGGAGCTGCGATCCCGACCGCAGCCATGGTCTGGATGAACGCGCGTCGCGAGAGCGTGCCCTGCTTCACCTCCGCGATGAAGCCGCGGATGTCGTTTTCGTCCATCAGATGACCTCCAGCTGCCACAGGAACAGTCGTCACCGACCCCATCATGTTGCATCAGGGACGAGGCGGCAATGCCGACAACGTCGGAAAGGCCTGCGGCGAAATGACGAGCGCGCGTTCGGCAAGACGATGTGGCGGCAGGTCGGCAGCTTCTGCCGGGACAGATTTGCCGTCGCGATGGATCTGCCGACTCGCGTTCGCGATAAGTCCTTGATGGCAATGAATCTCCCGTCTGGCATGCCCATTGCACGCGGAACGTGCGTTCGCAATGACAGTGGAGTTCGCGTATGAGCATCGGCAGCATGAGCAGCATCAGTGGTGGAAGCGCGACGGGTTCGTCGTCATCCACCGGCCCCTCGAAATCGACCGATGGTTCGCAGGGAGACGTCTCGACCTTCGCCTCGCTGATGCATGACGGCACGCCTTACGACGAGGTCAAGGTCAATTTGCCGAACGGCATGTCGGTCGGCATCGTTCATTTCGGTGGCGGCGGCCTGGACGCCAGCGCGCTCAAATCCATCGAAGATTTCGTGCAGCGGTTTGCGAGTCAGCAGGTATCGGGAAATTCGTCCTCCGCGACTGGCCAATCGCAGAATGACGACTCCCCTGATACCGTCGGAATCGACAAGATCCACGTCGATCTTCCGAACGGATTGTCGTTCGAGGTCATTCATTCTTCCGGCAATCAGGTCACGGACAGCGCCGCGGTGATGAAGGAGCTCACCGAGGCTGCCGAGGAGCTCACCGAATCCCTCGCGCAATATTCACCGACATCGTCAGCTGCGTCCGCCTATGCCGCGCGGCAGGCCGCGTCATCCGATCGTACGAGCCAGGTTGACGCCCAGAGCTGAGCGGGGGCGCAGCTCGAGATGCCCGGTTGAGGGGGAACGCGCCGCAGGCCGCCGTGCGATCTGCGGGATGCGGCCATGCGCGCGGTTCCAGGGGTCCGTAATTCGTTGCCCTCCACGTGCGCGCCTCATTATATTGCGTCCATGATTGCGACCGGAGCCGCCTGCACGGCGCTCCGCGACGAGGGCCACGCGATGGACGATACGATTGGCTTCCCCGACCCCGGCCTCGATTTGTCGGACGGCTTCAAGCCGCACACCTCGCATTGGGGCGTGTTTTCCGCACGCAATGGCGCAGCCGGGTTGGAGGTGAGGGCCTATGCGGGCGATCCCGATCCGAACGGCATCATCGACAATTTCCCCGGCGCGTTGCGCCACCAGGCGCGCATCGCACAGCCTGCGATCCGCCGCGGCTGGCTCGAGCGCGGGCCCGGTCCCGATAACAGGCGCGGCCGTGACGAATTCGTCTCCGTCAGCTGGGAGAAGGCGCTCGATTTGCTCGGCGATGAGCTTATGCGCATCCGCGACACGCGCGGCCCCGGCGCCGTGTTCGGCGGTTCCTATGGCTGGTCGAGCGCGGGCCGGCTGCATCACGCGCAGAGCCAGGTGCATCGCTTTCTCAACATCGCGATGGGCGGCTATGTCCGCTCGGTGAACTCATATTCCTCGGGCGCTTCCTCGGTGCTGCTGCCGCAGATCATGGCGGGCTACGAGGACATCACCAAGCGCAACGTCACCTGGGAGCAGATCGCGGCCGAGACCGAGATCGTGCTCGCGTTCGGCGGCATGGCGCTGAAGAACTCGATGGTCGCCGGCGGCTCGATCAGCAAGCACGTCGAGCGCGGTGCGATGGAAGCGGCGCGGAAGCGCGGCTGCGAGTTCATCCTGATGAGCCCGCTGCGGGATGACCTGCCTGTCGAGGCCGGCGCGGAATGGATGACATGCATCCCCGGCACCGACACCGCCCTGATGCTCGGCATCGTCCACACGCTGGTCAGCGAAGCTCTGCATGACCAGGCCTTCCTCGATCGCTACACCGAGGGATGGCCGGTGTTCTTGCGCTATCTCACCGGGGAGAGCGACGGGCAGGCCAAGGACGCCGCATGGGCGGCCGCGATCTGCGGCGTCGACGCGAACACCATACACACGCTGGCACGGCGCCTTGCCGGCAAGCGCGCGCTCATCACCGTCTCGCATTCGCTGCAGCGCGCCGAGCATGGCGAGCAGCCGGTTTGGATGGGCATGGTGCTGGCGGCAGCCCTTGGCCAGATCGGTCTTCCCGGCGGCGGCTACGCCTATTCACTGGGCGCGATCGGCTATTACGGCCGCCGCGTCAACGACGTGCCAGGGCCGACGCTGGGGCAGGGCCGCAACGGCGTCCGTGATTTCATTCCGGTGGCGCGCATCGCCGACATGCTGCTCAATCCTGGCAGCACCTATCGCTACAATGGCGAGACGCGCACCTATCCGGACATCCGCCTGGTCTATTGGGCCGGCGGCAATCCATTCCATCATCACCAGGACATCAACCGCCTGCGCAAGGCCTTCGCGAAAGTCGATACGCTGGTGGTGCACGAGCTCGCCTGGACTGCGACGGCGCGCCACGCCGATATCGTGCTGCCCTCGACCATGACGCTGGAACGCGAGGACATTGGCTATTCCACCAACGATCCGCTGATGGTTGCGATGCACCGCATTGCCGAGCCGTTTGGGCTTGCGCGCGACGATTACGATATCTTCGCCAATCTTGCCGATCGCCTCGGCGCCCGCGAGCCCTTCACCGAGGGGCGCACCTCGCGAGAGTGGCTGGAGCATCTCTACGAGCCGACCCGCGTCTCGCTCGCCAAGCGCGGGTTAGAGGCCCCGAGCTTCGAGGAGTTCTGGCAGCGCGGCAGCCTGGTCGTGCCGCAGCAGCCCGACGATGGCGGCCGGCTGCGCAGTTTTCGCGAGGACCCGGTCGCGCATGCGCTGCCGACGCCGAGCGGACGCATCGAGATTTACTCCGCGAAGATCGCCGGACACGGCGATGCGGATTGTCCGGGACATCCGGTCTGGCTCGAGAAGAGCGATATGCCGAAACCCGGCGCGCCGTGCTTCCTCGTCGCCAACCAGCCGGTGACGCGGCTGCACAGCCAGCTCGACTTCGGCGGACATTCGCTCGCCGCCAAACATCGCGGCCGCGAGGTCGCGCGGATGAATCCGCGCGACGCTGACGCGCGCGGCATCAAGGACGGCGATATCATCCGTCTCTTCAACCAACGCGGCGCCTGCCTGGCCGCGGTGAACGTCACTGACGGCATCGCGCCCGATGTGGTGCAGCTCCCGACCGGCGCCTGGTACGACCCGATGGACCCCGAAGACGAGGCGCCGCTCTGCGTTCACGGCAATCCGAACGTGCTGACCCGCGACATCGGTACCTCGTCCTTCGCGCAAGGCTGCACCGGCCAGCTCACGACGGTCGAGGTGGAAAAGTTCACCGGCAATCTGCCGCCGATCCGGGCGTTCGATCCGGTGTAGCGATCACGAAAGCCGAACCGGTCAGCTTTGCCGAGCAGGAAACTGGACCGTCGCTTGACAGCGGGTTCAGGCGACGGTCCAATGCGAACTCAGCGAACTTGTGGAAGTTGTAAGGCCGCGCACAGACGCTAACCGGCCGCTGCCGGGACATCAAGTTTCGCTGTATTGCAACGGCCAGAGAATCATTTCAGCCGCCTCCAAAGCACCACAGATGGCGGCCGGACGTTCGAACGCGTCAGCGTTCGTTGGCAACGGCAACCGCCGCTTCCACCGCATTCTCCAGAATCTCGTCGGACAATGGCTTGTCGTTGACCGCGCGCGCCAACTGAAGTGCGCCGACCATGGTCGCGTAGATCGTGATCGCCTTGCGCCGACGCTCCTTCGCTGTGCCCAGTCTGATCTGCTCCGCCATCAGCACGACGATGTCGGCGACCTTGCCGGTGAAGGCATCGCGTGTCGCCTTCGGATGCCGCGCGATCTCGGCGACCAGCGCGGCGATCGGGCAGCCGGTCCCGGCGTGGTCGCGATGCCGCGTCGAAAGATAGTCGCGGATCGTGGTCTCGAGCGCGACGCCGTTCTCCAGATTGGCCTTGTGCCGCTCTTCGCGCCGGGTGAGCGCATCGGTCAGCACCTCCCGCACCAGATCCTCCTTGGAGGCGAAGTGCGAGTAGAAGGCGCCATTGGTGAGGCCCGCCTCCGACATGATGCCGGCGAGGCCGACCGCGGCTATTCCACTCTCGCGGAACTGCGCCGAGGCGACATCGAGGATGTGCCGGCGGGTTTCGTCCTTGTGTCCCTTTTCGTAGCGCATGGAGCCTGACTCCCTCCTGTGGCCGGCCCGGAAGGTGCCGGCCACAGGATCGTGAGCGATTTGTCTATTGCATTACGACCATAATAAAGCATTATGATAATAATTCAATGGTTGCCGGACCGCTGGTAGCCCCCCGGAAAACCACAGGATCGTGCCCAATGTCAGTCGAGGACGTCGCCGCACCGCCCTTGTCCGCGATCGAGCCCCCGGCGCGCAGCGCGATCGCGCCTCGCACCGTGCCGACATCCGCCGATCAGCGGCGCGCCGCGCTTCTGACGGCACCGATCTTGCCGACGCTGCTCAAGCTCGCGCTGCCGACCGTGACCGTCCTGGTGGCACAGACCGCAGTCAACATCGCGGAGGCCTATTATGTCGGCTATCTCGGCACCGATGCGCTGGCCGGTGCTGCGCTGGTGTTTCCGATCTTCATGCTGATGACCATGATGTCGAATGGCGGGTTCGGCTCCGGCGTCGCCTCGTCGGTGGCGCGTGCGGTCGGCGCCGGTCGCGGCGACGATGCGGATGCGGCACTGTTCCATGCCATCGTGCTTGCGATCATCGCGGGCGCGCTGTTTACGCTGGGCGTGCGCCTTGGCGGCCCCGCGCTGTTCCGCGCGCTCGGCGGCCGCGACGGCGCGCTCGACGCGGCCATCACTTATTCGAACTCTCTGTTTGCAGGCGCGATTCCCGCATGGATCGTCAACCTCCAGGCTGCCGCGCTGCGCGGTTCCGGCAACGTCAAGGTGCCGGCGCTGGTGACGCTGATCGGCGCGATCGTGACGATTCCGGCGTCGCCGCTGCTGATCTTCGGCTTCGGCCCCGTCCCAGGCCTCGGCATCGGCGGCGCCGGCGTCGCCTTCGGGCTCTATTACGGCGCGGCCATGCTGTTCCTGCTGCGCTACATGGCCTCGGGCGCATCCGGCCTGAGGCTGCACATCGTGCCGCTGCGCGCAAGGATTTTCGGCGACATGTTGAAGGTCGGCATCCCCACAGCATTCAACGCCCTGCTGACCAACCTCACCGTCATCCTCGTCACCGGCGCGGTCGGCCTGTTCGGCACCTCTGCGCTCGCCGGCTACGGCATCGCCTCGCGGCTCGACTACATCATGATCCCGCTGCTGTTCGGCATCAGCACGGCGACGCTGACCATGGTCGGCGTCAACATGGGCGCAGGCCAGACCGCGCGGGCGCAAAGGATCGGCTGGGTCAGTGGCGCCGCGGGCATGATCATGACCGGCTCGATCGGCCTCCTGGTCGCGATCTTTCCGACGGCCTGGCTGCATATCTTCAGCCACGACGCGGACGTCGTGAACGAAGGCATGACGTACCTGCGTATCGTGGCACCGGCCTATGCGGCGCTGGGTTTTGGCTTCGTCACGTCGTTCGCCGCGCAAGGCACGGGCCGGGCGATGGGCCCCCTGCTATCCGCGGTCGCGCGCATCCTGATCGCGGCCGGTGGCGGCTGGATTGCGGTTGCGTATTTCGGCGCGGGAATGACCGGGCTCGCCGCCATGGTCACGGTGTCGCTCGCCGCCTACGCCATGATCTGCGTGCTGATCATGCTGTCGCCCTCGACCTGGCGCGCCGATCGCGGCTAGAGCGGGTGCGTGCCTCCGGATTCTTTCCCATTTGACGTCTCACGGAGAAGCATCGCCCGCCGCAGGCGGCAAATATGAACGTTCTTTTCATTGATTTCGCGCTCCGGGCAGGGGAAGACGGTTCCCATCGTTGCTACAGCCGGAGACCAAAGATGTCGTTTCGTTCCGCCCTGATCCTCTCAACCGTGCTTGCCGCATGGTCGGCCGCGGCTTCGGCCGAGACCATCAAGATCGGCGTGACGCCGGGGCCGCATGCGCAGATCTTCGAGGCGGTGAAGCCGGTCGCCGCCAGGCAGGGGCTCGACATCCAACTTATCGAGTTCTCCGACTATGTGGTGCCGAACGCAGCGCTCGATGCCGGCGACATCCAGGCCAATTCGTTCCAGAACCAGCCTTATCTCGACAACCAGAAGGCCGACCGTGGCTACAAGATCGAACAGGTCGGGCTTACCGTGAATTTCCCGATCGGCGTCTATTCGAAGAAGCACAAGGCTTTCGCCGACATTCCCGATGGCGGCAAGATCTCGATCCCCAACGATCCGACCAATGGCGGCCGCGTGCTGCTGCTGCTGCGCGACAAGGGCGTGATCAAGCTGAAGGACGGGACGGGCTTCAAGCCGACCGTGCTCGATGTCACCGAGAATCCCAAGAAGCTGAAGTTCATTGAGGTCGATGCGGCCCAGGCGCCGCGCGCGCTCGATGACGTCGATGCGGCCGCGATCAACACCAATTATGCAACCCAGGCGGGCCTTGATCCCGTCAAGGATCCGATCCTGCGCGAGGACCCCAAGGGCCCCTATGTCAACCTGATCGCGGTGCGCAGCGCCGATAAGGACAAGCCCTGGGTCAAGATCCTGGTCGACAGCTATCACACGCCCGAGGTGAAGGAGTTCATCCTCACCAAGTTCAAGGGCGCCGTGTTGCCGAGCTGGTAGGCAATCTGCCTCGCCAAGGTCCAGCGCAGGACGCCGATCCCGGCGGGCAGCCTTGCGCATTGCCCGCTTGTCTCGGGCTCCGGCAACCGACATCATTGGGCGGCCGTGGCCATCCTCGCCCGACAGGGGTCGTATGAAACGCTTTGCAAACCTGAAACGCCTGGGATTTTTCACGCGGCTTCTCGATGAAGCTCCGCCCGCGGAGCGGTATCGCTTCGCCGCCGAGCAGATCGTGCGCGCCGAGAAGGCCGGTCTCGATTCCGCATGGATCGCGCAGCACCATTTTCACGAGCGCGAGGGCGGCCTGCCGTCGCCCTTCACCTTCCTCGGCTATGTCGCAGCCCAGACCTCGCGCATTCGCCTCGGCACCGGCATCGTCACGCTGCCGCTGGAGAGCGCGGTGCGGGTGGCGGAGGACGCCGCGGTGCTTGATCTCCTCTGCAACGGCCGGTTCGAGCTCGGCGTCGGCACCGGTGGTAATCCGTCCGCCTTCGCCGCCTTTGGCCTCGACGGCACAGAGCGTAACGAGATCTTTGCGCGCAATCTGGAGATCGTCCGCAAGGCGCTGACCGGCAAGCCGCTCGACGGCGGCGACACGCTTTATCCGCAGCGGCCGCAGCTGGACAAGCGAATCTGGCAGGCGACATTCTCGGTTGCAGGCGGCGCGCGCGCCGGCAAGGCTGGAGACGGCCTGCTGCTCTCGCGCACCCAGCCCCGGGCCAAGGACGCGCCAAAGGCCACGCTCGCCGAGATCCAGAATCCGATCATCGATGCCTATCTCGCAGCGCTGCCGCCGGGCGCGGAGCCGCGGATCATGGCGTCGCGCAGCGTGTTCGTCGCCGACGATCATCGCGAGGCCCTGCGGCTCGCCGATATCGGGCTGCGCCGCGCGCTGCCGCAGTTCATGAAGGGCGGTCGCCTTCCCCCCGGCGAGACGCTGGAGGAGATGATCACGGCGTTCGACACCCATGTCGGCGGCGCCGACGAGGTCATTGCCTCGCTGCGATCAGACGCGACGCTGGAGCGGGTGACTGATCTGGTCTTTCAGGTTCACTCGGTCGATGCGCCGCACCCTTATGTGCTGCGCTCTATCGAGCTCGTGGCCGACAAGGTCGCACCGGCGCTGGGCTGGAGCCGGACGGCTGCCGACGTGGTGCTGGCAGGCTAGTTGGGATTTTTTGGATTGCACGAGGCATTATGATGAGTACGCCTGACATCATCGACACGCTCGCCGGGATCAAGCCGGGATCGGCGCTTGACGCCATTCGCGCACGGCGCCTGCAGGCGCGTGACAACGCGCAGAAGAGCTATCTCTCGCTGTTCGAGCCGATCGACGCCGGCGATGTCTCGCTGCTCGAACGCGCCGCGGTCGCGGCCTTCGTGACCGGGCTCCATGGCGAGTCTCCCGTTGCGACCTTCTATCGCGAGAAGCTTGCGGCAAGCGCGGGTGGCGCGGCCCTGCTTGAAGCGGTCGAGGCCGAGATCGCGCGGGGCAAGACCTCGGGGCCGTATGGCTCATTTCCTTCAGGTCCGCTGTCGGTCGAGAACACAGCCGGTCTGATTTATCGCGTGAGTACGGCGAGCAAGTCCGTTCTCGGCACCCGGCTCGTCGCGGCGCTCGAGCATGCGCACCTCCTGGTGTTCCGGCCACGCGATGCGGCATCCACCGACATGAAGGCGCTGCTGGCCGCCGGCTGGTCCAACACCGGCATCGTCACCTTCTCCCAACTCGTCGCATTCCTGTCGTTTCAGGTGCGCGTCGTCAGCGGCTTGCGCTCGCTCGCCGCAGCGAACGCCTAAGAGGAGGCCGCATCATGAGCGCCACCGTCAATCCGCCCGTCGTCTTCACCCAGGATGAGCTTGGCTGGGTCTCGTGGATCGAGCCGTTGCCCGAGGCCGCGCTCACCGAGCGGCATTTCGCCGGTCTCGTCGATCGCGCCCGCGCCAAGTCGGAATATTTCCGCTTGCTGGTGCGCGATCCCGAGGTGCTGGAAGCCCGCACCAAGACCGACAAGGACATCTTCTACAACACAGCCGACGGCCTGCCGCGCGCCGAGCGTGAGCTCGCGGCGGCTGCGACCTCGCGCTACAATGGCTGCATCTATTGCGCCTCGGTGCATGCGCGCTTCGCCAGCACCTATTCCAAGCGCCGCGAGGACGTGCAGAAGCTGCTTGACGAAGGCGTCAACGCCGATCTCGGCGAGCGCTGGAACGCCGTGGTCAAGGCGTCCGTGGCGCTGGCATCGACGCCGATCGCGTTCGGCCCCGATAATATCGCGGAGCTGCGCAGTGCCGGCCTTGACGACGCCGAGATCGTCGACGTCATCAACGGCGCCTCGTTCTTCAACTGGGCGAACCGGCTGATGCTGTCGCTCGGCGAGCCCTCGAAATAGGCAATTTCACCGGCACAAGAATTGCTGCTTGTCTGTAACACCTGACTGGATGGAGCCGTGCATGAGCAACATCAATCGCCGAACCCTGGTCAAGGGCTCGCTCGCCGCCGCAATCGCGGGAACGGCGCTTTCGCGCGCAGCCTTTGCCGACAGCGCCGAGCCGATCCTGCTCGGCGTCAGCGGTCCCCTCACGGGACCGAACGCGCAATATGGCACGCAGTGGAAGCAGGGCTTTGATCTCGCGCTCGACGAGATTTTGGCCGGCGGCGGCATCAACGGCCGCAAGCTGGCCTACAGCTTCGAGGACAGCCAGAGCGACCCGCGCCAGTCGGTGGCGATCGCTCAGAAATTCATCTCCGATCCCCGCATCGTCCTCGAGCTCGGCGATTTCTCGAGCCCCGCATCGATGGCGGCCTCGCCGATCTATCAGCGTGGCGGTCTCGTGCAGTTCGGCTTCACCAATTCGCACCCTGACTTCACCAAGGGCGGTGACTTCATGTGGAGCACGTCGGTCAGCCAGGCCGACGAGCAGCCGCTGCTGGCGGCCTATGCCGTGAAGAAGCTTGGTTTGAAGAAGCTTGCCGTGCTGCACCTCAACACCGATTGGGGTCGCACCAGCCGCGACTACTTCAACAACGCCGCCAAGGAATATGGCGCGGAGATCGTGGTCACCGAAGGCTATATCGCCGAGGAGCGCGACTTCCGCTCCACGCTGGTCCGGGTGCGCGACGCCAATCCGGACGGGCTGGTCCTGATCTCCTATTATTCCGACGGTGCGCTGATCGCGCGGCAGGCCCGGCAGGTCGGGCTGAAGCAGGTGATCTGCGCCGCGAGCTCGGTCTACTCGCCCAAATTCCTCGAGCTCGGCGGCGACGCCGTCGAGGACGTCCATGTCGGCACGCGCTACTTCCCGGAGGATCCGCGTCCGGAGGTGCAGAAATTCATCGCCGGCTTCAAGAAGAAGTACAATGGGCTCGAGCCCGACGCGTTCAATGCGTACGCCTATGACGCGATGAACATGGCCGCCGCCGTGGTGAAGATCGGCGGCACCGATCGCAAGGCGATCCGCGACGCCTTTACCAAAGTGAAGGACGTCCCGAGCGTCATCTTTGGCGCTGCGACGTTCGACGTTGCCAGCCGCCGCGTCAAGGGTGCTATGAATGCCGAGCTCGTCGTGCGCAAGGGCCAGTTCGCGCTTTGGGACGGCAAACCGACCTGACCCGATGGCCGGGGCGCTGGCTTCGGCCGCTTTTCTCTGATTGGGACCATCGCGTGGCTTCCTGGCTCGACTACACGATCAACGGGCTGATCGTCGGCAATGTCTACGCCCTCGTTGCGGTCGGGCTCGCGCTGATCTTCGGCGTCAGCCGGCTGATCAACTTTGCGCAAGGGTCGATCTATCTCGTCGGCGCCTATATCGGCTGGGTCGCGGTGGTGCAGCTGCACACGCCGCTGCCGATCACCATCATCTTCGTCGCGGTGGTGGCGGCGCTGGTCGGGCTGATCATCGAGCGGTTCGGCCTGCGGCCGCTGCAGAACTCGGTGCGGATCGCGCCGCTGCTGGCGACGATCGGCATCAGCTTCGTGCTCGATCAGCTGGTGATGCTGACCTTCTCGCCCAATCCGCGTGCGCTGCCGAGCCAGTTGCCGGACGTGCGCTTCCAGCTCGGCGGCGGCACGATCGGGCCGCTTGATCTCCTCATCGCCGGTGTCGGTATCTCCAGCGCGCTCTCGCTGTTCGTGTTCCTGCGCTACAGCAAGCTCGGCTGGGCGGTGCGCGCAGCCTCGCAGGACCGCGACGCCGCGATGCAGATGGGCGTCGATGTCAACCGCGTCAATCAGGCGGTGTTTGGCATTGCGGCTGCGCTCGGCGGCGTCTCCGGTCTGCTGGTCGGCATGTACTACAACCAGATCGACACCGCGATGAGCCTGCAGGCAACGCTGAAGGGCGTTGTCGCGGAAGTCGTCGGCGGCGCCGGCAACGTGCCGGGTGCTGTTGTCGGCAGTCTGCTGCTCGGACTGGTCGAGAGCTACGGCGTTGCCGTGTTCGGCACCAGCTACCGCAATCTGTTTGCTTTCCTGTTGCTGGTCGTCGTGCTGGTGCTGCGGCCGAACGGCCTGTTCGCCAGCGCCCGGCAGGCGCCGCCCGAGCCGCTCACCGGCACGTTCATCGCGCCGAGCCGGCCGGTGCGCATTCCGCGCTGGGCCTTGGCTGTCGCGGTCGCGGCGTTCGCAGTCCTGCCGCTGCTTCCGGTGTCCTTTTACATGCTCCAGACCCTGATCAACGCCTGGCTGCTTGGCATGCTTGCGCTGAGTCTTACGCTGGTTGCCGGCACGATCGGGCAGGTCTCGCTGGGGCACGCGGCGCTGCTCGCGATCGGCGCCTATACGTCCGCGCTGCTGTCGCTGACGCTCTCCGTTCCGGTCGGTCTCGCCATCATCGCCGGCGGCTTGATGAGTGCCGCGCTCGGCACGATCCTGATCTCGCCGTCGTTCCGCCTGCGCGGGCATTACGTCTCGATCGCAACGCTCGCCATAGGCGAGATCGTGTCGCTGGTGATCTTGAACTGGGAGAGCGTGACGCGCGGCCCGATCGGCATCTCCGGCATCCCGCCGCTGTCGCTGTTCGGCTACGATCTGATCAGCCCCACGTCTGTGTACTGGTTCAGCTTTGCCGTGATGGTCGCGCTGGCGCTGCTCCAGGCGCGCCTGCTCTCGTCGCATCTCGGCCGCAGCTTTCGCGCCATCCGCGACGACGACATCGCCGCGCGCGCCTATGGGCTGAGCCTGAACCGCTACAAGTCGCTCGCCTTCATCTTCGGCGGCTTCGCCGCCGGCGTCAGCGGCGGTATCGCCGTGCATCTGTATTCCTACATCAACCACGAAACCTTCAACACGCAGCAATCCATTTTGGCGCTAACGGTCGTCATCCTCGGCGGCCTCGGCAACGTCGTGGGCGCCGTGGTTGGGGCGGTGGCGTTGGTCGGCCTGCCGGAGATATTCCGGATCGCGGCGGAGTATCGCATCCTGATCTACGGCATCGTGCTGCTGCTGCTGGTGCGGTTCAGGCCGCAGGGCCTGTTGGGGACGATCTGATGGCGGAGGCGCATGCACCGCTGTTGTCCCTGCGCGGCTTGACCCGCCGCTTCGGCGGACTGACCGCCGTCGATGGCATCGATCTCGATCTCGCCAAGGGTGGGCTCGTTAGCATCATCGGCCCGAACGGCGCCGGCAAGACCACGCTGTTCAATCTCGTGACCGGGCTCGACCGGCCGGATGCGGGCGAGGTTCGGTTCGAGGGGCAGGACATCACCGGCCTCTCGCCGGAACGGCTGGCTGGCGGCGGCATCGCGCGCACCTTCCAGCTCGGCCGCGTGTTCGGCAATCTCAGCGTGATGGACAACGTCCTGATCGGCGCCCACACGCGCTTGCGCGCCGTGAAGCCGGCGGTGCCGGTGATCGGCCCGCTCCTGGAATTGGGGCTGGCGCTGTTGCGCCCTTCCAGCGTTAAGGCTGAGGAAGAGCGGCTGCGCGAGGAGGTCAAAACCATTCTCGCCCGCTTCGGCGAGCGGCTGCTGCCGCGGATCGACCAGCCCGCCTACAGCCTGTCCTACGCCAATCGCCGCCGTGTCGAGATCGCTCGCGCGCTGGCGCTGAAGCCGCGCCTGTTGCTGCTCGACGAGCCGACCGCCGGCATGAACCCGAGCGAGACCACGGAGATGCAGGGCCTCGTCGCCGAATTGAAGGCTGAAGGCCTGACCATTCTCCTGATCGAGCACAAGCTGGAGATGGTGATGCGTCTCTCCGACCGCGTCATCGTCATGGACGAGGGCAAGAAGATCGCGGAAGGGCCCGGCGAAGAGGTGCGCAAGGATCCCAAGGTGATCGAGGCCTATCTCGGCCACGGCCTGTCGGGAGCGGCGGAACAGGAGAGCGCGGCATGACCATGAGCGCACCCGAACCGCTGCTGGCCCTGACAAACGTCAACACGTTTTACGGCCAGGCGCAGGTGCATTTCGACCTGTCCATCACCGTTGGCCGCGGCCACATCGTCTGCCTGCTCGGCGGCAATGCCAGCGGCAAATCGACGACGATGAAGATCATTCTGGGCCTGGTGAAGCCGCGCTCGGGCGAGGTGACGTTTGACGGCGCCTCGCTGATCGGGCTGACGACGCCGCAGATCGTCCGCCGCGGCATCGCCTCGGTGCCGGAGGCGCGGCGGTTGTTCGCGGATATGAGCGTCCGCGAGAACATCTTGATGGGCGCTTTCGTGCGCAACGACCGCGAGGCGATCGCGCAGGATCTCGACAAGATGCTGACGCTGTTCCCGAAGCTTGGGCAGCGGCTGTCGCAGCGTGCCGGCTCACTTTCCGGCGGCGAGCAGCAGATGGTCGCGATGGCGCGCGCGCTGATGAGCCGTCCCAGGATGATCGTGATGGACGAGCCGACCATGGGCCTGTCGCCGCTCTATGTCGACCGCGTGCTGGAGCTGATCCGCACCATCAACCAGGAAGGCGTCTCGGTGTTCATGGTCGAGCAGAACGCCAGCCTTGCGCTCGAGATTGCCCACGAGGCCTATGTGCTCCAGACCGGCAAGATCGTGCTGTCGGGGTCAGCGCGGACACTCAAGGACGACCCCCGTGTGCGCGACGCCTATCTCGGCGGGTCGGAGGCGGCGTAAGGCGGCCATGCACGAAAATCGGCCCGATCGCACGGGATTGCATTGGTCCGTATGATCATTCTATGAAAAGATCATACCGTTGACGCAATGAGGCGCGCGGCGGGATGAGTTCGGTGACGAGATGGTCTTTGCGAGCGGTCGAGCCCGCCACCGTGCTGCTGTTCGGCGGGCTCGTCGCCGCCAACGTTGCCGCATGGGCCTGGGCTTTCGCCTTGTTCGCGGACCGGCCCGCGGTGATGGCGACCGCGCTGCTGGCATGGGTGTTCGGCCTGCGCCACGCCGTTGACGCCGACCACATCGCCGCCATCGACAACGTCGTCCGCAAGCTGATGCAGACAGGCGATACGCCGCGCAGCGCTGGCCTCTATTTCGCGCTCGGCCATTCCACTGTTGTTGTGATCGCGACCGTGCTGCTCGCGCTCGGCGTGGTCAGCCTCGGTGGCGATAGCCTGCTTAGGGATCTCGGCAGCCTGATCGGCACCTCGGTGTCGGCGCTGTTCCTGCTCGTCATCGCAGCCATCAATTTTGTCATCTTTGCCGGCCTGTGGCGGACATTTCGGATCGCTCGCGCGTATGGCGTCCATGACGCAGGCCAGCTCGACGCGCTGTTGGCGAATCGCGGCTTTCTCGCCCGCCTGCTCGGCCCGATGTTCCGCCTGGTGACAAGACCCTGGCACATGTTCCCGCTCGGATTGCTGTTCGGGCTCGGCTTCGACACCGCGACCGAGATCGGCCTGCTCAGCATCTCCGCCACCGAAGCCGCGCGCGGCGCGTCGCTCGCCGATATCCTGGTCTTCCCCGCGCTGTTCGCGTCGGGCATGGCGCTGGTCGACACCGCCGACTCCGCGCTGATGGTGAGCGCCTATCGCTGGGCCTTCGTCGATCCCATGCGAAAGCTCTGGTACAACCTCACCATCACCGGCGCGTCCGTCGCGGTCGCGCTGTTCATCGGCGGTATCGAGGCGCTTGGTTTGATCGCCGATCGACTTGGACTTAACGGCGGCGTGTGGGCACTGGTCGATGCCCTCAACGACTCGCTCGCGAATGTGGGCTTCGCGGTGATCGCGCTGTTCGCGCTCGCCTGGCTCGTCTCAAGCCTGCTCTACCGCCGCATGTTCGCGGATCAGGCGCGCCGTTTGCCCGATGCGACCGAGGCGGCGTAAGTGACGAGGTGTCCCTGAATTCGTCGGCTTAGAGCGAAGCCGCGCTCGGCATCGGCTCCACCGGCAGATCATCGCCATTGGGATCGCCCGGGGCGGTCGCCCAGGCCAATTCCACCAGCGTCACGAACCTGCGTCCGCCGCCGTCGAGCTGGACGACGATCAGGCCCTGCTCCTCCATGTAGCCGAGCAGGCGCTGGGCCCGGCGCAGCGAATGCGAGCCATAGGCCCGCGCGATCGCGGCATCGCCGGGGCAGGGCCAGCCTTCCTTGGCGGCGCGGGCAATCATCATGAACACGCCCTGCATGTCGTCGGGCAGGATCGAGGCGCGCAGCGTCACCTCCTGCCAGGCATCGTCCTCGGCGATGTCTGTGCCGAGGCCTGCGCGCGCATGCGTCAGCATGCGGCGGAATTCGCCGAGGTCGGGGACGGATGCGCCGAGGCCCTCGATGCGGCAGCGGACCACGAATTCCTGATAGAGCACGCCGATGGCGCGGAAGCCGGCATCGGGCGCAGCCAGCACGGCGCGCAGCGTCCGATCCACCCGCTCGCGCCGGTCCGCGACCTCTTCGGCACTGACCAGGACCTCGACCACCTCGGGGCGGACTTCGGGCGCTGCTGCCTTGGCCGCACGGAGCTGCTCGAGCAGATCGGGCGCAGGGCGACGCTGCGGGCGGCTGGCATCGGGCGGCGGCGCGGCCAGGATCACGGCGCGGGCATCCTCCAGCGCCGCTTCGGGCATCGGCAGCAGCCGCGGCGTCGAATTGCGCGGGGAGGTCGCGGTCGGGCCGATGTTCAGCCGTAGCGGACGGCGCGACAGCGCAGGTCCGAGCGCCATGAATTGTCCGCGCTCGAGATCGCGGAAGGCTTCAGCCTGCCGCCGCTCCATGCCGAGCAGATCGGCGGCGCGCGCCATGTCGATGTCGAGGAAGGTCCGGCCCATCAGGAAGTTCGAGGCTTCGGCCGCGACATTCTTGGCGAGCTTTGCCAGCCGTTGCGTGGCGATGATGCCGGCGAGCCCGCGCTTGCGGCCGCGGCACATCAGATTGGTCATGGCGCCAAGCGAGAGTTTTCGCGCCTCGTCCGACACTTCGCCCGCGACGGCCGGCGCAAACAGCTGCGCCTCGTCGACCACTACCAGCATCGGGTACCAATGGTCGCGCTCGACGTCGAACAGGCCACCGAGGAAGGCAGCCGCGCGCCGCATCTGGTTCTCGGCATCCAGTCCTTCGAGATTGAGCACGGTGGAGACCCTATGCAGCCGGGCGCGTTCGCCCGCGACCTGAAGGCCGCGCTCGGTGTGATCCTCGGCCTCGATCACCAGATGGCCGAAGCGCTCGGCCAGCGTGACGAAATCGCCTTCGGGGTCGATGATGGCCTGCTGCACCCAGGGCGCGCTCTGCTCGAGCAGGCGCCGCAACAGATGCGACTTGCCGGAGCCCGAATTGCCCTGCACCAGGAGACGGGTCGCCAGGAGTTCCTCGAGGTCCATGGCCGCCACAGCGCCCGCCGTGGTCAGCCCCATCTCGATCGCAACCGTCATATCCCGACTCAGGCCCTTCCATTCGCGGACAGGGGCTTATCAATCGGATCGGGATGCGTCGAGCGAAACAGGACGAATCATCCCGCGTTGCCCACGTCGGATTTCAGTCGGGATTCGAAAGCCGTGGAAGTGCGGTCCGGGGCGGGAGCCGAATCGTCGAGGACTCCTGATTCCGGTAAAACGGAAAGTCGCTTCAGAGGAACCGCGCCGCCGTCTCGTCCGGGAGACGGAATAATCGGCGCGTCCTTGTATGCAATATCCCAGTTGCCATCCCCGGCCGGTTTGCCTTACATGCCGCCAACTCGCCCGCGAATGGGGCGCAAAAATCGCACAAGTTCTCGAGGGGTGAACATGGCGCGTAACGTTCTGATTCTGGGAGCTTCTTACGGCTCCCTGCTGGGCACCAAGCTGCTGATGGCCGGGCACAACGTGACCCTGGTCTGCCGCGCCAAGACCGCCGAGCTGATCAACCGCGACGGTACCGAGGTGCGTATCAAGCTGCGCGACGAGGCCGTGCACCGCGCGATCTTCTCGCGCGACCTGCCCGGCAAGCTCGACGCGGTAACGCCGCAGAATGTCGACGTCTCCCGCTACGATCTCGTCGGCCTGGCGATGCAGGAGCCGCAATACACCAACCACACGGTCCGCATGCTCATGATCAAGATCGCCGCGGCGAAGCTGCCGTGCCTCTCGATCATGAACATGCCGCCGCTGCCTTATCTCAAGCGCATTCCGGCGCTCGCCGACATGGATCTCGAGGAGGCCTACACCAATGCGCTGGTGTGGGAGCGGTTCGAGCCGGGGCTCGTGACGCTGTGCTCGCCCGATCCGCAGGCCTTCCGTCCGCCGGAAGAGGCGGCGAACGTGCTGCATGTTGGCCTGCCCACGAATTTCAAGGCCTCGGCCTTCGCCGACGAGGCGCACAACAAGGTGCTGCGCGAGCTCGAGGCCGATATCGACGCGGTGAGGCTCGACGGTCATGACGTGCCGGTGAAGCTGAAAGTGTTCGAGTCCCTGTTCGTGCCGCTGGCGAAATGGTCGATGCTGCTCACCGGCAATTACCGCTGCATCACCCCGCACGAGCCGCAGTCGATCCGCGACGCCGTGCACGGCGACCTCGCGCGCTCGCAGACGATCTACGACCATGTCGACGCCATCGCGCGCCGCCTCGGCGCCGATCCGCAGGACCAGGTGCCGTTCGCGAAATACGCCAAGGCCGCCGAAAGCCTGCTCAAGCCGTCGTCGGCAGCGCGGGCCGTGGCCGGCGGTGCGCCATTTATCGAGCGCGTCGACCTTCTGGTGAAGCTGATCTCGCATCAGATCGGCGCGCCCAATGCCGAGATCGACCGCACGGTCGATACCGTCGATCAGAAGCTGAACGAAAAGATCGTGCAGGGCGGATCGGGCGCGCAGTAACGGCGCCCGACGGGCAAAACACCTGCAGGAGCTGTCAATCCGCGCTGGCGAAAATATTCCACTTTACCGAAATTCGGAAATGGCGTATGTGTTGGGCATCCCGGCTCATCCTTGAGGGGCGATCTCGTGTCGTCTTGGTTGCGAGCCGGGCTTGCGGTGGACGCGGGCAGCGTTGGGCGTGAGAGGTGCGGGCAGGGCGGGTAGTCCCTGTGAGCCCGAAACCGCGTGCCGACGAGCGGCGCTGTCAGGTTCGTCTCGTCTGTAAGTTTCCGGCTCCGTCGACAGGGCCGGGAAAACTGCGGCGAAATGGCGAGCCGTGCGTACGGCAAAACCGTGTGGTCCTGGCCGTCGTCGCTACGGCCAAGCTTTCGCGGAGATGTGGAGCGCCCAACCGGGTCAACCGCATCGCTAATCTGCGAGGCGAGGGAGGCCAGAACGAACTCGGCTCCCGGGAGAGCACGGCATAAGCCGTCAAACCACTGCGCAGGGAAGGCCGAGTGATTGGCGCCACCTGTATGCTGCTGTGCGGTTTTCCTGCGCTACACATTCGCGCAGCAGACCGCGGGTGCGAGGTCAGCACCCGGCCTTCCCTGCGCCCTCTCGGACAAGAGGGGGCGCGACGAAGCAAAGCTCGGGCGAAATCAGCCGCGAGGACGCGAAGGCGTATCTGCGATTCAAAATGCGAACCGGAAGAGCAAAGCTGTTGCCTCATACTCCGTCATTGCGAGCGCAGCGAAGCAATCCAGAGTCTTTCCGCGGAGGAATTCCGGATCGCTTCGCTGCGCTCGCAATGACGGTGTGTAGCCGCGCGCGGCTGCCTCAACTCCGGCTTGCCACCCGCGCGCGATCGAGATGCTCCTCGATCTTGGGGCGGTCACGGGTGCGCTCGAAGCTGGTGCAGAGCAGCTCCGTCTCCTCGAGTGAGACGGGCGCGCGATACAGCCGGCACATGAACTCGGCGGTGGCGCGTCCCTTGCCTGTGCCGGGGCTGCGCTCGGCCAGGAACATGCAATCGCGGCAGATGCTGGCATCGAGCCGCTGATGGGCTGCGTCGAGATGATTGAGAACCTCGCGCAGCGAGTCGCGCAGGTGAAGGCGATCGTCGGTCTCGAGTGCCCTGACCGCATTGACGACGTGATTGATCGGATCGTGCTGGCTCAGGCATTTCTCGCCCTGCGCGGTGACGTGGAGCACGACAGAACGCTTGTCTTCCTGCGACGGTTTCCGCACCAGGAGGGATTTGCTTTCCAGCGTCTTCACGATCTGCGATGCGGTCGCCCTGGTCGCGCCGATGAAGCCGGCGAGCGCGGATGGCGTGCGCGAGAAGCGATTGGCGCGGCCGAGGAAGCGCAGCGCCATCCATTCCCGATCGCGCAACCCGTGTTGATTTCCTTCGAAGTACCAGGCTCTGGCCGCCTGAACCAGCAGCTCGACGGCCTCGCGTGCCAACGGCATAAATTCCTACCTCGCCCCGGGAATCGCGTGTGCGGCGCCCCGAAGCCGCTTTCCACCATGGCGCACGAATGTCTCGCGAGAGTCCCACATGACCTGGACTGATGAGCACGGCAGGATACTGCGCGAGAAACGCTGCTGCCGACGGCATGCCAACTGCAGAGTCGTCGAACGCAGGCCCGAGCTGCCGTCACTGCCGGACGATGGATCGGAGTTGTACAACCGAAGCCCCTGAGTTCAAGTCACACGCAGACGTTTCTTATGTTCCACCGAAACGATGAATGAGCTTATCAACAAAATCAAGTACAGACACTCGTGAAGACCGGATGTCGCTGCAGGCGAATGTAACGTTCAAGACAATCTCGCTGTTCGGGACACATGATAGTGAACACAATACGTTGCTCCGCAGGCAGCATGCACGCAACTATACGACGGTTTAATTGCACGGCATGTTGTTGTTCGTCGTTGATGCAAATTGATCGAAGCTTGTGCATGACGACGATGTGCATCGGCATGTCATCCACAGGCTTGTGCGATGGGGCCGGGAGAATCGCCAGGGGAACTCGGAAGGAATGCACGCGCCGGTTGTCTCGGCCGTGATCGCAGAATCATGCGTTCGGTCGCTTTCGCCGCTGCCCGCGCTGCTCATCCGGATGGTTGATGCCCAGGCCAGTGGCGGCGATGCATGCGCATGCGCCGGAAGCGGGGCGCCATGCGCGATCGACTGTCGAGAACCACGAGCAGGGCGAGAGCGCAGGCGCGAAGCGCGCCGTCTCCCCTGATTAGTCGCCCTTGAGCATGTCCCTGAGCTCGCGGAACGGATCGCCGCTTGGGGACGCCGAGGCGTCCTGCCGCATCGCGTTGTAGATCCTCGGAACCATGTCGACGGCCTGGTCTAGCCCCGAATCACGTCCCGATTGGTATCCGCCCATCAGGCGAAGGTCGCGGGTGTCCTCGTATTTGGCGATCAGGGTGCGCAATTTGCTCACCAATTCGCGCTCCTCGGGGTCCCAGACGTTGTGGGCGAGACGGGAGACCGAGGCCAGCACATCCACGGCGGGATAGCGCGCCTGGTCCGCAATGTGCCTGGAGAGCACGATGTGCCCGTCCAGTGTGCTGCGGATGGTGTCGGCGATCGGCTCGTTATGGTCGTCGCCGTCGACCAGCACGGAGAAGATGCCGGTGATGGTGCCGGAGCCCTCCTCGCCGGGCCCGGCACGCTCCAGCAGGCGCGGCAGGTCGGTGAAGACTGTCGGGGCATAGCCGCGGGCCACTGCGGGCTCGCCGGCTGCAAGCGCGACCTCGCGGGAAGCATGGGCGAATCGGGTGATGGAATCGACCACGAGCAGCACCGATTCGCCGCGGTCGCGGAAGTATTCGGCCACGGCCATCGCCGTCTTCGGCGCCAGCCGCCGCATCATCGGGCTTTCATCGCCGGTCGATACAATGGTGACGGAGCGGTTACGGTCGTTGCCGAGCACGTCCTCGATGAATTCGCGCACCTCGCGGCCGCGCTCGCCGACCAGCGCCAGCACGACCGTATCAAAACCCTGGCTGCGGGCGAGCATCGCGAGCAGTGTCGATTTGCCGACGCCGGAGCCGGCAAAGATGCCGACGCGCTGGCCGGCGCAGATCGGCGCAAACAGGTCGATGACACGGACGCCGGTGCGCAGCGGCTTGTGGACGCGCGCCCGATTCATCGCCGGCGGCGCTTCCCTCTCCGCCGAGACCGCCCGCGATCCCGGGGTGAGCGGGCCCATTCCGTCCAGCGGAGCGCCGAGCGCATTGATAACGCGTCCCTTCCAGCTCGGATCCGGCGCGAACGACAATGCCGGCATGCGGTAGGCGACCGAGCCGAGCCCTCCGGCGAATTGCCGGTCGAACGGCTTTGCGACGATGCCGTCGCTGTCGATCCGCACCACCTCGCCGATCTGGGGCTTGCCCCCGGAATTGACACCGATCAGCTCGCCGAGCTTGACGGCGCGCGACAGGCCGGAGACGCGGAAATGCGTCGGCGCGATCTCGGAGACCGCGCCGCTGACGCTTGCCAGCGGCGTACTCTGCTGGAGCTCGAGCAGCGCCCACTCAAGTTGACGAAGAGCGTTCAAGGAAACCGTCCACCCAAATTACGCGCGACGCGCAGCCTACTTGCTGGGGTCGCCCAGCGTCTGAATTGCGTTCCGGAGCGTGCTCTCCGTGCCCTCGATCAGCGAGTTGGTGCTGTCGAAGGCGCGCGAGGCCGACATCAGCTTTGTCAATTCCATCATGGGGTTGGCGCTGGAGCCCTCGACATAGCCCTGCTTGAAGCCGTCCCGGCTGAAATCGCCGATGGCGGTCGCGGGACGGTCTGGCGTGACGCCGGAATTGCCGTACCGGTCGAGATCGGCATCGGCCGGAATGCTGAACAGGCCGATGGTGCCGATCTCATTGTTGTCCTGGGTGATCGCGCCGCTACGCGAGATCGAGACCGGCCCGCCGTTCGGGTCGAGCGAGATCTGCGCACCGCCGGAATCGATGACGGGGAAGCCCGACACCGTCTGAAGGTCGCCGTTGGCGGCGATCTGGAGCCGGCCGTCGCGGGTATAGACCGTGCCGTTGGGGCCGGCGAAGGCGATCCAGCCCTGTCCGACCACGGCGACGTCGAGCGGGTTGCCGGTCTCGGTAATGCTGCCTTGCTCGCGCGAGATGATATTCTCGCCGGGCGAGGAGAACGCGACCGGATTCGCGGCGGCCTTCGACAACACCGTCTCGAATTTCACCACGTCGGTGCGAAAGCCGGACGTGTTGACGTTGGCGACGTTGTTGGCGATCGTCTGGAGGCGCTTCTCGAGCGCGACCTGCGCCGACAATCCCACATAAAGAGCCGATTGCATGGTTTACCTGTTGAACTTGATGTTCTGAAGTGTCGTGAGCAAGCCGGCGTCCATGCTGGCCGACGACGTCGACGCGCCGGTGATCAGGACCAGTGCGGGGTTGGTCGAGGTGTCGCTCTGGGCCTGCGTCGCGTCCCACATCGCGGCGAAGCGCTGCACGAATTTGGTGACCTTGGTCGAGTCCTGGAAATCGGTGAGATTGATCTTGTCCGTGATCATCTTGGCCTGCATGTCGATATCGGACGAAGAGATCGTCGGCGACCATCCCATTGCGGTCTGCACCACCTGGGTCAGCGCCTTGTCGGCGAGGATCTGGTAGGGGCTCGTGATCGAGGAGGCCTTGCGCGTGAAGTAGAGCGCAAGCCGCAGGCCCTCGTTCTGGTCGCCGGCGTTCTGCTCCATCGTCTGCGTGACGTATTGGGTCGCCGTGCCGGTCGTGGCCGCGGTCGTCGAGGTCGCGTTGGCGCCATTGGCGGCGAAATTGAAGGCCGTGGCGAATTCCTTGTAGCGGCTGTCGCTGAGCTGGTTGGCGAAGGCGTCCTTGGCCGAGACGCCCTCGGTCAGCACCTTGCGCATGAAGGCCTTGGCATAGGTCATGTCGCTGAGGCCATAGGCCTTCATCGCGTAGGAGTAGAGCCGATAGTCGCCCAGGAAGTCGTCGATCGTCTTCACATTGCCGATATGGCTCAGAAAGTAGTCGGTGTCGCGGCTCACGTCCGGTTCATCCGCGACCTGCGTGAGCGACTTGCTCATGTCCTTGGTCAGTCTGGTGTAATCCGCGATCGTGGATAGCATGGCACGCGCCCCTTTGGCCGCTATTGCGACATCGCCTCAAGCTGCCGCGAATTGCTTGCGTGGGGCTGGCCATGCCGAAGCCAGCTTCGCGCAAGCGTCGCCGACTAGATATTCCCGATGTGATCGGCGATGGAGTGGCGCGTTGCTCAGTTTCGTGGGGATTTTCATCACGGTGGCAGCACTGCTCGGCGGATTTGCCGCCATGGGCGGCCATCTGGCCGTGCTGATGCAGCCATGGGAATTCGTGATCATCTTGGGCACCGCGGTCGGCACCTTCATCGTGGCCAATCCGTGGAAGACGGTCGTGGACACCGGGGTGGCCTGCGTGCAGGCCATCACCGGAGCGGTGCCGGGCGAACGCTATTATCTCGATCTGCTCGGGGCGCTCCATGCGCTGATGCGCGAGCTGCGCGGCAAGGGCCGTAACGAGGTCGAGGCGCATATCGACGATCCTTCGGCCTCGGAGATCTTCAAGGCGTTCCCGAGCGTGCTCGGCGACGCGTCCCTGCTCCAGTTCATCTGCGACTATGTTCGCCTCATCATCATGGGCAATGCGCGCACGCATGAGATCGAGGCGCTGATGGACGAGGAGATCCACACCATCGTGAAGAGCAAGTTGACGCCCTATCACGCGCTGGTGGTGGTGTCCGAGGCGCTGCCGGCGCTCGGCATCGTCGCCGCCGTGCTCGGCGTCATCAAGGCCATGGGCGCGCTCGACCAGTCGCCGAAGCTGCTCGGCGGCTTCATCGGCGCGGCGCTGGTCGGCACCTTCGCCGGCATCTTCCTGTCTTACGGCATCATTTCGCCCTTCGCGCTGAAGATCAAGATGACGCGCGAGAAGAAGTGCCGGCCCTATATCATCGTCAAGCAGACGCTGCTGGCGTTCATGAACGGCGCCATGCCGCAGATCGCCGTCGAGCACGGCCGCAAGATGATCGCGAGCAGCGAGCGGCCGTCGATCGACGTCGTCGAGAACGAGACGATCGCAGGTCCCAAGGCCGTCGTGACCGAAGCTGAACCCAAGGTTGCACGCGCATGACGATGGAGGACGTCGAGATCGATCAGCGGAAGCAGCTGCCGAACTACCTGCTGGATGCAGCCGGCATTTCGATCGAACGCATGCCGATGCTCAATGTGATCTTCGATCGCATGGCAGCATCGTGCACGGACAGCCTGCAGCCGATGGCAGGAACACCGTGCTATTTCTCGGTCAACGGCATCGTCAACGATCGCGTCGGCGACATCATCAAGGACTACGAGGGCAACGCGGTCGCCGCCGTGCTCTACGCCGAGCAGTGGGACTCCCGCGTCATCATCGTGCTCGACCGCGATTTCGTGTTCACCATGGTGGAGGCGATGTTCGGCTCCGATGGCGCCGAGCCGCCGCTCGACGTCGAGCGTTCGTTCTCGAACATCGAGATTCGCCTGGTCCAGGCGCTGTTCGAGCGGTTCGCCAAGGCGCTGCAAACAGCCTTCGCCGGCACCTCCAACGTCACCTTCCGCGTCGAGCGGGTCGAGACCGCCATGGCGTCGCTGGCGATCGGGCGGAGCGGCAACATGTCGATCTGCGCGAACATCATGCTGCAGGCGCTCTACCGCGGCGGTCAGATGTTCCTGATCGTCCCGCACTCCGCGCTCAACCCGCTGCGGCAGAAGCTCGCCCACGTCGTCGTCAGCGACGGTCGCGCGGCCGACCCGCGCTGGCGCGAGCAGATGGAAAGCGAGGTTCACCGCACCGAAGTGACGCTGAGCGCGGTGCTCGACGAGAAGATGATCTCCCTTGAGGACGTCGTGAAGTTCAAGGTCGGACAGGTGCTCGAGCTCGAAGCCACGCCGCGCACGCTGGCGCGGCTCGAGAGCAACAACCAGGTGCTGTTCTGGTGCCAGATCGGCCAGCTTGATGGCTACTACGCCATGCAGGTGGCAGATCCCGTCGATCAGAAGCGGGAGTTCGTCGATGATATCCTATCTCGTTGATGCCGTGCTGCTGATTGCGCTGGCGTTCACCAGCATGCGGGTGACCCGGATGCACCGCGAGCTGGCGCGGCTGCGCAACTATCAGGGCGAGTTCTCGACCATCGTCCACGAGACCGCGGGCGCGTTCGATACTGTGATCACCGCGGCGCATGATTCCACGGCAAATCTCGGCCGGCTCGCCAGCGTGCTGAGCACGAAGATCGACCAGGCTCACGAGGTGATTGCGGCGCTCGACGCGCGGACCGGGCTGCAGCCCGCTGCGACCGCGAACGGCGCCGAGGTCAACAAGCACTAGGGCTGGGGCCGGCTGAACGGACAGATCGGAACGTCGCGGCGCTCCGGGAGCGGAAATACCAAGAGGCGATAACAAATGGCGCAATCCTTCGACTACGAGTCAGCACCCGCATCCGATGATGCCGAGACGTCTCCGCTGGAGCGGCTGGCGGAGATCGCCGCGCGCACTGCGGAGGAGGCCGGCAAGTTCGCCAATGTCGATGCCATCCTGCGCATTCCCGTCACCATGCAGGTGGTGCTGGGATCGGCGACCATCCCTGTGGCGAATCTGATGAAGCTCGGCCGCGGCGCCGTGGTTCCGCTGGATCACCGCGTCGGCGAGCCCGTCGACGTCGTGGTCAACGGCCGCGTCGTGGCCCGCGGCGAGGTGGTCGTCGTCGAAGAGGACAATTCGCGCTTCGGTGTCTCGCTGACCGAGATCGTCGGACCTCTGGGGCAGGGTGATTCCTGACCATGGCGGCACAGGTCGGCATCGCTCCCATCAAGCAGCGAGGCGTTGCCACGCTGGGCGGAACGGAAAAGGTCGCGGCGCTCCTGTTGGCCATGGGCCGGCAGGCGGCCGCGAGCGTGCTCGCGCAATTCGAGCCGCAGGATATCCGGATCGTCACCAAGGCCGCGGCTGAGCTGCGGCCGATTACGGCGCAGGAACTCGAGTCGATCGTCGAGGAGTTCGCCCAGCAGTTCTCGATGGGCGCCAACATTCTCGGCACCCTCGGTGGCCTCGAAGCCGTGCTCGGCGACGTGCTTCCCGCCGACCAGGTCTCGGCGATCATGTCGGACCTGCTCGGCAATTCGAGCCGGTCGGTGTGGGACCGCGTCTCGTCGGTCTCGGAAAACTCGCTGGCGACCTACCTCTCCAAGGAGCATCCGCAGACCGCGGCGCTGATCCTGTCCAAGGTCAAGCCGTCCTGCGCCGCCAAGGTGATGAGCCAGTTGCCGTCGAGCTTGCGCAACGAGCTGATGCGGCGCGTGCTCAGCCTCAAGCCGATCGTCGACGACGCGATGAAGGTCCTCGAGAAGACGCTGCACGAAGACCTGACGCTCAATTTCGCCCGCAACCTCGGCGCCGACACCTACGCCCGCGTCGCCGACATCATCAACAAGATGGAGCGTGGTCATATCGAGGACATGCTGAAGAGCCTGTCGGAGAAGCGGCCGAAGTCTGCCGAAGTGCTGAAGGAGCTGCTATTCACCTTCGACGACGTCGTCAACCTGGCGCCGAAGGCGCGCACCATGATCTTCGACCAGGTGCCGACCGATCGTATCGTCGTCGCGCTGAAGGGCACCGACAAGCACTTCCGCGAACTGATCCTGTCCGCGGTCGCCTCGCGCGTCCGTCGCGTCGTCGAGCACGAGCTCGCGATCGGCGAGCCGTCGAACCAGCGCGACGTGCTGGAGGCGCGCCGCGTCATCACCGACCTCGCCCTCGACCTCGCCGAGAAGGGTGAAATCGAGCTCAATCCCGACCAGGACGATGAGCTGGTCTTCCGCTGACCGCTGAACTGGCATGGCAGAGACATCCGACCAGGAGAGCAAAACAGAAGAGCCGACCGAGAAGAAAGTCCGCGATGCGCTCGAACAGGGCAATATTCCGGTCTCTCGGGAGGCGTCTATTCTCGCGACCATGGCGGCGCTGATGGTGATTCAGGCGTTCCTGATCGGCCAGGGCGTGCAGCGACTGACGCCGACCTTGAAGAGCTTTATCGACGAACCCGACGGCTTCCCGCTCAGCACCGCGGCGGACGCACTGAATCTTATCACCGTGGTAGGCCTCGAGGCGCTGCGATTCCTGGTGCCGCTGGTCGTGATCATCGCGGTGTTCGGGCTCGCCGCGTCGCTGCTGCAAAACGCGCCGCGGTTGGTGCTGCAGCGCATCTTGCCCGACGTCTCCCGAATCTCGCCCGCCAGCGGCTGGAGCCGCATTTTCGGAACGCAGGGCCTCGTGGAGTTCGCCAAGTCGGTGTTCAAGCTCGCCTCGGTGACCGCCGTCGTCTGCTTCGTGCTGCGATCGTCGGAGGCAAGGGCGTTCGAGGCGATGTATACCGATCCCGTCGCGCTGCCGGAGATGATCCTCACCATCGCGATGCGGATCGTATCGGCGATCTGCATCGCGACGATCGTGCTGGTCGCGATCGATCTCGCCTGGGCGCGGTTCCGCTGGCGGCGCGAGCTGCGCATGACCAAGCAGGAGATCAAGGACGAGCACAAGCAGGCCGAGGGCGATCCGCTGATCAAGGCGCGCCTGCGCTCGCTCGCGCGCGACCGCTCGCGCCAACGCATGATCGCCTCCGTGCCGCGCGCGACGCTGGTGATCGCGAACCCGACGCACTTTGCAATCGCATTGCGCTACAACCGCGACGAAAACCCGGCCCCTCTCGTGGTGGCCAAGGGCATGGACGTGATCGCGCTGAAGATCCGCGAGGCCGCCGAGCAGAACAGGATCCCGGTGATCGAGAACAAGGCTCTCGCGCGCGCGCTCTACGAAGCGGTGCAGGTCGATCAGGTCATCCCTGCCGAGTTCTTCCGCCCGGTTGCCGAGATCATCTACTTCCTGCAGTCGAAGCAAACGCCGCGGCCCGAGAAGGTTCAGTAGACTGACCAGGATGGTGCTTCGCGCAACAGCTTGACGAAAGCTTAACGCCCTAGGGTTCTCTCCAATGAATCATAAATGGGGCTGTCGTGGGACCGCTTTTTCTCTTCGAGCTCGCATCGTCGCAGGCACGCTGGCTCGAGCTTCGTCAGTCGACCATCGCCACCAACGTCGCCAACGCCAATACGCCGGGTTTCAAGGCGCGCGACGTCGAGCCGTTCAACAAGGTGCTTGACGGAATGCCGGTCAGGCTCGCGACGACGTCGCCCACGCATATGCAGCTTTCCCCGGCCGAAACCGACACGCGAGCAACCGCGAAGAAGGATAGCTGGGATGTCGTCCACTCCGGCAACTCGGTCAGCCTCGAGCAGGAAATGATCAAGGGCAGCGACGTCAATCGCGACTATTCGATGAACTCGGCGATCGTGCGCTCGTTCAATCGCATGATCCTGACCAGTGCGAAGACCTGAGGTGAACTGACATGCTGGACGCTCTACAGGCTTCATTGACGGTCGCAAGCTCCGGCCTCGAAGCGCAGTCGTCGCGCATGCGGGTTGTCTCGGAAAATCTCGCGAATGCGAGCTCGACCGGGCGCACCGCCGGTGCAGATCCGTATCAGCGCAAGACAATCACTTTCGATGCCGCAATGGATCGTGCCTCGGGCACGCAGCTGGCGAAGGTCAAGGAGATCGGGGTCGACACCACGCCCTACCGTGTCGAGTACGATCCGGGCCATCCCGCGGCCGACAAGGCCGGCTACGTGAAGATGCCGAACGTCAACATGATGATCGAGATGGCGGACATGCGGGAAGTCAACCGGTCCTATGAAGCCAATCTCCAGGTCGTGAAGCAGGTGAGATCGATGCTCGGCATGACCATCGATCTTCTGAGGAGCTGACAATGCTAGAGGCGATTTCATCCACTGCGATCACCGCGGGGCAGGCGGCATCCCGCATCACCGAGACGCAGACCGTTGCGCCCAGTGCGACGTCCCCGGTTCAGGCCGGCGACGACGTTGGCTTCGACTCCGTGATGAAGCAGGTGACCACGGACGCGATCGGCACGCTGAAGGCCGGCGAGAGCGCGTCGATCTCGGCGATACAGGGCAAGGAGTCGACGCGGAAAGTTGTCGAGGCGCTGATGTCGGCCGAGCAGGCTTTGCAGACCGCGGTCGCGGTCCGCGACAAGGTCGTGCAGGCCTACCAAGAAGTCGTTCGTATGTCGATTTGATCTGAAGGAATCACGCTGTGAAATCACTCGCCATCGCGGCTACGGGCATGAATGCCCAGCAGACCAATATCGAAGTCATCGCGAACAACATCGCCAACATCAACACCACGTCGTTCAAGCGTGCACGTGCGGAATTCACCGATCTGTTCTACCAGATGGACCGCATGCAGGGTGTTGCGAACGTCAACGGCGCCTCGCCGATCCCGGAAGGCGCGAATCTCGGTCTCGGCGTCAAGTCGGCCGCAATCCGCAAGCTGCACATCCAGGGCGCGCTTACGCAGACCGGCAACCCATATGACCTCGCGATCAACGGTCGCGGCTGGTTTCAGGTGCTCGGCCCGAACAACGAGGTGCAGTACACCCGCGCGGGCTCGTTCAACACCAACGCCACCGGCCAGCTGGTGACGATGGACGGCTATTTGCTGGATCCCAACATCACGGTGCCGCAGGGAACGGTGCAGGTCACCGTCAACCAGACCGGGCAGGTGTTCGCCAAGCTGGACGCGGAAGTCAATCCGCGTCAGATCGGCCAGCTCAACCTTGCCAATTTCGCCAACGAGGCGGGCCTCGAGCCGCTGGGCAGCAATCTCTATCGCGAGACCACGGCATCAGGTGCGCCGGTCGTCGGTCTCCCCGGCGATGCCGGCTACGGCAAGATCAACCAGCAGTATCTCGAGGCCTCGAACGTCGATCCCGTCAAGGAAATCACCGAGTTGATCTCGGCGCAGCGCGCCTATGAGATGAATGCCAAGGTCATCCAGGCGTCGGATGAGATGGCGCAGACGGTATCGAAGAATCTCAGTCGCTAGTTCCGGTGTGTCGATGTTGAACAGGGTGGGCCTGATCGCACGCGGGTTGGCCGCCGCGCTGCTGGTTCTCGTCTCCGCGCGGCCCGCCGCCGCAGACGAGCGGCGGCTTCCCGTGCCGGCGATAGCGATCCGCGCCGGTGAGCTGATCAGGGACGACATGATCACTGAGCGCGTCTTTGCGCCGAACGTGCTCGGCGTCGCCATGTTCATCGAAGGGCGTCAGGTCCTGGTCGGCCGCATGGCGCGGCGGTCGTTGCTGCCGGGCCAGCCGATTCCAACCAATTCGGTGGAGGATCCCTTCACCATCGCCCGCGGTGCCATGGTCAAGGTCGTGGTTGAAGACTCTGGCCTGTCGATCGTGACCTACGGCGCGGCCATGCAATCCGGTGCGCCTGGCTCGCTCATTACCGTGCGAAACACCGACACGGGCGTGATGATCAGGGCCATCGTCCAGCCGGACGGCACGGTCAAGGTCGCGGACGGGTCATGACCAGAGTCCTGATCGCGCTTCTCCTCATCGTTTCCGCCGCCAGCGCCCAGGCCGCCGTCCGCATCAAGGACATCGCGGACATCAAGGGATTGCGCGAAAACCAGATCGTCGGCTACGGCCTCGTCATCGGCCTTAACGGCACCGGCGACACCCTGCGCAACGCGCCGTTCACGGAACAGTCGCTGCAGTCGATGCTCGAAAACATGGGCATCAATGTCCGGAACGAGACGACGAGCACGAACAATCCGTCGCGGCCGACGACGCTGCGCACGCGCAACGTCGCCGCCGTGATGGTGACCGCCGACCTGCAGCCGTCGATCGGACCGGGCGAGCGGATGGACGTGACGGTATCGTCGCTGGGAGATGCGACGTCTCTGCTCGGCGGCACGCTGGTGATGACCTCGCTGCGCGCGGCGGACGGTGCGGTCTACGCAGTGGCACAAGGTGCGGTCACGGTCGCCGGTTACAGCGTCGGAGGCCAGGCCCAGAACGTCAGCCAGGGCACGCCGACGGCGGGCCGCATTCCGAACGGCGCGCTGGTCGAGCGCGAGGTGCAGGGCAGCCTGCACGAGATGGAATACCTGGTGCTCGAGCTGAAGAACCCCGATTTCGTCACTGCGACGCGAATCCTCGACGCCGTCAATCGCTATGCCGGCGGCCGCTATCGCGCCCAGATCGCCTTCGAGCGCGACTACCGGACCATCGTGCTGTCCAAGCCACGCTATGTCGGACCGGTCCGCTTCCTCGCCGAGATCGGCGAACTCACCGTCGAGCCAGACACGCCGGCGCGGGTGGTGATCAACGAACGCACCGGAACGGTGGTGATCGGTCGCGACGTGCGAATCTCCACTGTCGCCGTCACCCACGGCAATCTGACCGTCCGTGTCACCGAGCTGCCCGTGGTGTCGCAGCCGGCGCCGTTCTCGCAAGGCCAGACGGTCGTGGTGCCCCAGACCATCGTCGAGGCCAACGAGGCCGGGTCGCAGGTGGCGATCCTGAGCGGTGTCGACCTCCAGCGCCTCGTGCGCGGGCTGAACCAGATCGGACTGAAGCCGTCCGGCATCATCGCAATCCTCCAGGCGATCAAGACGGCGGGCGCGCTGCAGGCTGAAGTCATCGTGCAATGATGCACAAGCGTCGTGCAAGCTTGGTCGCTCAATGCTCTGGTCTCGACCGAGAATCGCACGCGATCCGATGCTGAAGCTGGACCACATAGCGCAACTTCTTCTCCTGGCCGCGATGTTCGCGCTCGCGGGCGCTTCGCCCGCGCTGGCGCTGGACGAGCCGAAGTCGTCGAAGCCGCTCAATTTACTTTCCTTCGCCCGTGCCCGCGCGCCCGGCCCGCAGAAGCCGCACGCTCCGGTGACGTCGGTCCCGAGCGATAATTCGAGGGCAACAGCCTGGGCGGCCGAAGATTCGGGTCCCGCCATCACGGGTGCGGTCCCGACAGAGGCTTCTCCGCCGGCACCGGCCCCCGCACCTGTGCCGACGCGTCCGGCGAAGTCCGGCAGCGTCGCGGCGCCGCCGAAGCCGGCGCCGGCTCAAGCTGCCGCGCCTGGGGACAACGAAGTTGCGCTGTTCTGCAGCAACGTGGCCGATCCCGCCGTCGACGCCAGGCTCGCATGGCAGCTGAAAGAGCTGGAGAAGGCTGAGAGCCTGCTGCGGGAGCGGATCGTCGAAGTCGAGGCCAAGCGCGCCGAATACGAGAAGTGGATGGCGCTGCGCGACGACTTCCTGAAGAAAGCGGAAGCGAGCGTCGTCGAGATCTATTCGCGCATGAAGCCGGACGCTGCCGCCACGCAGATCGCCGGCATGGCGGACGAGACGGCCGCCGCGGTGCTCGCAAAGCTCAGCCCGAGGAGTTCGAGCGCAATTTTCAACGAGATGGAGACCGGGCGCGCAGCACATCTCGCCGACCTGCTCGGTGGAATGCGTCGCGTGGATGACGGGAAGACCAAGTAATGAAGAAGCCGATCCTCCTCCTGTCGCTCGTGCTTCTTGGCGGATGCTCCCATGATCCGGCAGAAATCCTGACCGGCCCGAAACTGTCGCCCGTGGGCAGCGGTCTGAGGACGCCGGCCGAACCGATCCCGGTGACGCCCCGCATGCGCACGCCCGTCAGCTATCGCTCGACCTGGGATGACGGCACCGACCTCTACCGCGATCCCCGCGCCCGGCGCGTCGGCGACGTGGTCACGGTGATCATCTCGATGCAGGACAAGGCCAAGCTCGACAACAAGACCAACCGCGCGCGCGATTCGCAGATCCAGTTCGGGCTGAATTGGCTGATGGACGTCGCAGGATGGCAGGACAAGGGCCAGGCCAACGCCAACCTCAACACCAATTCCCAGATCAAGGGCAACGGTCAGATCGACCGCTCCGAGGACATCAAGCTTTCCATTGCGGCCGTCGTCACCGACGTGTTGCCGAACGGAAATATGATGATCAGCGGGTCGCAGGAGTTCGGTATCAACACGGAGATGCGCGTGCTCAACGTCGGCGGTATCGTGCGTCCACGCGATATTTCGCGAACCAACACGATCTCCTACGAGAAGATCGCCGAGGCACGCGTGGCCTATGGCGGTCGCGGAAATCTGTCGGACGTGCAGCAACCTGGATGGGGTCACCGGATCTATGATGCCGTGGCACCGTTCTGAGACTCGCGCGTCGTGGGAGCAGGGGGCGTCATGCGCCTGATTGCCGCCATCGTCGTGCTGACCCTGGTCGCGATCGGCGCGGGCGCGCTTGCGGGCCTGCACCTGTTTGCCGCTGCCGAGCGCGTTGCCGACGCAAAGAAGGGGGCCACCCCGCCGCCGGTCGCGTCGAGCTACGCCGGCAGCGCGCGGCTCCGGAAGTTGTCTCCGATCGTGACCAATCTCGCGTCGCCGGCCAACAATTGGGCCCGGGTCGAGGCCTCCATGGTGACCGACAGCATGAGCGACGAGGATGCCGGCATCCTGGCCGCTCACATCAGCGAGGACATCGTCACTTACTTGCGGTCCGCCTCGGTCACGCAGTTCGAAGGCACGCGCGGGCTCCAGCATCTGCGCGACGACCTGTCCGAACGCGCCAGCATCCGCTCGTCCGGCAAAGTCCGCGAATTGATCATTGAGACGTTGGTGATCCAGTGAAATTGAGAGTCCTGCTGCTTGCATCGCTGCTGGTCGTGCTGCCCGAGGTAGCGTTCGCCCAGATTCCGGACCTCAATTCGCTGCTGCCGCCGGGCAACGGCTCGACCAGCGGCCGCATCATCCAGCTCATGGCGCTGCTGACGGTGCTGTCCGTCGCACCGGGCCTGCTCATCATGGTGACGAGCTTCACGCGCTTCGCCGTCGCGCTCTCCTTCCTGCGCGCCGGCCTCGGCCTTCAGACGACGCCTCCGAATCTCGTGCTGATCAGCCTCGCCATGTTCATGACCTTCTACGTCATGGCGCCGACCTTCGATCGCGCCTGGGAAACCGGCGTGCAGCCGCTGATGAAGAACGAGATCTCGGAGGAGGAGGCTTATCTGAAGATCAGCGATCCGTTCCGCGAGTTCATGCTGGCCCATGTCCGCGACAAGGACCTGCAGACGTTCGAATCGCTCGCCGCGGAAAGCTTTCGCAGGAAGTTCGACGACAAGCGCATCGACATGCGCGTTATCATCCCGGCGTTCATGATCTCCGAGCTCCGGCGTTCGTTCGAGATTGGCTTCCTCATCATCCTGCCGTTCCTCGTCATCGACATGATCGTGGCGACGCTGACTATGTCGATGGGCATGATGATGATGCCGCCGTCGATCCTCGCGCTGCCGTTCAAGGTGCTGTTCTTCGTGCTGATCGACGGCTGGAACCTGCTCGCCTCCGGACTGGTGCGGTCGTTCTCATAACAACGGTGATCGCCAGGCGGCCGGTTATGGTTAGCGAAGAGTAATATTAACCATATGATTTTGCTGCGGAATTCAAGCCCGCCTTAATCCGGAAGCAAGATTCGGCGTGCTAGCAATGCGGCACGGCGGGTTGGACCCCACCCATATCAGTCCAAAGGCATGATGCCGCCCCTCCGTACCGGTGAAAGCCCGGTATGTCCCCCTCGTGAAAATGTAACGCCTACATCAAAGGGACATTCGCAATGTCAAGCCTGCTTACGAACTCGACTGCCATGACCGCCCTCCAGACCCTGCGGTCTGTGAGCTCCCAACTCGCCACCACGCAGACCCGCATCTCGACCGGCCAGCGCGTCTCGACCGCTTCGGACAACGCCGCCTACTGGTCCATCGCGACCTCGATGCGCGCCGATAACGCCGCGCTCTCCGCGGTCTCCGACTCGCTCGGTCTGTCGGCCGCGACTGTCGACACAGAATATACCGCTCTGACTTCGGTTGTCGGCGACAGCACCGGCGGCCTGACCAAGCTGCAGTCGCTGCTGGTCGAAGCCAAGACCGCGGGTATCGACCGGACCAAGATCCAGGCCGACGTCACCCAGATCCAGCAGCAGATGCAGGGCACCGCCGCGGCGGCAACCTTCAACGGCGTGAACTGGCTGAGCACGACGACGGCCACGCCGGCGACGGTCGACCTGGTGTCGTCGTACTCCCGCGTCGGCAGCACGCCGACCACCGGCTCGATCACGCTGACCACTGCCAACTATGCGCTCTATAGCTCGTCCACCACCGGTATCCTGGACACGGTGAGCGGTGGTGCATCGGTCAACACGATCGACATCTCCACGCTGACCGATTCAGCGGCCGACCAGACCACGCTCGATGGCTACATCGCGAAGGTGACTTCTGCGATCAACTCGGTGGCTTCCGCTGCCGCGAACCTCGGCGCCGTGAAGAACCGTATCTCGACCAACACGGACTTCGTGAAGTCGCTGATGGACTCGGTGACGCGCGGTATCGGCCAGCTCGTCGACGCCGACATGAACCAGGAGTCCACCCGGTTGTCGGCTCTCCAGGTCCAGCAGCAGCTCGGCGTTCAGGCGCTTTCGATCGCCAACAGCAGCAGCCAGAGCATCCTCTCGCTGTTCCGCTAAGCCTGAAAACCATCTGGGGGAGGGCCGCGCTTCTCGCGAAGCGCGGCCCTTCTCGTTTGATGTGACGTTCCGCGCACGCCGCAATTTCGGCTGCGCTGTTGCGGCCAGGACACAGGGCCACAAGCCCCGCACAAGCTTCGCGCGCTACGGTCGCTGCTACGACAGGTTGGGCCTTCTTTTCCGCAGCCCAAAGGCATGACGCCGCCCTGTCGTACCGGTGCAAGTCCGGTATGTCCCCAAATCAACTCTATCTTCAAAGGGACATCAAAATGGGTTCTAGCCTTCTCACCAACTCCGCCGCAATGACCGCGCTGCAGACGCTGCGCAACGTCAGCTCCAGCCTCCAGACCACTGAAAACCGTATCTCGACCGGCCAGCGCGTGGCCACCGCTTCGGACAACGCCGCCTACTGGTCGATCGCAACCTCGATGCGTGCCGACAATGCAGCGCTCTCCGCGGTCTCCGACTCGCTCGGCCTGTCCGCTGCGACCGTCGACACCGAATATACCGCTCTCACCGCGGTTGTCGGCGACAGCACCGGCGGCCTGACCAAGCTGCAGGCGCTGCTGGTCGAAGCCAAGACCGCCGGCATTGATCGCACCAAGATCCAGGCCGACGTCACTCAGATCCAGCAGCAGATGCAGGGCACCGCCGCGGCGGCAACCTTCAACGGCGTGAACTGGCTGAGCACGACGACGGCTACGCCGGCGACCTTCGACCTGGTGTCGTCGTTCTCCCGCGTCGGTGGCACGCCGACCATCGGCTCCATCACCCTGACGATCTCCAACTACTCGCTCTATACCTCGTCCACCACCGGCATCCTGGACACCGTGAGCGGTGGTGCGTCGGTCAACACGATCGACATCAGCACGCTGACCGATTCGGCGGCTGACCAGACCACGCTCAGCGGCTACATCACGCAGGTCACCGCTGCGATCAACTCGGTGGCTTCGGCGGCCGCCGACCTCGGTGCCGTCAAGAACCGCATCTCGACCAACACGGACTTCGTCAAGAGCTTGATGGACTCGGTGAATCGCGGTGTCGGTCAGCTCGTCGACGCCGACATGAATGCAGAATCCACCCGCCTCCAGGCGCTCCAGACCCAGCAGCAGCTCGGTGTTCAGGCGCTCTCGATCGCCAACCAGAACAGCCAGAGCATCCTCTCGCTGTTCCGCTAAGCCTGAAAACCATCTGAGGGGGCCGCGCTTCTCGCGAAGCGCGGCCCTTATCATTTTGGCCTGCGTAGTTCGCACGTCAAAGGCGCGATTTCGCGCCTCGAATTGCGGTCCGGTCACGGAGCCACAAGCTTCGCACAAACTCCGCATGCTATCGCCGTCGTTACGACAGGTTGAGCGCGCTTTTCCGCAGCCCAAAGGCATGATGCCGCCCTGTCGTACCGGTGCAAGCCCGGTATGTCCCAAAAATTTCAATTCGTTTTCAAGGGGACGTCAAACATGAGCTCCAGCCTTCTCACCAACTCCGCCGCAATGACCGCGCTGCAGACGCTGCGCAATGTCAGCTCCAGCCTCCAGACCACCGAAAACCGGATCTCGACCGGCCAGCGCGTCGCGACCGCTTCGGACAACGCTGCCTACTGGTCGATCGCGACCTCGATGCGTGCGGACAACGCCGCGCTCTCCGCCGTCTCCGACTCGCTCGGTCTGTCGGCTGCGACCGTCGACACCGAATATACCGCTCTGACCGCGGTTGTCGGCGACAACACCGGCGGCCTCACCAAGCTCCAGGCGCTGCTGGTCGAAGCCAAGACCGCCGGTATCGACCGCACCAAGATCCAGGCCGACATCACTCAGATCCAACAGCAGATGCAGGGCACCGCCGCGGCGGCAACCTTCAACGGCGTGAACTGGCTGAGCACGACGACGGCCACGCCGGCGACCTTCGACCTGGTGTCGTCGTTCTCCCGCGTCGGTGGCACGCCGACCATCGGCTCCATCACCCTGACGATCTCCAACTACTCGCTCTATACCTCGTCCACCACCGGCATCCTGGACACCGTGAGCGGTGGTGCGTCGGTCAACACGATCGACATCAGCACGCTGACCGATTCGGCGGCTGACCAGACCACGCTCAGCGGCTACATCACGCAGGTCACCGCTGCGATCAACTCGGTGGCTTCGGCTGCCGCCGACCTCGGCGCCGTCAAGAACCGCATTGCGACCAACACGGACTTCGTCAAGACGTTGATGGACTCGGTGACGCGCGGTGTCGGTCAGCTCGTCGACGCCGACATGAATGCGGAATCCACCCGCCTCCAGGCGCTCCAGACCCAGCAGCAGCTCGGCGTTCAGGCGCTCTCGATCGCCAACCAGAACAGCCAGAGCATCCTCTCGCTGTTCAAGTAAGCTCCCGCTTCGAAGACGGCCGTGCTCCCAAGGGAGCACGGTCCCCCGCCGTGACCGGCGGAAGTGACGGCACATGATGTGCCCGTAATCGACCTCCTGACGCCAGACCTGATGCAGCAGGCTGCAGCCGATCGCGCGGTGACGCGTTCGATCGCCAGTCCATTGCCGTCGGACTGCCTGCGTCGCCCGAAGTTCTTGTAAAATTGCATCGCCTCGCCTGCGAAGCGACGCACTCGCGTTTTCGCGCAACCTTCAGGCAAGGTTGACAGCGGAGTGTCCTCACCATTCGCATTGGTACGAGGTCATATGTTCAGTCGCGCGCAGCTACAGCAGCTGCTCAACAATCTGCTGGAACTTGGGCCGCGACGTCTGATGGCCTTGGGATTGATCGGCTTCGCCGTCCTCGTCACCGTGGTCGGGGGCGCTTATTACCTGAGCCGACCGGAATTCGAGTCCCTCTATACCGGCCTGAACCGGGAAGACGTGACGCGTATCGGCGCCGCACTGCGCGAGCAGAACATTGCCTTCGATATCAGCGCAGCCGGCGATGCCGTCTCGGTACGGCCGAGCCAGACCGCGCAGGCGCGGATGCTGCTGGCCGAAAAGGGGCTGCCGACCAGCGCCAATTCCGGCTACGAGCTGTTCGACAAGATCGGATCGCTTGGGCTGACCTCCTTCATGCAGGAGGTCACGAAGCTTCGCGCGCTTGAAGGTGAGATCGCGCGCACCGTCCAGCTGATGAAGGGCGTCAAGGCGGCGCGGGTGCACATCGTGATGCCGGTGCGCGGCTCGTTCCGCGCGACGCAGCAGCCACCCTCCGCATCGGTCGTGCTGCGCACAGACGGTGCGCTCGAGGCGCGCACCGCGCAGTCGATCCGCCATCTCGTCGCGGCGGCCATTCCCGGCATGACACGCGACAAGGTCACCGTGCTCGATGCCGACGGCTCGATGCTGCTGGCCGAAGAGGACGAGGTCAGCGCCGCGCCGACCAAGATGGCGAGCCTCCAGAAGACGGTCGGCGGAATGGTGCAGGAAAACATCCGCAAGGCGCTGACGCCCTATCTCGGCCTGGACAATTTCGAGGTCAGCGTCGCGCCGCAGCTCTCCACCGACAAGCGCCAGATCAACGAGACGGTCTACGATCCGGAGACCCGCGCCGAGCGTTCGGTCCGCAATGTTCGCGAAAACGAAAAGTCGTCGAACGCCGACCGCTCGACGCCGACGACCGTCCAGCAGAACCTTCCGGACCAGCAGGTCAACGCCGGCGGCACCAAGAACTCTAGCGAGGACAAGACGCGCCGCGAAGACGTTACCAATTTCGAGGTGTCGTCCAAGACCACGACGACCGTCAGCGACGGCTACTCGGTCAAGAAACTCTTCATCGCCGTGCTGGTCAACCGCACGCGGCTCGTCGCCGACCTCGGCGACAAGACCAACCAGGCCATTGTCGACAGCAAGCTCGCCGAAATCAGCCAGCTCGCAGCGACCGCAGGCGGACTAGACAAGGCGCGGGGCGACCAGATCCAGGTGACTGCGGTCGACTTCGTGGAGGGCTCGCGCGAGCTCGCGCCGGTGCCGCCGATCAGCTTCGTCGAGATGATGAACAAGCAGCTCGGTAGCGTCATCAACGCGGTGACGATCCTGGCTGTCGCCTCGATGCTGGTCTGGTTCGGGCTTCGACCCGCGGTCAACGGCATTCTGACTCATCGCGCCGCGCAGGAGCAGACCGAGGCCGCCGAGGCCGCCGAGCTCGAAGCTGCCTCGGCCCTCGCATTGGCCGACAGCCAGGACCCCGAGCTCAACCTCGTCGAGGACCTCGAAGGCAAGATGCAGCGTACGCCGCAGAAGCGGCTGGAGCAGATCGTCCGCCTCGATCAGATGCAGGCGGCAGCAATCCTTAAAGACTGGATGCGACGCGAGGAGGCGGCATGAACGCGGCAATCGGAAAACTCCTGACGCAATTCGACGCGAACGGCCGGGCCAAGTCGCCGCCGCCTCCGCTTCCGAAGATCCAGGACGTCCTGACGAGAAAGGACGTCCGGCGCGAGCCTCAATCGCAGCCGCAGCCTCAACCGCAGCGTCAGGCGCAGGCGCATCCGCAACTTCAGCCGCCTCCGGCACCCGCGCCGGAAGCCGCGCCGGTCAATTTGCTCGAAGACGCCTATCGACGCGGCCATATCGCAGGCCTTTCGGAAGGCGAATCCAAGCTCGCCGAAGAGCGCGTCCGCAGCGCGATCCGGCTCGGCGAGGAGCGGGCCAAATGGTCCGACCAGCAGGCGGTCGCGATCGTCAACGGTTTTGACACGGCCTGCCGCGAGATCGAGAGCAACATTGCAAGCTCGGTCGCGCGGATATTGCTGCCGTTCCTCGCCGAGGCGGTCCGCGACAAGGCGATCGGGTCCCTGGTCGAGCAGATATCGACGCTGACCTCGAATTCCCCGGTGCCGGCGTTCCGCGTAACCGGACCCAGCGAGCTCATCGACCTCGTCAGGACGCAACTCAATCTGGCCGGCCGCTCTGGCGTCGAATACCAGTCCGCTGACACCGTCGAGGTCCGCGTCCTCGCCGATCAGACCACGATCGAGACGCAGATCTCGACCTGGATGGATCGGCTGAAAGAGGCGCACCGGTAGTTTCACCATGGAGGAGGTCAAGCACGAGCTCGTCATTATCCGTCGGCGGAGCGCTTTCGAAGACGAGAAGGCGCACGGTGGCGTTTGGAAGATCGCCTATGCGGACTTCATGACCGCGATGATGGCGTTCTTCCTGGTGATGTGGCTGCTCAACGCGCTCAACCAGGACCAGAAGCAGGTGGTTGCGAGCTACTTCAACCCGATCAAGCTCGCGGAGAACGCACCCGCGCCGAAGGGACTGAAGGATCTCACCAAGAAGGAGCCGACGACGTTCGAGGGGCAGGATGGCAAGCGCCAGCCGTCCGGCCCGAACGAGGAGCGCCGCGGCGACTCGCCGACGGCCGAGAAGCCGCCCTTCTACGAAGAGAAGGTTCTGTTCCGCGATCCCTACGCAACGCTTGCCGAAATCGCGGCGAGCTCGAACCAGGCCTCGGGCCAGCGCCGCGCCGGTGCGCTGACCTCGGCCGAAGAGGATGGCCTCAAGGGCGGTGATGCCTATCGCGATCCGTTCGATCCCGGCTATTGGAAGCTTGCGCCCGAGGCTTCGAAGGAGGCCGACAGAATCATGGAGGGCGAGCCGAAGCCGAATGCTTCCGTGCGCGACACTCCGGCCGGCACAAATCAGGGTGAGCCGCGCCGCGGCAGGACCGATGATGCCGGCGGCAGCGTGGCCCTCGACGCGCAGGCGTCGTCCACGAGCCAGTCGCCGTTGCTGCCGCCAGGACCGGCGCCATCATCGTCGGCGCGCGACGGCAGCGTTCAGCCGAACACGCAGGCCAGCGTCGTGCCGCAGGCACGTCCGACCGACGCTCCGAAGGAATCCGAGCAGCGTGACGCGGTGCAGGCCCAGCAGCCGACCGTCAAGCAGCTTCAGTCTGCGATCGCCGATGCCCTCTCGGATATCAAGGCCGGCGCCGGGCCGGTGGCCGAGGTCCGTCAGGTCGAGGAGGGCTTGCTGGTCAGCCTGACCGACGATGCGAGCTTCGGCATGTTCGCGGTCGGCTCGGCCGAGCCGCGGCCCGAGCTCGTTCGCGTCATCGACAAGATCGGCCCGCTGATCGCGAAGCGCCGCGGCATGATTATCGTCCGCGGCCATACCGACAATCGGCCCTACAAGTCGGATAATTACGATAATTGGCGGCTGTCCACGGCGCGCGCGCAGATGGCTTATTACATGCTGGTCCGCTCCGGCGTCGATGCGCAGCGGATCGAGCATGTCGAAGGCTACGCCGACCGGCGGCCAAAGCTTCAGAACGATCCGGCAGCCGCCCAGAATCGACGGATCGAGATCCTGATCCGGGAGAAGCGCTCTTGACCAGGCCGCTGCTCCGCGCCGCGATGCTGATGGTGCTGTCGCTCGTGGCGACACGCGCATCTGCCGAACCGACGGCGCCGTCCGGGGAGCCGTTTGAGCTCGTCCGCGCGCTGCAGGCGGTGCAGGACGGTATCGCCAATGGCGACACCGCGGCGCATGCCAGCCACATCGCGCTGATCCGGCAGATCGGCGAAAAATTTCTCGCCGCCGACGCGAGCGTGTGGAGCAATCCGCAGAACGGCCAGGCGGTCGTGATCTATCTGCTCAGCGGCGGCGCTCCGCAGATTGTCCGCAAGCTGCCGCGCGACAAGATCAATGTGGATGCGCGGCTGTTCGACGGCGCGCTCGCTTATGTCGAAGGCCGGCAGGACGAGGCGAGGGACTTGCTCAAGGACATCAAGCCGCGCACGATCTCGTCCGGCATGGGCGGGCAGGTGGCGCTGGTCCAGGGCGCGCTGTTCGCTCGCTCCGAGGCTTCGCTTGCGATCGAGCGTCTCGACGACGCGCGCCTGCTACTGCCCGGCACGCTGGTCGAGGAGGCGGCGCTGCGGCGCGAGATCCTGCTGGTCGGGCAGGCGGAGGATTTCGACAAGTTCGAGTTCCTGACGCTCGCCTATATCCGCCACTACCGCAACTCGGTCTATGCCAGCGATTTCTGGCAGCGCTTCTCCACGGGCATAACGCAATCGACCCTTGCGCTGGATGATCGCCGCTTTGCGCGGATCGCGGCGCTGCTGGAACAGGTCGACCGCGCCAGCCGCCTGAAGCTCTATCTGGTGATCGCGCGTGGCGCGCTGGTTCGCGGCAAACTCACCGTTACCCGGCTCGCAGGCGAGCGGGCGCTGACGCTCAGCGCCGATGCCACGCCCGATCGCGAGCGCGCCCATTTCTACCGCGGCGCATCCCGCGCGCTTACTGACGAATATGACGGCGGCTTTGCCGAGCTGAAGGCGCTCGACAGGACGAAGCTGGCGGAGCGCGACGTCCTGCTCCTCAATGCAACCCTCCAGCTCGCGCTCGATGTCCGCAAGCCGATTGCAGGTCCGACTGCTGCCATGTCGGCCGACAAGCCGCCGCTCACGCCGGCGCGGATCGATCTCGCGTCGTCGAACGCAATGCTCGCGCGCGCCCAGACGCAGCTCGGCGAACTGGAGCTTCTCACTAAGGATCGCCGTCCATGACCAAGCTTAGCGGAACTTCCGGACAGCTTTTCGCAGGCCTCGCCGAAAGTCTTACGCGTGGGGTATCCCGTTCGGCGAAGGGGACGGCGACGACGGGCGCGAAAACGGCGGACGATTCATTGTTTCACGATCTGCTCCACACCGTCTCGAACATGGCCAAGCGGGCGCTGGACGATCAGGGCAGCGACGCGACTGCAAAAGCTGCCTCAGTACGCCCGCGCCTAGCTCCGCTGACCGAGCCCGATACGAAGGACGAGCCGGTGCACGAGCGCACCGAGGACCCCAAGTCGTCGACTAGGAAAGACCCGGTCGATCAAACGGCCAAGGCGGACGTCCCGAGCAGATTAAGCGTTCCGACGATGGTGGGGCAGGAGCTCGCCGCCGCGCAGGCCGTGACGATGCAGACGCCGCAGCCTTCGAACGACAAGAAGGACTCCTCGACGCGCGACGATCGGCCTTCGACGGCGAAGCGTGACATTCAGAGCATCACCGACGCAAGGACGGCGACGGCAGATGTTGCGCGATCCGGCGCAGCGTCATCGACCGTCGCGCGTTCCACGGCCGATGCCTCCGGGCTGCGCCCGCAGCCGGCCGCGGCGACCGTACGGGCGATGCCGGAGCAAAGCGACGTTCAACCGAAAGCCATGCCCGCTGCCACATCCGGGTTCGAAGCCATCTCGGCGAATGTCGAGCGCGCCGCAAAGTCCGCAGGCCGCGACGCCCTGCCGGAAACGACCAAGGTCACGGTGGTTCAGCAGGAGACGCATCTGCCTCCCGTGCCGCAGTTCAGCGCGACCCAGCAGGTCGCAAACGCAGTGGTGTCGGAGCTGAAGGGATCGCCAGCGCCGGCCGCCTCCGCCGCGGCCGATCTCGTGGGCGCCCGGAGCAATTCGCCGGATCAGCCGGTCAAGATCCTCACCGTCAATCTCGAGCCGCCCGATCTCGGCAACGTCACCGTGCGCCTTCGTCTTGTCGGCACCGAGGTGTCGGTTCAGCTTGCCGCGCAACGCAAGGACATCAGCGCGATGCTGGATCAGCAGCGTGACCAGATTCGCGACCTGATGCAGTCGGCGGGCTACGTGGCAGACGTCGCGCCCGTACAGCACGGCTCACTCGACGGATTCAGGGCCGGATCCGGCCAGTCGCAGCCACAGCTCCCGGGTCAGCAACAGCAATCATCCCAGTCGCAAGGCGCGTTCAGCGGCGCGGGCACGTCGTCCGGTCAGTCGGACGGCGGAGCCAGGCAAGCCCGGCAGGATCAGCAGCCCAACCAGGAGGCACGCCATGACCAGGACGTGGCGCCGCATACTCGTCGCGGCCCTGTTTATCTGTAGCGCAGGCGCCGGCAAGGCGGCGGCGACCGACACTGCGCGCCCCTGCGAGCGCGAGATGGCGCGCGCCTCGCAGCAGCACGGGATTCCGCTCGGCATTCTCTATGCCGTCGGCCTCACCGAGACCGGCCGGCGCGGTGCACTCTATCCCTACGCGCTCGGTGCGGAAGGGCAGACCGTGTTCGCCAAGGACATGGATGATGCGATGGCGAATTTCGAAGCGATGCGAGCCAAGGGCATCAAGCTGATCGATCTCGGCTGCATGCAGATCAATCACTATTTTCACGGCGACAAGTTCACGTCGGTGCGGGCGATGTTCGATCCGGCCAGGAACGTCGACTACGCCGCACGCTTCCTCAAGGAGCTGAAGCAACGCGAGGGAAGCTGGACCATGGCGGTCGCCCGCTACAATGCCGGCCCCAACAATCAGCCGGCGCAGAAGCGCTATGTCTGCCACATCGTCGCGCATCTCGTTTCCAGCGGCTTCGGCGCGTGGACCGACAAGGCGCGCTCGTTATGCCAACCCAAAACAACATGAAGAAACGACGTGAAATGACGATGCATCGCATCAAGTTGTGCATCGTCACGGACCATCAGCCCCGCGCAAGCAAGACCCCCCATTGTAACGACAATCTGCCAAAGGAGACCAATTCATGAGCCTGTATGGTGTTATGCGCACCGGCGTTTCCGGGATGAACGCGCAATCCAACAAGCTGTCGACGGTCTCGGACAACATCGCGAACGTCAACACGGTCGGCTACAAGCGGGCTTCGACGGAATTTTCCTCGCTGATCCTCAAGAGCGGCTCCGGCAATTACGATTCCGGCGCGGTCGAGACCACGGTCCGCTACGCCATCACCGATCCCGGCAACCTCCAGTTCACGACTTCGACGACCGACCTCGCGGTCCAGGGCAACGGCTTCTTCGTCGTGCAGGATACCAACGGCAACAACTTCCTCACCCGTGCCGGCTCGTTCGTGCCCGACAGCACGGGCAACCTCGTCAACACGGCCGGCTTCCAGTTGATGGGCTACAACATCCAGAACGGTGCTGCGCCCAACGTTTCCGCCAACGGCTTCGGCGGCCTCCAGGTCATCAACGTCAATCAGATGGCGCTGCAGGCCTCGCCGTCGACGCTGGCGACCGTGGCTGCCAATTTGGATCCGAGCGCGGCGCTTGTCGCCACGCCGGCCGCCGCAGCAGGCCCGGGCAACTACACGTCGAAGACGTCGATGGTGACCTATGACAACATCGGCAACGCGGTGACACTCAACGTCTATGCGGCCAAGACCGGCGCGAATAAGTGGGACGTCGAGGTCTACGATCCGTCTGGAGCCATGCTGACGGGCGGTCCCTCCGCCGCGACAACGTTCAAGTTCGACGTGAGCTCGACCGGAAAAGGCAAGCTGGATCTGGTTGGGCCGCCGCCGAGCGCGACGTCGCTCACGGTTCCAATCCCTGGCGGCTCGGGCACCTTCAAGATCGACATGTCGGCCATGACCCAGGTCGCATCGAGCTTCGACTTCAAGGCGACCGTCGACGGCAATGCGCCGTCCGCCGTGGACAAGGTCGACATCGACTCCAAGGGCGTGGTCACCGCAGTGCTCAAGAACGGCACCCAGCTGCCGAGCTTCCAGATCGCGCTCGCCACCGTGCCAAGCCCGGACCATTTGACGCCCGAGGTCGGCAACGTCTATTCGCCGAACCTGGACTCCGGAAATGTGCAGGTCGGCCTGGCTGGCCAGGGCGGTCTCGGAACCATTCAGTCCGGCGCGCTGGAAGACTCCAACGTCGATCTCGCGGACGAATTGACTTCGATGATCGAGGCGCAGCGTGGCTTCACCGCGAACTCGAAGTCGTTCCAGACCGGCGCTGATCTGCTCGACGTCGTCGTCAACCTGAAGCGCTGATTCCCTCGGCGCCGATCCCGGGCAAGAGAACGTTCAAGAGCACGCCATGTCCCTCACCTCAGCCCTCGACTCCGCCCGCAATTCGCTCATGGCGTCGGGCATCCAGTCGTCGACTGTCTCGCGCAACATCGCGGGCGCCAGTTCGACCGGTTATTCGCGCAAGATCACGGTGCTGGACAATCTTCCCGGCGCCGGCGTCTACGTGGCGGCGATCCAGCGCGCCGCGAGTTCAGGTCTGTACAGCAACGTCCTGACCGCGACCTCCGCGGCCGCCACGCAGAGCGCGATCTATGACGGTCTGCAGAAGATCGCATCTGCCACGGTGGACGATCCGCAACTCGACCAGTCGCCGACGGCGCAACTCAATGCGCTGAAGCAGGCGCTTCAGCAATATGCCAACGCCCCGGACAATACCACGCTGGCCCAGGCCGCCGTCACGTCCGCCAAGGACATGGCGACCGCGCTCAACCAGGCAACCCAGACCGTGCAGTCGGTCCGCGAGGGCGCGGATGCCGACATGAACATTTCGGTCCAGAACATCAACCAGCTGCTCTCCCAGTTCCAGACCGTCAATACGGCGATCGTGAAGGGGACGATCGCCGGCGACGACGTGACCGATTATCTCGACCAGCGCGACAGCATCGTCTCGAAGCTGTCGCAGGAGGTCGGCGTCACGATGTCGATCCGCACCAACGGCGATGCCGCGCTCTACACCGACAGCGGCGTGGTGCTGTTCGACAAGACGGCGCGGTCGGTGAGCTTCGCCCCGACCACCTCCTATTCGGCGAGCATTACGGGCAATGCGGTCTTTATCGACGGCGTGCCCGTGACCGGTGCCAATTCGGTGATGCCGATCAAGTCCGGCAAGCTCGCGGGTCTCGCCCAATTGCGCGACAACGACACGGTCACCTATCAGAGCCAGCTCGACGAAATCGCCCGCGGCCTGATCAATGATTTCAAGGAAAGCGATCAGTCGACCGTCCCGACGCTGGCCGACAGGCCTGGCCTGTTCACCTATCCCCTCGCGCCGACGATGCCCGCGAGCGCCACAGTCTCGGTGGGCCTCGCCGGCACGATCTCGGTTGCCGCGTCGGTCGATCCGGCCCAGGGCGGCAACCCGAACCTGCTGCGTGACGGCGCGATCAGCGGGCCTTCCGCCTACACTTACAACACCGCCGGTAGCGGCGGCTATTCGACCCGGCTGCAGCAGCTCATCAGCAACATGGATGCGTCGCAGCCGTTCGATGCGACCACGCAGGGCAAGCCGAACGGCAGCTTGATCGACTACGCGTCGTCGTCGACGAGCTGGATCGAAAACCAGCGCAAGACCGCCAACGACAGCTCCCAGTACCAGAGCACGCTGCTCGACCGCAGCACGACGGCGCTGTCGAATGTCAACGGCGTCAACATGGACGACGAGATGTCGTTGATGCTTCAGGTCGAGCGTACCTATTCGGCTTCGTCGAAGATCATTTCGACCGTCGACCAGATGTTGCAAGCCTTGCTAGCCGCCGTGGGGAATTAGTCATGATGAGCGCCAACTACATTTCCACCCTGATGTTGTCCTCGTCGTTGAGGTACTCGATCACGAACAACCAGGCTGCGCTGAGCAAGGCCTCGACGGAGGCGACCACCGGCCGCTTCGCCGATGTCGGCCTCGAGCTCGGTGCCACGACGGGAGGCGACGTCACCCTGCGGGCGGACATGAGCTTCGCCGACCAGCTCGTCGATACCAACGGGCTCGTCGCGGGGCGCCTGGACGTGACCCAGGATCGCATCACCCAGCTCAGCTCGACCGCAACGGACTTCCTCAAGGACCTGATCGCCGCGCGCAGCACCGACGGCGGCGGGCGGATCATCCTGCCGCCGGCGTCCTCCAACCTGCAGGACCTGATCGGCGCGCTGAACATCTCCTATAACGGCTCGTATCTGTTCTCGGGCATCAACACGCAGAACCAGCCGATCACGCCTTACACCGCCGGCTCGGCCAGCAAGAACCAGGTCGATGCGGATTTCGCGGCACCGCCACCGACGGGCTTCGGCTTCCCCCAATCCTCGCCCAGCGTGAGCAGCATTACGCCTGCTCAGATGCAGACGTTCCTCAACACCACCTTCGACGCCGAGTTCGCAAGCCCGGCCTGGAACGCCAAGTGGTCATCAGCCACCGACCAGGTCATGCAAAGCCGCATCTCCACGACAGAGATCGCCGACACCTCCGTCAGCGCCAACCAGATCGGCTTCCGCAAGCTCGCCGAGGCCTACACCATGATGGCTGATCTCGGGAATGCGAACCTGAACCAGCCGACGTTCCAGGTCGTCGTGGACAAGGCCATCGGCCTCGTCGGCAGCGCCATCACAGACCTTGCTGCGCTCGGCGGCAGCGTCGGCACGGTCCAGCAGCGGCTCACCACCGCGACCGACAAGCTCAAGACCCAGAAGGACATTCTGAACAATCAGATCGTCGGCATGGAGCAGGTCGATCCGACGGAAGCGTCGGTGCGCGTCAATGCGCTGCAGACCCAGATCCAGACGGCGCTCGCGCTCACCTCGCAGCTCCAGAAGATCAGCCTCATCAACTATCTCTGAGTCAGCGCGGCGGTCGCGTTCGCTTTTAGTTTCTTGCAATTTTTCTGCGCAGAGTTGTCCGGATGACTTTTGAAGCCTACGAAACGGTCGTTGAAGACAGCGGCTACGAGGCGCGCGGGCGCGAGCGGCAGGCGCTCAGCCTCGGCATCGACCGGCTGGAGCGGCTCCAGAAGGAGCACCACAGCAGGGAGGATCAGGTCCAGAGCCTGCTCTACGTCCGGCGGCTGTGGACCATCTTCATCGAGGATCTCGCGCATCCGGAGAACGGACTGCCCGAACAGCTGCGCGCCGATATCATCTCGATCGGCCTGTGGGTCGTCAAGGAAGCCGATCGCCTTCGTGAAGAACGATCGAACGACGTGATGCATCTCGTCGAAATCAACCGCATGATCCGAGACGCGCTTTAATGAAGATTTCCTTGCGGGCGGGCGAACGAGTCTACATCAACGGCGCGGTGCTGCGCGTGGACCGCAAGGTCTCGCTCGAGCTCGTCAACGACGTGATGTTCCTGCTCGAAGGGCAGGTCATGCAGGCCTCCGACGCCACCACGGCGATGCGCCAGCTCTATTTCATCGTCCAGCTCATGCTGATGAACCCGACGGATATCGGTGCCGCCGCCTCGCTCTATGGGCAGCACCACGCGGCCCTGCTCGCTGTGTGCGAGAACCACGAGATGCTGCGCGGGCTCGCCGCGATCGACGAGATGGTCGGCGGGACCCGCTATTTCGAGGCACTGAAGCGGATCCGGGCGCTGTTTCCCCTGGAGCAGGCGATCCTCGCCGGCGCCACCACCGAATCCCCAGTCGAAGCTGCCTGACAGCGGAGAGGCACATGAACGTCCCCAGCGCGACCGATACCACAAGCACCAATTCGACGAACTCGACCTCGTCCCCTACGGCCACGTCGAGCAACACCGTCGACTACAACACCTTCCTGCAGCTCCTCATCGCCGAGATGAAGAACCAGGATCCGACCAATCCGATGGATACGTCGCAATATATGAGCCAGTTCGCCCAGCTGTCGTCGGTCGAGCAGGCGATGCAGACCAATACGAAGCTGGATTCGCTGCTGTCCTCGCAGGCGCTGTCGCAGGCGGACGGGCTGATCGGGAAAAACGTCAGCTTCACCGACTCGACCGGGGCGACCTTCACCGGCAAGGTCGCCTCGATCTCGATCAACAGCAATGGCTCCGTTGCAACCCTCGATGACGGCACCAAGGTCGCGGTCGGCCCCGGCCTCACGATCAGCTAGCCATGAACGAGCGGGACGCCCTCGACATCATCCAGGCGGCGATCTGGACCATCCTCGTTGCCTGCGGACCCGCCGTCGGCGCCGGGATGCTGGTCGGTGTCGGTATCGCGCTGATCCAGGCCCTGACCCAGATCCAGGAGGCGACGCTGACCTTCGTTCCGAAGATCGTCGTCATCCTCGTGGTCGTGGCCGTCTCCGGCTCCTTCATCGGCGCACATATCTCCACCTTCACCGAGATGGTCTATTCGCGGATCGAGCACGGCTTCTGATCCGCGGAACGCTCCGGCCACCACCCCCGCGTAAGCTTTGCGGGGCAAATTGCAGGGCGGACCCTGCTGCCGGTGACCCATGGCCGATACTTTAGTTGCTAGCCTGCCGAACCCGCGACGTTTCGGCGCGGATGCCTTCTTCGCGGGCGGTATCGTGGCCATGCTCACGATCCTGTTCCTGCCGATACCTCCGTTCCTGATCGACCTTGGCCTTGCCTTCTCGATCGCGCTGTCGGCCCTGATCCTGATGGTCGCGCTGTGGATCCAGCGTCCGCTCGATTTCTCCGCGTTCCCGACCGTGCTGCTGATCGCGACGATCCTGCGGCTGGCGCTCAACGTCGCGACGACCCGACTGATCCTGTCTCGCGGCGGGGAGGGCGAACAGGCTGCGGGCCATGTCGTTGCCGGCTTCTCGAAGTTCGTCATGGGCGGCGACTTCGTCATCGGCCTGATCATCTTCGCGATCCTGGTCACGGTGAATTTTGTCGTGATCACCAAGGGCGCGACGCGCATCGCCGAAGTCGGCGCACGCTTCACCCTGGACGCCATCCCGGGCAAGCAGATGGCGATCGACGCCGACCTGTCGGCGGGCCTGATCGATGACAAGGAAGCGCAGCGCCGGCGCCGCGAGCTCGAAGAGGAAAGCTCCTTCTTCGGCGCGATGGACGGTGCCTCGAAATTCGTCCGCGGCGATGCCATCGCCGGCCTGATCATCACCGCGATCAACATCTTCGGCGGCATCATCATCGGCGTCACCCATCACGGTCTGACGCTGTCGCGCGCTGCCGACGTCTACACAAAACTCTCCGTCGGCGACGGTCTGGTCACGCAGATGCCGGCGCTGATCGTGTCGCTTTCGGCGGGCCTCCTGGTCTCCAAGGGCGGCACCAGGGGGTCGGCGGAGCAGGCGGTGCTGCGGCAGCTCGGCGGCTACCCGCGCGCGGTGTCGGCGGCGTCGCTGATGATGTTCGTGCTCGCCCTGATGCCGGGGCTGCCGATGGCGCCATTCGTGCTGCTGGGCGGCGTCATGGCCTTTGTCGGCTACTCGCTGCCGAGGCGGCAGGCTGCCGCGCAACAGAAGGCGGCGGCGCGCAAGGCGGAAGAGCGTGCGCAGAGCGATGCCAAGGAGTCCGTCAAGGAATCGCTCAAGACCGCCGAGATCGAGCTGTCGCTCGGCAGCCATCTGTCGGTCCATTTGCTCGGCTCGCGCAACGAGCTTGCCCACCGCGTCAGCAAGATCCGCAAGAAGTTTGCCAAGCAGTATGGTTTCGTCGTTCCCGAGATCAAGCTGTCGGACAGTCTATCGATCGACCCCAAGGGCTACCAGATCCGGATCCACGATACCCGTGTCGCCCATGGCGAGCTCAGGATCGGCGAGGTGATGGTGCTGGTGGACAAGGACGGCAAACCCGACGTACCCGGCGACGAGGTGATCGAGCCTGCCTTCGGCATGAAGGCGCTGTGGGTGACCGAGGCCTTCACCGATGAGGTCAGGCGGCAGGGCTGCAAGCCGGTCGACAATCTGTCGGTGCTGCTCACGCATCTGAGCGAGGTGCTCAGGGCGAACCTTCCTCAGCTCCTGTCCTACAAGGATATGCGCGGACTGCTTGACCGGCTCGAGCCGGAGTACAAGCGCCTGATCGACGATCTCTGTCCGTCGCAGATCTCCTATTCGGGCCTACTGGCGATCTTGAAGATCCTGCTGGGCGAGCGGGTGTCGATCCGGAACCTTCATCTGATCCTCGAGGCGATCGCCGAGATCGCGCCCCATGTACGGCGGTCCGAGCAGGTGGCTGAGCACGTGCGCATGCGCCTGGCTCAGCAGATCTGCGGCGATCTCTCCGACAATGGCGTGCTCAACGTCCTTCGCCTCGGCAACCGCTGGGATCTTGCCTTCCACCAGAACCTGAAGCGCGATGGCAAGGGCGACGTCGTCGAGTTCGACGCCGACCCGCGCCTGATCGAACAGTTCGCGACCGAAGCCAGTGCTGCGATCCGGAAATTCACCGAAGACGGCACCAGCGTAGTGCTGGCGGTGACCCCGGAAGCCCGCCCCTATGTCCGTATGATTCTGGAACGGGTGTTCCCGACGTTGCCGATCCTGTCGCATGTCGAGGTCGCTCGCAGCGCCGAGATCCGGGCGCTCGGAGCCATCTCGTGATCAGCGGCCTCGCCGACAACGTGCTCGCTACGTTCATCGTGTTCTGCCGTATCGGCTCCTGCCTGATGCTGGTGCCGGGCTATTCCAGCACCAACATTCCGCCGCAGATCCGCCTGTTCGTCGCGCTCGTCACGACGTTCGCGCTGTCGCCGATTCTGGTTTCGGTCCTGAAGCCGCTCGTGGACGATGCGCCGCCGTTGACGCTCGCGCTGCTGATCGGAACCGAGCTCCTGGTCGGCAGCGTCATCGGCCTCGGCGGACGCGTGTTCTTCCTCGCGCTCCAGACCATGTCCACCGTCATGGCGAGCGCGATCGGGCTCAGCAACATCCCGGGCGTGCCGATCGGCGACAACGATCCGACGCCGGCCTCGGTGCCGCTGATCATGGCCGCGGTCACCACCTTGTTCTTCCTGACCGACCAGCATTGGCAGGTCCTGCGCGGATTGATGAACTCCTACGATGTCTGGCATCCCGGTGAGAAACTGAGCGGCGAGATGGCGCTGAACCAGCTCGCGACCCGCCTTACGGACGCGTTCGTGCTGACGCTGCGGATCACCAGCCCCTTCATCGTCTATTCCGTCATCGTCAATTTTTCGGTCGGCCTCATCAACAAGCTGACGCCGTCGATTGCGGTCTATTTCGTCTCGGTGCCGTTCGTCCTGGTCGGCGGTCTCCTGCTGCTCTACCTCATCAGCGACGAGTTGCTGACGCAATTCATGCTCGGCATGTCGTCATGGCTGGCGGGATGACGGGCCATGACCTCGCGCGCGGACAAGCTCGGTCGGATCGTCTCGCTGGTGAAGCTTCAGCTCCGTCTGTCCGAATGGCAGCTCGCGCAATTGCGGCAGCAGGAGCAGACTATGCAGGATGAGCAGGCGTGGCTGGTCGGGACTCTGAACGAGGGAAAACCGCCGGCCGGATCGTCGAGCGAGTCGATTGCGAGGCGCCTCAACAGGACGACCGTCGGCGCACGCGCCGTACAGGAGCGTGCTGCGATGCAGCTCGACAGGGTCCGCTCGGAGAACCGGCGGGCAAAGCAGCTCGAGGAGGTCGCCAAGGTGGCACTGGCCGAAAAGCTGCGCGACGCCGAGAAGCGCTCGCTCGAGGACATCATGGAGACACATGCGGCCGTGCGCGATTTGACGCCGCGGCCAGCCAACCGGAACAAGACATGATCGTGACGCCGACATCCGACCTCGTCCTCGACGTCCTCGACGCCGCCGATCCGGTGGCGCAGCGCGCTGCGACCGCGAAGCTCGACGCGTTGAAATCGTCCGGCGCCGATTTCGCCGCGACGATGGACGCCGAGGCCGGCAAGGCGGCCGACCAATCCGCCGCAAAGGTGACGGAAGCGCAGTCGGGGGTGGTGAACGGTCCGCCGGTGCAGGTGATCAAGAAGCCCGGCCCGGACGAGGTCTATCGCAAGTTCGAGGCGTTCATCCTCCAGACCTTCGTCGAGACGATGCTGCCGAAGGAATCTGAGGAAGTGTTCGGCAAGGGCACCGCGGGCGGCGTCTGGAAATCGATGTTGGCCGAGCAGCTTGGCGCCCAGCTTGCGAAGGGCAAGGGGATCGGAATTGCCAAGCAGCTCGCGTCCGCGCATCCGGCTGGTCCGGATGTGACGGGCAAGTCGGGCTGATGGATCTGGGATATGGGTGAGGAAAGTTGAAGGGTGAATTTGCTATGCAGGTAGAACAAGGCGCAACGCTTCCGGTGATGGAGCAACCGGTCGTTGAACGGCAGATCTTGAACTCCCAGGTCTTGAACTCCCAGGTCTTGAACTCCCAGGTCTTGGACTCCGAGGTGATGACGGCGGCCGCATCGGGCGATGCTCTGTTGCCGGTGCTCCTGCCGAATGTCGGCGGCGACATGCCGTCCGACGACGCCGAAGCGGCAAGATTGGAGGCGACGCGGTCCGAGGAGATCAGCGGCCTGCTATCCGCGATTCGCCGGCTCGAGAACATCGTCGAGGAAGAAACCGTCGCGCTCGCGACCGGGCAGAAGGTCGATTTCGATGATTTCAGCATGCGCAAGAGCCGGAGCATGCTGGAATTCGTCCGCCTGATGCGGGCGCGGATGCATCTCGGCGGCGAAACCGAGATCACGGGCGAGATCCAGCGGCTGCGCGAAAAGCTCGAGCGAAACCGTTCGCTCCTCGAGATGCACTACGACGCCGTGCGTGAGGTCGCGGCCATCATCGTTAGGGCGATCAAGGACGCAGAGTCGGACGGCACCTACACCGGTCGCGCAGCGCGGGACGAAAAATGATCAAGCTGGTGCTGGCCGGGCTCTGGGTATGCATCATCACCGCGGGCACGAGCTATGGAGTGGCCTATTGGAAGGAAAACGGCACTCTGCTGCCGAAGGACGAATATCTCGACGGGCTGCAATACCAGAAGACTCGGGCGCTGAGCATACCCATGGTAGAGAGCGGCGCGGTGCAGGGCTACATCGTCGCGCGCTTCGTCTATACGGTGGAGGCCCGGACCATGCACCAGCTTACCGTTCCGCCCGAGCCGTTCGTCGTGGACGAGGCCTTCCGCAGGATCTATGCCGACGACAAGCTCGATTTCAGGAAGCTCGCCCGCTACGACCTCTCTGTCCTCACCGCAGGGATCAAGCAGCGCGTCAACGAGCGGATGCAGGCCGACATCGTCCAGGACGTGCTGGTCGAGGACTTCAACTACGTCTCCAAGGAAGAATTCCAGCAGAAGCCGTAAGGCGCCGGGCGCGAGACTGCACCGGCGTAACGACGTTTCTGCCGTTGAAAACAAATCGGCCTCTGCGGGTGTCCCCGCAGAGGCCGATGGTCGTTTGTGAGCCGCGGCTCGGGCGCGTCAGTTGCCAGCCGGGTAGGCCGCCGGGGCGGCATGTGCCCGGTTCAGGAGGATGCCGACTTCGTCGAGCTCCTGCATCGGCTCGTCGATGGCCTCGTTGGCGGGGATATTGAGCCGGTATCCAACGTAGCGCCGTGCCACGATCGCGTCGAAACCGAGTCGGTCTCGCAGCTTCTTGCGCAACTTGCTGACGTGGCTTTCGATCACGCTCTCATCGAACGTGGATTCGAAGATGCCGTAGACCGCGTTGAAGATCTGCGTCTTGGTGATCCACTTGCCGTGATTGCTGACCATATACTCGAGAATGCGCAGCTCGCGGCGGGGCAGGGTGAGGGCGTGGCCCGCAATCTCGGGGTCACGTCCGTTGAAGAAGACCTGGATCCTGGTCTCGCAGGGCCTCGGCAGCTCGCCCACCCGGCGGCGCGCGATCGCGGCCGTTCGGGCGAGGATCTCACGCAGGTGAATCGGCACGTGAACCACGTCGTCCACGCCGGATTCAAACAGCTCCAGCGTATTCTTGAGCATCTTCTGGCCGCTCATGGCGATGATCGGAGCCGTGGACCGCTTGCGCATCGCCCTTGGCAGGCTTCCGCGGGCATCGCAATCCCCCAGAAGGAAGGCATCGACCGCTGCCAGGTCCGATTCGTTCGCGGATTGCAGCCAGTCCCAGAATTCTCCGGAGGAGAATCCGATCGACGATACGCCCTCGCGAACGAGCCCTCCTACATAGCTGTTCGTGACGCTCTCGCGATCATCAACGATTATATACATCAGTCTGTCGCCCCTGTTTCGCACTTGCAGCGGCCGGGAGGTGTTGTGATGCTCCGGCTCGACGCCATGCTGTTTGACGATATTTCCCTCCCGCGAACCGTTGTTATGATTTCGATGTTCGCGGGCAGCCCTACGCATTCAGTGCCTGCGTGAGCAGGCCTGCTACTTCGACTCGATACTGAACGCTTACTGCGTGAGGCCCGGCGGGTGTCTTACGGATCACCCCGCGGAGCGGTGAGACAGCGACCTAGAACAGTTGCGCACGTTGCTGATTGGGTCCGAACGCTACTGAATTCAGTCGATCTCCTCGCCAACTGGCGAGAATCACTTGAGTAGGACCGTAACAATTGCCGATTTCCGATCAAGCGTGCGAAACAAAGCGTTTGCTACGTGTGCTTGATGCTGTTGGTTTGTTTCCGGTTGTTTCTTTGTATGCCAAAACATATTAGTTGATTTTGATATCAAACTACTTTTGCACCGTGACGGTCATAAAGTTCCATATACCCGTAGAAACATAGCTGTTTTGGGTAGGGGCACAGAGCCGCCGCAGGGAGGGGTTTTCAATCCCGGATTGACTCTCCTGGCCGCACACCCGCCTGCGACAATTCGACTCATGTATGGCGGTGGGACTCCAGCTTGGCGAAATCTTGGCGAGTGTGTGTCTTTCGAGTCGCACTTTCGCCTCGTGCATGACGCGTTGGACTCATTCGACGCCGCATTGTTTGTGACGAAAAGATTTTTTGATGCGCACGTTTCAGGCAAGCTTCGCCGACTAACTTCGTTCAACAGATCGAAAACGAACGGAGCATTTTCAAATGTTGTCCGATGGAAAAACGCGTCCTGCCGAAACTGCGGATTTGACCGCAGCGGCGAAGCCGGCTCCGGAAGCGCGCGACACGAAGAGCAATAATGCGCCGCGCGCGGCCAAGCCCGCGGCAGGCGTGAAGCCCGTATCGGCAGCGAGTGACGAAGTTGCAGCCAAAGCAGCGCTCGAGGGATTGAAGCGTATTCGCGCCAAGGCGCGCCTCGACAAGATGGCGATACCAAAGCCTGCGCCGGTCGTGATCAAGCCGGCGGTGATCGTGGCCAAGCCGCCGCCGCCGCGTCCGACATGGGTCGCGCCGCTCGCGACATTGGCGGTTGCCGCCATCCTGGTGGTCTGCGCCTGCACCGGCGTCATTGCCTATCTCACTACGCAGCCGAGCCAGACAAATGCCGCGGCCAGTGCCGAGATCAGGAACCTGCGCGATACGGTCGCGCAGCTGCGCAAGCAATTGTCCGGCGTGTCCGAGAATCTCGACGGCCTGCGAACCGCCGTCGATCAGTCGAGCAAGGCAACCAGCGACCGTTTCGGCCGGTTCGCCGAGAATCTGGATCGCATCGAGCGTGTGAGCTCGTCCTCGACCGCGAAGCTCGACAGGCTCGCCCAGGTCCAGGTTCAGCCGCCGCCTCCCGTTGGTGCGCAGCCGTCGCCGGCGATGCCGATGATGGCCTCGGTCGCGGCACCCGAGACCACGGGCTCGGTGTCTCCGGCCGAACGCAGCTCGGTACCGCGAAAGGCGGTCAAGGGCTGGTCGGTTCGCCAGGCTTATGAAGGCATTGCGATCCTGCAGGGGCCGAGCGGTGTCGTCGAGGCCATGCTCGGCCAGCAGGTCCCCAATCTCGGTCGCATCGAGGAGATCAGGAACGAGAACGGCCGTCTGGTGGTGGAAACCAGTGGCGGCGTTGTCTACTCGGCGCGCAAATGAGCGGCGGACAATTCTATTGTCGGTGATGCTCGAAGCTGGTGCATAGCAGGTCGATCTCGGGTTCGGCGATCGGCGCGCGAAACAGCCGGCAGGTGAATTCGACCGTCGTCTTGTTCTCGGAAGCAGTGCGATCCTCCCGGAGGAAAATGCATCGCTTGCAGACGTCGGTGTGGTGCCGCTGTTCGACGGCGTCCGCCTGATCGAGCACGTGTCGCAAGGTGTCGCGAAAGCGGATCTTGCTGTCGTCATCGAGGACGGCGATGGCCTCGACGAGGCCATTGACGGGGTCGCGAGCCAGAAATTTCTTGCCCTGCTGCGTCACGCTCAGCATCACCGAGCGCTTGTCTGTGGCGGAGCGCTTCCGCTCCACATAGCCGAGCCGCTCGAGCTCGCCGATGATGAATGAGGCGGTGCCGCGCGTGGTGCCGACATAGCTTGCCAGCGCCGAAGGTGTCCTTGAGAATCGGTTGGCACGGGAGAGAAAGCGCAGCGCCATCCACTCGCGATCGCGCATGCCGTTTTTGGTGCCTTCGAACCACAGGATTCGCGCCACCTGTCCCAATAATTCAATTGCTTCGCGAGCCAAATTCATATCGATGCCAGATCAGATAAAGCTTTATTCAATTGAGCCGTCGGTAGCGCAATCGCTGCGGGTCAGAATGAGGCTGTCGAGCTTCGCTCGAAGCGGAAACAATTGCCGGCTTGGAAGACGCTTCTCCGTTCTGGAGATGGAACATTCGGGAGTGGAACTAGAGCGTCACGAAGAAAGTTCGAGTAAATATGACGGCTCAACTGATCTGAAAACTTCAGTCAAATGGTGCGGTCTCTCACTCAAATGTCGGGCGGTGTGCTGTGCCCGGGCAACATCATGTGTCGTTGCGGCCACGATCGAGCCCGATAGTTGCGGCGAGACGTTTCGAATTGCGCGAAACCGCACACAATCTGCAACGCGTGATGGCGCCGCTGGCAGCGGGAGAACCCCTTTTTCGGTTAATGGATGTTGCGACGCAATGCGGTCACGCGGTTAAATCGGGCACACATTCACTTGGGAATTCGAGAGTGTCGTCGGGAAGCGAGCAAAGCCTTTTCAAGTTCAGCCTCTCCAAGCAGAGCCGTTCAACGTCAAACGCGCGGCACTGGCCGCCGGAAGTGAGTTTGGCAGTCTGATGCTGTCGCTTGCGACCATCGGCGCCGGCTTCGTGACGCGGCCGATCGGCGGCATCGTGCTTGGCCGTCGGACTGTCGCGATGAGCCTGATGCCGGAGACGGCGCCGGTGAAGCGGCGTGATCGCCGGATCTGAAAGGCCCGGCGCTCGCAGGCTGGTGATTTGCGTTTCGCCGGCAATTATTGGCGAATGCCTCGCCTGAAGGTTCAGACACTGGGGCAAGGCATCAGGAAGGACCAACCGATGAGTATCGAAACCATCATCACGTCTGACGTTATAGGGCTGATTAAGCCGCCCCCGGTGTCGCGCCGCGGCTTCATGAGCGCCACGGCGGCCGTTGCTGCGGGCTACACGCTTGCGGCAGGTCCCGTCCGCGCCGAGGTGATCACGACCGACACCGGCGGCCTCCAGGCTGGAGATGCCAAGATCAAGGTCGGTTCCGAGGAAATGCCGGCCTATTTCGCCCGCCCCGCCGATAACACCAAGGCTCCGGTGATCATCGTCGCGATGGAGATCTTTGGTCTGCACGAATACATCAAGGACGTGACGCGGCGCCTCGCCAAGCTCGGCGCCTTCGCAGTTGCGCCCGACTATTACTTCCGCAAGGGCACGGACCTCACCAAGATCACCGACATCAAGGACCTCTTGCCGGTCGTCAACGCCAAGCCGGACGCCGAGCTGCTCTCCGATCTCGACGCGACGGTGGCCTGGGCGGGATCGCAAGGCGGCGACACCGCGAAGCTCGGCATCATCGGCTTCTGCCGCGGCGGCCGCACGGTCTGGGAATATGCCGCCCATAACGGCACGCTCAAGGCCGGCGTTGCCTTCTACGGTCCGCCGGTCGATGCGCCCAATCCGCTGTGGCCGAAGAGCCCGCTGCAGCTCGCGCCTGAGATGAAGGCGCCGGTGCTCGGCCTCTATGGCGGCGCCGACACCGGCATTCCCGTGGCCCAGGTCGAGCAGCTCAAGGCGGCGCTCGAGCAGAACAAGAAGACGGCCGAATTCAAGATCTATCCGGAAGCGCCGCACGGCTTCCATGCCGACTATCGCGGCAGCTACCGCAAGGATGCTGCGGAGGATGCCTGGAAGCAGGCGCAGGCCTGGTTCAAGAAATACGGCGTGTTGAGCTGACGCTGAATATAAAAGGGCGGCCGATCGGCCGCCCTTTTAAGCGCGTCCGTCGCCCGCTCGCCACAGCGCATCGAGGCCGTGCCGATAGGTCGGATAGGCCAGCGCGACGCCGAGCTCTTGCTTCAGCCGCGCGTTGGAGACGCGAGCGCTGCTGGCATAGAAGCTGCGCGCCATCGCCGACATCTCGGCTGTCGCGAACGCTTCTTCGTCCGGCGGAGCGATGCCCATCAGCTGCGCGGCGTAGGCGATCACGTCCTGGGGCGGTGCGGGCTCGTCGTCGCAGACGTTCCAGGTGCCGCCGCTGTTGTGGTTGATCGCGGCCATGATGGCGCTGGCGATGTCGTCGACATGAATGCGGTTGAAGATCTGGCCGGGCTTGATGATGCGCCGTGCCGTGCCGCTGCGCAGCGTCACCAGCGCGTTGCGGCCGGGGCCGTAGATGCCGGCAAGCCGCAGGATCGCGACGTCGCCGCGTGCCGTCTCCGTCCAGGCCTGCTCCGCCGCGATCCGCATCCGTGCGCGGTCGAGGGTGGACTGTGGCGGCGTGCTCTCGTCCACCCATCCGCCGGCGCGATCGCCGTAGACGCCGATGGTGGAGAGATAGACGACCTTGTGGCGGCCCGCCGCGAGCACGTCGCCGAGCGCCGCGATTGCGGGGTCTCCGGTGCCGCCCGGCGGGATCGATATCACAAGGACATCGGCATCGCCGATACTGTCGACCGTCGCGTCAGCCGGGCGGCTGCCGGAAAAGCCATGCACTTCGATCCCGGCAAGGTCGACCTGCGCGGCGGGATCGCGGACCGTGCCGGCGACATGCGAGAAGCTGCCGCCGAATTTGCGGACGAAATGCCGGGCGCTGTAGCCGAGGCCGAGGATGAAGAGCCGCATGCGTCTCCTGTGCAGGTCGGAGTTCCCGTTCGCGCCGCAGCGCACCTCCGCTCATAAGAGATTTTTGGGTCGGGCAAAAGATATTGCGATTTTACTCGCCGGCTGCCTCGGGCGATGCTCGCTCGTGACAGGGAGGCGTCGACCATGCAGGCGGACGTGGCCATCATAGCGCGATCCGGCGCGGCGGATCTGGTCCGGAGCGCGGCCGCGCTGATCCTCGACGTCGACGGGACGCTGGCCGAGACGGAGGAGCTGCACCGGCGGGCCTTCAACCACGCCTTTGCCCGTCACGGTCTCGACTGGCATTGGGACCGGGCCAGCTACAAGGATCTGCTGCGCGTGACCGGCGGCAAGGAACGCATCCGCGCCTTCCACACCAGGCAGTGGGTCGCGCCGCCCCTGTCGGATGCCGATATCGCCGAGCTCCACCGCATCAAGACCGCCCATTATGCCGAGCTGGTCGAGACCGGTTGCTGCGCCTTGCGGCCCGGTGTGATGGACCTGCTCGCTGCTGCCAAGGCGCGTGGCCAGCGGCTTGCGATTGCGACCACGACCTCGCACGGCAACATCGATGCGCTGCTGTCGCGGGCGCTGGGGGCGCGCTGGGCCGCGGATTTTGATGCGATCGTTGCCGGCGATGATGTGAGGCACAAGAAGCCGGCGCCGGATGTCTATCTCGATGTCCTGGCGCGGCTGAAGCTGGCGCCGTCCAAATGCGTCGCGATCGAGGATTCCGCCAACGGGCTGATTGCGGCCTCGCGGGCCGACATTCCCGTGCTCATCACGCGCAGCATGTTTTTCCAGGATGATGATTTCAGCGCGGCTCGGTTCGTGCTGGACGATCTGTCGGAACTCGCCGTCAAATAAAAAACCGCAAAACAACCCCATGCACAGTAGAACGCTGCCGCGGTCAGTGCACCCGGTGGCTGGCTCTATCGTCCTCGGCCTGCTCGACAATCTGCGCAATCGGGCTCGATTGGTGATGCACCAGAAGCCAGCCGTCGCCGACGCGCCGAAAATGGTTGGCGGCGGCGAGCGCGGTGCCGTCGACGATCTCGATGCAGAGCACGCGCGCACTGTCACCGTCGACGATCGCCTGCGGCTCGGCGCAGACGATCTGCGGACGTTCTGGATTTTGCAGGATGTCGCGCCAGCTTCCGATCACGGTGGCGTGGCCGACGATCGCGGGCCAGCCGGGATGAATGCAGGAAATGGCGTCGTCATCCGCCCACATCCGCTTCATTTCGTCGAAATCGCCGGTCGCGAAGGCGGCGTAAAAAGCCGCGTTCGCGGCGATGACCTTGTCGTCCTTTGCCATGCCTCTCGGGTGCGGCAACGGCAGGCAAAAATCAAGCGCGACTTCAGTCCGACTTTGGACGCAGTGCAGCATTATTGCCCACTTTCTGATCATGCCGAAACGTGCGTCTCCACCGCGCGCCGCGCACCTTCCTTGTAGAGGCGGCCGAGCGCCGCGGTCACGGCCTCGCGCAGGCGCGGCTCGGCACCGAGCGGTCCAAACACTTTTTCCACGCCGAGCAATGCGGGCGCCAGCCGTTCCGCGACGGGACCGGCCTCGCGCGCCAGGCCCGCGAGCTCGGCGGCGAGGGGATCGCGCACGTCGATGGCGCGGCCCTGCTCGTCAAGCGCGGTGACGTAGCGCATCCAGCCCGCCACCGCGAGCGCGTGCGTCGCGATCGGCAGGTTTTTGGCGAGGCGATCCTGCATCGCGCCGAGCAGCCGCTGTGGCAGCTTTTGCGAGCCGTCCATGGCGATCTGCCAAGTGCGGTGATGCAGCGCCGGATTGGCGAAACGCTTGAGCAGCGAGGCGCGATAGGCGGCGAGATCGGTCCCCGCAGGCATCGTCAGCGTCACCGCGGCCTCTTCCATCACCTGCGCGGCGAGGCGCGCGAAATACGGATCCCGCATGGTATCGGCGATGGTCTCGTAGCCGGCGAGATAGCCGAGATAGGCGAGCGCGGAGTGGCTGGCGTTGAGCAGCCGCAGCTTCATCAACTCGAACGGCTTGACGTCGGTGACGAGCTCGACGCCCGCGGCAGCGAGATCGGGCCTGCCCGCGGCAAAGCGATCCTCGACCACCCATTGCGTGAACGGCTCGGTCATTACAGGCCAGGCGTCACGCATCCCGAGTGCCGCGGCTACCGCATCGCGGTCGGCATCCGTCGTTTCCGGCACGATGCGATCGACCATGGTGCAGGGGAAGGCAACGTTATCCGCGATCCATTTGCCGAGGTCCTTCGACCGGAGTGCCGCGAACTGCGTCACGATCCGCTGCACGGTGTGGCCGTTGGCGGCGAGGTTGTCACAGCACAGCACGGTGAACGGCGAAAGTCCCTGCGCCCGTCGGCGCGCCAGTGCGGCCACGATGAAGCCGGGCGCCGAGCGTGGCGCGTCAAAATTGTTGAGATCGTGCACGACATCAGGATGCCGCTCGTCGAGATCGCCGGTCTGCGGCGTGTGGCAATAGCCCTTTTCGGTCACGGTGAGCGAGACGATGCGAATGGCTGGATCGGCCATCCGCTCGACCATCGCGCCCGGCTTTTCGCGCGCGACGACGCTGTCGAGCAGCGCGCCTATGACGCGATGCTCGGTGCCTTCGGCGGCGCGCACGGCGACCGTGTAGAGATGATCCTGCGGGGCGAGGGCGTCGCGCGTGTCCGGACTGCGCAGGCTCGCGCCGATGATGCCCCAGGCATTGGCGCCTGCGGCAAGACAATCGTCGATGACGACGGCCTGATGGGCGCGATGAAAGGCGCCAAGACCGAGATGCACGATGCCGGGCGTCACGCGTGAACGGTCGTAGGCCGGGCGGCGGATGGCTGGCGGCAGCCGGTCGAGATTGGCGCGGCCAAGGCGCGTTGAACTAAGCCGCATGGTGTCTCTCCCTGTGTTTGGCGGCTGCTTGACATGGCGGCCGTCCTCGGTCAATGCTTCGGTCAATTGGTAAGGCCAATTATCCAAAATTGGCGGGCCGCCGGGGTGGAAGCCTTCCCGGCGAGACCCTTTCGGGGAGGCCAGCGTGCCGCTGGAAGCTGTGGAGGCGAGACGGCTCTATCGCCAAATCGCCGATCAATTGCGAAGCCTGATCGACAGCGGCGAGTACTCCGTCGGCAGCCGCTTGCCGACCGAGCGCGAGCTCGCCGATCAGCTCAGGGTATCGCGGCCGACGGTGCGCGAAGCCCTGATCGCGCTCGAAGTGGAAGGACGCGTCCGCATTCGCGTCGGGTCCGGCATCTATGTGATCGACCCTTCGGACGCCACGCCAACGCCGTCCGCCGTGATAGAGGGGCCATTCGAGCTGTTGCGCGCCCGCGAATTCCTCGAAAGCGCCATCGCCGAGCAGGCCGCGCGCGTGGCGACCAGGGACGATATCGCACGCATCGATGCCGCCCTGGTCGCGATGGAGAACGTCGCGCACCCCGGCGAAGCCTCGATGGTCCATGACCGCGCCTTCCACATCGCGATCGCCGGATGCCTCGGCAACGCCGTGCTGGTGCGCGTGGTCGGCGAGCTGTTCGACCAGCGGCTCAATCCCTATTTCGCGCAGCTTGCGCATTATTTTGAGAATCCCGGCACATGGCGCACCGCGCTCGGCGAGCATCGGGCCGTGCGCGATGCCATTGCGACGCGTCAGCCAGCGGCGGCCCGTGACGCGATGCGCGATCATCTCGCGCATTCGCAGGAGCGTTTTGCGCAGAATTTTGGCGCCGAGAGCGCCACGGGATCGCCGGCGATGCGGAAACGGACCGCGCGATCCGGCGCACCTCCGGCGAAGCCAAAACGACCGTCGAAGAAGCCCGCCAAAAGCGGCAGCGCGCGACGGCGATGAGATTGGGCGGCTCGCCTCGATTTTGAGGCGGGTGAACAAGAAGCAGACTTAAGTGGAGGATATTCAGTGTTGAAGAAGATGACGATGATGCTGGCGGTCTCGGCCGCCGCAATGCTCGGGGCGACGAATGCCGGCATGGCGCAAACCAAGCTGAAATGGGCCCATGTCTACGAGACCTCGGAGCCGTTCCACACCGCTTCGGTCTGGGCCGCACAGGAGATCGGCAAGCGCACCAACGGGCGCTACCAGATCGACGTCTATCCGGCGTCCCAGCTCGGCAAGGAAGCCGACATCAACCAGGGCCTCTCCCTCGGTTCGGTCGACATCATCATCTCCGGCTCGAGCTTCGCGGCCAAGAGCTTCCCGCCGATCGGCGTGACCTATTATCCCTATACGTTCCGCGACGCCGATCACCTGCTCGCCTACACCAAGAGCGACATCTTCAAGGAACTCGCCAAGGGTTACGAAGACAAGAGCGGTCACCACATCATCGCGGTGACCTATTATGGCGTGCGCCAGACCTCCTCGAACAAGCCGATCAAGACCTGCGCGGACCTGAAGGGCCTGAAGATGCGCGTGCCCGATGTGCCCGCCTATCTCGCAATGCCGCGCGCCTGCGGCGCCAATACCGCGCCGATCGCGTTCGCCGAAGTCTATCTCGCGCTCCAGAACGGCACCGTCGAGGCGCAGGAGAACCCGCTGACCACGATCGAGGCCAAGAAGTTCTACGAGGTGCAGAAGCACATCGTGCTGACCGGCCACATCGTCGACCACCTCAACACCGTGGTGGCCGGCGCGCTCTGGAAGAAGCTCAGCGACGAGGACAAGAAGATCTTCACCGACGTCGCGCAGGAAGCCGCCGCCAAGGCCACCGAAGAGATCAAGCAGAACGAGGCCAAGCTGGTCGCCTTCTTCAAGGAGAAGGGCCTGACCGTGACCGAGGTCGACAAGAATGAGTTCCGCGACATCGTGCTGAAGAACGTTCCGTTCGAGACCTTTGGGTATCGCAAGGCCGATTGGGAACGGATCCAGGCGGTGAAATAACGGACGCTTGCGTTCTAAGACCCTCATGGTGAGGAGCGCGGAACGCGCGTCTCGAACCATGGAGGCCCCGGTGTCGCCCGGGGCCATCCTTCGAGATGCGCGTTCCGCGCTCCTCAGGATGAGGAGAAGAGTGGGTTCGACGCTCACGCGCCGACCCGGAATGACGTTCACGTTCTCCAAGGAGTAACCACATGTCGACCGCCGAAGTGCACCGGCAGATTACCGGGGACGAGATCGCCCATACCTTCGAGGAAGAGGCTACGCCGAAGGTCGATCTCGGCATCTACGCGTTCGAGGACTGGATCGCGCTGGCGATCTTTTGGGTGATGGCGCTTGCCGTCTTCCTGCAGTTCTTCACCCGCTATGTCCTCAACGACAGCTACGCCTGGACCGAGGAGATCGCGACCTATTGCCTGATCGGCGTGGTCTTCATCGGCGCCTCGATGTGCGTGCGGCTGTCGCGGCATATCCAGGTCGACCTGATCTACCGCTATCTGCCGCATGTCGTGGCGCGTGCGCTGTCGACAGTGATCGACCTGATCCGGATCGCCTTCTTCGGCTACGCCGTCAAGCTGGTCTGGGTTTACATCCAGATCATCGGCGACGAGTCCATGACCACGATCAACTTCCCCAAGAACTACGTCTATTACGCCGTGCTGCTCGGCTTCGTGCTGATGTTCGCGCGCTCGCTGCAGGTCGCGCTGCAACATCTGCGACAGGGCTATTCGATCCTCGAACGCCCTGGCGCCTACGACGGTTTTGAAGGGTAATCTGATGCTGCTATTGCTTGGAGGCTTTCTCGTCCTGATGCTGCTCGGTGTTCCCGTGGCGATTGCCATGGCCGCGTCGTCGTTGCTCTACATCCTGGTCAGCGGCGTGACACCCGATGTCACGCTGGCCCAGCGCATGATCGCCGGCGTCGAGAGCTTTCCGTTGCTCGCCGTGCCCTTCTTCATCCTGGCCGGCAATCTCATGAACATCGCCGGCGTCACCGGGCGCATCTACAAATTCGCGGTCGCGCTGGTCGGCTGGATGCGCGGCGGCCTCGGCCACGTCAACATCATCGGCTCGGTGATCTTCTCCGGCATGTCCGGCACCGCGATCGCGGATGCCGCTGGCCTCGGCACCATCGAGATCAAGGCGATGAAGGACCATGGCTACACCACCGAGTTCTCGGTCGGCGTCACTGCGGCCTCGGCCACGCTCGGCCCGATCATTCCGCCGTCGCTGCCTTTCGTGATCTACGGCATGATGGCCAACGTCTCGATCGGCGCGCTGTTTCTGGGCGGCGTCATTCCGGGCGTCGTCCTGACGCTGCTGATGATGGCCACCGTCACCTACTTCGCGCACAGGAACAAATGGGGCAGCGACACGCCGTTCTCCTGGCCGCAGCTCGGCTCGGCCGGCCTCGAGATCGCCATCGTGCTCGCGTTCCCGCTCGCGATTTGGCTGATGACGCTCGCCGGCATGTCGATCAACCTGGCCGTCGTGATCGGGCTCGGTGTGCTGCTCGCGATCGACTGGTATTTCGACTTCTCCGCGGTGATGGCGCTGATGGCGCCCGTCATCCTGATCGGCGGCATGACCCTCGGCTGGTTCACGCCGACTGAAGCCGCTGTTGCGGCGGTAATCTGGTCGCTGTTCCTTGGCCTCGTGCGCTACCGCACCATGACCTTGAAGACTGTGGCGAAGGCGACCTTCGACACCATCGAGACCACGGCCTCGGTGCTGTTCATCGTCACCGCCGCCTCGATCTTCGCCTGGCTGCTGACGGTGTCGCAGGCTGCCCAATTGCTCTCGGACTGGATGCTCAGCATCACCCACAACAAATGGGTGTTCCTGGCGCTCGCCAACGTGTTGATCCTGTTCGTCGGCTGCTTCATCGACACCACGGCGGCGATCACCATTCTGGTGCCGATCCTGCTGCCGATCGTGCTCAAGCTCGGCATCGATCCGATCCATTTCGGCCTGATCATGACGCTGAACCTGATGATCGGCCTGTTGCATCCGCCGCTCGGCATGGTGCTGTTCGTGCTTGCCCGCGTGGCGAAGCTCTCGGTCGAGCGCACGACGGTCGCGATCCTGCCCTGGTTGGTGCCGCTGATGCTTGCACTGATCGCGATCACCTACATTCCCGAACTAACCCTCTGGCTGCCGAAATACATGGGACTTTCCAAATGACATCGACCTCTCTCGCCGCAACCCTGTTCGGCCCCGAAGACCTGCGCATGATCGAGCATCCGCTCGACAAGCTGGCCGACGGCATGGTGCGCATCCGTTTCGGGGCCGGCGGCATCTGCGGCTCGGACATGCATTACTTCCGCCACGCCCGGACCGGCGATTTCGTGGTGAAATCGCCGCTGGTGCTCGGTCACGAGATCTCGGGCCAGGTCGTCGAGATCGCGGGCTCCGCAGCCAACCTGAGGGTCGGCGACCGCGTCGCCGTCAACCCGTCGCGCTGGTGCGGCCATTGCGGCGCCTGCCGCGAGGGTCGCCAAAACCTCTGCGAAAATATCTACTTCATGGGCTCTGCGTCGAAGACACCGCACATGCAGGGCGGCTTTGCCAATTATTTCGATGCGATCCCGGCGCAGTGCGTCAAGATCCCGGATCATGTGTCCTATCAGGCCGCGGCGCTGGCCGAGCCGCTCGCGGTCTGCCTGCACGCGGTCGCGCGCGCCGGCAACATCCAGGGCAAGCGTGGCATTATTTTTGGCGCCGGCCCGATCGGGCTTCTGACCATGCTGGCCGCACACCGCGCCGGCTTGGCTGACATCACCGTGGCCGACATCGCGCCGGCCCCGCTCGCCTTCGCGACCCGGCTCGGTGCATCGCATGTCGAGAACGTCGCAAATGGTGACGAGGGCCTCAAGGCGCAGGCCGCCTCGCGTCCCTACGACGTTGCATTCGAGGTCTCGGGCACGGCCGCGGGGCTCGCAAGCGCGATCGGCATTATCAGGCGCGGCGGCGTGGTGGTGCAGATCGGCAATCTGCCGGGCGGCCAGATTCCGACACCGTCGAATGCCGTGATGGCGAAGGAGATCGATCTGCGCGGCTCGTTCCGCTTCGGGCTTGAATTCATGACAGCGGTGGAACTGATTGGTGCGGGCAGCGTCGACGTGCTGTCGCTGGTCACCGCCGAGCGGCCGCTTTCGACCGCGCCCGACGCGTTGCGATTGGCGCTCGACCGCTCGCAGAGCGTCAAGGTCGTGCTGACCGCGAACTGATCGGAGGTTCTACATGATGCTCGAAGGATGGCGCTGGTACGGACCGGATGATCCGGTCTCGCTCGACGATGTCAGGCAGGCCGGGGCGAGCGATATCGTCTCGGCGCTGCATCAGGTGCCGATTGGCGAGGCCTGGACGCGCAAGGCGGTCGAGGAGCGCAAGAATTTCATCGAAAACGGCCAGCCGGGCCGCTCGCAGCTGACGTGGTCGGTGGTGGAATCGATTCCGATCCCCGACGACGTCAAGCGCCTCGGGGCCAAGGCGACGCAGTCGATCGAAGCGTGGATCGCGAGCCTGGAGGCGGTCGCGGCCAGCGGCATCAAGATCATTTGCTACAATTTCATGCCCGTGGTCGACTGGTGCCGGACCGATCTCGAATGGGAGCTGCCGAACGGCGCCCGCGCCATGCGCTTCGACCAGGACCGCTTTGCGGCGTTCGAGCTGCATATCCTCAAGCGCCCCGCGGCCGTGCAGGAATATTCGCCGGAGCAGCAGGCCCGCGCAAAAGCGCTGTTCGAGAAGATGAGCCGGGCCGACATCGACTATCTCATCATGGCGATCGCCAGCGCGCTGCCGGGCTCGACCACCGAGCCGATGACGATCCCGCAATTCCGCGACCGGCTGGAGACCTATCGCGACATCACGCCAAAGGTCCTGCGCCAGCATCTCGCCGAGTTCCTCGCGCGTGTCGCGCCGGTCGCCGAGCAGCTTGGCGTGTCGCTGACGCTGCACCCGGATGATCCGCCGCGCCCGCTGTTCGGCCTGCCGCGCGTTGCGTCCACGGCAGAGGATTATCAAGCGCTGTTCGACGCCGTGCCGTCCAAGGCCAACGGCATCTGCCTGTGCACCGGCTCGCTCGGCGTGCGCGCCGAGAACAATCTGCCTGCGATGGCCGAACGGTTCGGCCCGCGTATCGCCTTTGCCCATCTGCGCGCGACCAAGCGCGAGGCCGATGGTCTGACGTTCCACGAGTCCGATCATCTCGACGGCGACGTCGACATGGTCGCGGTGCTCAAGGCGCTGTTGAAGGAGAACGCGCGGCGGTCACCGGACAAGCAAATCGTATTCCGCCCTGACCACGGCCACCGCATGCTCGATGATCTCGCCGCGACCAAGCGCACCAATCCCGGCTATACTGCCATCGGCCGCCTCCGCGGCCTCGCCGAGCTCCGCGGCGCGATCCGCGCGATCGAGCATCGTTGAAGAACCGTCATTGCGAGCGCAGCCAAGCAATCCAGAATCCCTCCGTGGAAAGACTCTGGATTGCTTGGCTGCGCTCGCAATGACGTGGAGCGAGAGAGGCGCCGAAGCTTCCACAACGTGGATGGCCCGGGCCTTGTCCCAGCCATCCACGTTTTGCCCCGCGGCACAAAGAACGTGGATGCCCGGGACAGGTCCGGGCATGACGACCTCCCGTGAATGTTCGCTGGCCACTCAGTAGCAGGCGGCCATCGCGCCGAGCGTCGGATACAGCTTGTCGATCGCGGCGATCTCGCTTTGCATCTGGGCGAGGATCCAGTCGCGGATCTCCGCAGCGATGGGGCGCATCGGCCGGTTGCGCGGCGGCAGGAATTCGCAGATGCGGCGCGTGGTGGTGAGCCGGTCGGAAGCCGGTACCAGCGCGCCGGTCAGCAACCAGTGCGAGGCGACCGTCAGCCAGCCGAGCGCGATGCCCTGGCCGAGCAGGGCCGCCTGCATCACGACGGCATAATCGGTGAAGCTCAGCCCCTTGGCGGCGCCACGCCGGCCGGTGAGCAGCGACGAATAATCCGCGGCCCAGTCGCCCGGCGTCTCGGCGAGGCGGATGATGGTGTTGCCCTCGGTGGGATCGGTCTCGCCGAGATAGCCGGGGCTGCACATCGGCAGCATCACTTCCTTCATTACCAGCGTGCCTCCGGACGACGGCTCCTCGCGATCGCGGAAACGCATGCCGAGATCGACATTCTCGACCGGCCCGCGTAGCGCGCCGGAGATCAGCTGGAAGCGCAGATCGGCCTGGGGAAACTGCCGCTGCAGCTTGTCGATGCGCGGCATCAGCCAATGCGTGGTGAAGGCGGAGGAGACCGACAGCGTCACCGTCTCGGTGCCCTTGCGGCGCCGCTCGATTTCGGTGAGACCCGTCTCGATGCTGCGAAAGCCTTCGAGCACGCGGCGATACAACAGCTCGCCTTCCTCGGTGAGCACCGCGCGGCCCGCCTTGCGGTCGAACAGGCGGACGCCGAGATGCTCCTCGAGCTGGCCGAGCATGCGGCTCACCGCGGGCTGCGTGACATTCAATTCGGCGGCGGCCGCCGTGAAGCTGCCGTTGCGTGCCGCTGCGTCGAAGACGAACAGGGCGTTACTGGAGGGCAGCATCCGGCGCAGTTCGGGCATAACGTCATGTTATGAGCGCGGTGAGAATTTGGCAATTGCCGAGTTTTGCCAAGTCTGGTGTCATTGGCATCGTAGCCTAAAGACAGGGGTGTTCGGAACAGGATTTGGTGCGGCGCACGGCTGCATCCGCGAATGCTCCAAAACGCTGTCTATAATGCAGGCTTATGGCGCGCAGTGAGGCACGCCATCGCAGGGAACGAGGCGAGGTCGATCGTTGAACAAACGAGCGGAAAGCGTCGAGATCAGGTCCGCCAGCAAGGCGTACGGTGCCGTTCGCGCCCTCGACGACGTTTCCCTCAATGTCGGCGCCGGCGAGTTCGTCTCGCTGCTCGGTCCCTCCGGCTCCGGCAAGACCACGCTGCTCGGAATTCTGGGCGGCTTCATCCTGCCGACATCAGGCACAGTTCTCTTCGGCGGCCGCGACGTCACCTGGATGCCGCCGCACAAGCGCGACATCGGCGTCGTGTTCCAGAACTACGCGCTGTTCCCGCATATGAGCGTCGGCGAGAACGTCGCCTTTCCGCTGCGCGCGCGGCGCCTGCCGAAAGCGAGCTGGCCCGACAAGGTACGCGCGGCGCTATCGATGGTGGGCCTTGCCGGCTACGACGAGCGCGGCATTGCGCAGCTTTCCGGCGGCCAGCGCCAGCGCGTCGCGCTCGCACGCGCCATGATCTTCGAGCCGCGTCTGATCCTGATGGACGAGCCGCTCTCCGCGCTCGACAAGCAGCTCCGCGAATCCATGCAGATCGAGCTGCGCGCGCTGCACCGGCGTATCGGCGCGACCATCATCTATGTCACCCACGACCAGCGCGAGGCGCTGACCATGAGCGACCGCGTCGCCGTGATGAAGGACGGCCGGCTGATCCAGATTGATAAGCCCGAGCGCCTGCATGATCATCCCGCCGATTCCTTTGTCGCGAGTTTTATTGGCGAAGCGACCATGCTGCCGGTCCGCCGCGTCGATGGCTCCAGCGTCGCGCTCGGCAATGCGCTGCTGCGCAGCGCCCGCGCCATTCCCGACGGCGCCGCCCTGATGCTCGCCGTGCACAGCGAAAAGCTCCTGATCGACGACGGCGCGCAGGACGCCGCCTGCAACCGCCTGACCGGGACGGTCACCGACATCGTCTACCAGGGCGAGAGCCTGCGCATTTTTCTTTCGCTCACCGACGGCATCGCGCTCAGCCTGCGCCAGCCGAGCTACCACCAGGCCTACGGCCGCATCCCACCGCTCGGCGGCAGCCTCACCGTCACCCTTCACCCCGAGGACACCATCGTCGTGCCCAGAGCGGACTGAACTTCAGCCTTGTCCAACCGAGAGAAGAAACCGATATGTCGACCCAAGCCGCGTTCAGCAATTTCAAGGTCCTCACCTTCGACGTCGTCGGCACCTTGATCGATTTCGAGACCGGCGTGCTCGCCGCGGTGCGCAGGATCTCGGGCAAGACGCCGGCCGAGCTCAGCGACGACAAGATCTTCGAATCCTACAAGCGCGGCCGCGACAAGCATTACGAGCGCTCCAGCGAGGTGATGTTCCACGTCTATCGCTATCTCGCCAAGGAGCTCGGGCTGTCGTCTGACGACGCGTCCTGCGACATGTTCCAGCTTTCGGTGCTGCGCTGGGGGCCCTTCCCGGACTCGGTCGAGGCTCTGAAGCGCCTGCGCACGAAATTCCGGCTGGTCGCGATGACCAATGCCGACCGCGTCGCGCTGTCCTGTTACGCGCACTCGCTCGGCAATCCCTTCGACGACACCGTCTGCGCCGACGAGACCGGCGTTGCAAAACCCAATCCGGAATTCTTCGCCTACAACAAGGGCCGTCAGTCCGCGTTCGGCTACAAGCAGTCCGATATCCTGCATGTCGCGCAGAGTCAGTACCACGACATCGGGATCGCGCGGAAACTCGGCTACAAGGTGTGCTGGATCGAGCGCCGCCAGGGCATCGCCGGTTTTGGCGGCACGCCGGCCGTGGAGACGCTGACCAAGCCGGACTTTCATTTCCCGACGCTGAAGGCGCTCGCGGATGCCGCGATCGGGCCGGCGGCATGACACGGGACTGGAACGCGCTGCCATCGGCCAATTCGCTGTGGGAAGCCACGGCGGAGCCGGCGCGCGCGTTTCCGGTCCTGTCGGGGGAGCAACAGGCGGATGTGGTGATCATTGGTGCCGGCTATACCGGCCTGTCCGCCGCGCACCACATTGCCAAGAGTGGTCTCGCGTCAATCGTGCTCGAGGCCAACCGTCCCGGCTGGGGCGCGAGCGGGCGCAATGGCGGCGTGATCACCGCAAAGTTTCGGCTCTCGTTCCGCGAGATCGACGCCAGCCATGGCCGCGCCATGGCAAAGCGCATGTATGAGATCGCGCATGAATCCACTGATATCGTCGAGGAGCTGGTCTCCGAATTCGGTATCACCAGCGCAAACCTGACCCGCACCGGTCAGGTCAAGGCCGCGCATAACGAGACCACGCTGAAGGCCGCGATCGACGAAGCCAACTGGATGACGCGCGAGATGGGCTCGGCCGAGGTCCGCATCCTCGACAAGCGGCAAGTGCACGACGAGACCGGCTCCGACATCTTTGTCGGCGGCGTGCTCAATCCCGGCTCGGGCGGCATCCATCCGCTGAACTATCTGCGCGGCCTCGCCGATGGCGTGGCGCGCCAAGGCGTTCCGATCTTCCAGCAATCGCCGGTGATCAAACTCCGGCGCGAGAACGGCGGCATCGTCGCCGAGACGCCGCAGGGCGCGGTGCGCGCCAGGCAGGCGATCATCGCCACCAACAGCTATTCCGACGTGACCGGCGCGACCGCGCGCATGCAGCGCACGCTGATCCCGTTCCGCAGCGCGATCATCGCGACTGAACAACTGCCGCGCAATCTCGCGGGGCGGCTGATGCCGACGGGGCGCACCTACACCGAGACCAAGCGCATGATGCGCTGGTTCCGCATGGTCGACAACCGCGTGATCTTCGGCGGTCGCGGCGCCTTCGGCAAGCAGGACTCGCAAGCCGCCTTCGACGCGTTGCGCAAGGCGATGATCGGCATCTTCCCCGATCTGGCCGATGTCCCGCTTGCCTACAAATGGTCGGGCCTGGTCGGCATGACCTTGGACTCGGTGCCGCATATCGGCCGGATCGACGACCGCACGCTGGTCTCGATGGGCTACAACGGTGCGGGCGTCGCGATGTCGAGCCTGATGGGCCGCTATCTCGCCGCCTTCGTGCGCGGCGAGACGCCCGATGTCGGGCTGCTCGACGTCAGCCGCATGAAGGCCGTTCCGTTCTATCCGCTGCGCGAGCCCGCCGTGCGCATGGTCGCCGGCTGGTACCAGTTTCTCGATGCGATCGGTCGGTGAGATCTTTTTTGGCGATGGAGGAGGCGAGGATGAACACGAAACGGAATTTGGGATTGGGCTGCGCGCTGCTGGGCGCGATGGGATTGACTACCGCGGCTGATGCCGCCGAGCAGATCACCTTCGTCTCGCAGGGCGGCGCATATCAGCAGGCGCAGACGGTGGCGATCCTCGATCCCTCCGCCAAGAAGCTCGGCATCACCATCAACCAGGATTCCATCCCCGACGCCTGGCCCGCGATCAAGACCCAGGTCGGCAGCGGCAAGCCGATCTGGGACGTGGTGGACACGCCGACCGGCTATTGCCTGCGCGGCGGCGAGCAGGGGCTGATCGAGAAGCTCGACTTCTCGAAAATCCCGAACGCGGCGGCGATGCCGGAGGCCTATCGCAGCCCGTACTCGGTGTCTTACGAGTTCTATTCCAGCGTGCTGGCCTTTAGCCAGAAGACGTTCCCGAAGGATGCGCCGAACAGCTGGGCCGATTTCTGGGACGTCAAGAAATTCCCCGGCCGGCGCGCGCTGCGCAACCATCCGATCGCCACGCTGGAAGCGGCGCTGATGGCCGACGGTGTCGCGCCTGACAAGCTTTATCCGCTCGACGTCGATCGCGCCTTCAAGAAGCTCGAGGAGATCAAGCCGAACATTACGGTGTGGTGGACGTCAGGCGCGCAGTCGGCGCAGCTCCTCAATGACGGCGAGGTCGACATGGAGATGGCCTGGAACGGCCGCGTCAGCGCGGTGGCGAAGGAGGGCGCCAAGGTCGCCTTCACCTACAACCAGGGCATCCTGCAGAGCACCTCGCTCTGCATCCTCAAGGGCGCGCCGAACCTCGACACCGCCGTGAAGTTCCTCAACGAGGCCGTCGATCCCGTGCACCAGGCCAATCTGCCGCTCAACATCGATTACGGCCCGGGCAATCCCAAGGCGTTCGAGACCAGCGTGATCAAGCCGGAGCGCGCGGCGCAATTGCCGAGCGAGCCGGCCAATGCGGCCAAGCAGGCGCTGATGTCCTACGCCTGGTGGTCCTCGCCGGCCGGCGAAGCCGCCGAGAAGCGCTGGGCATCCTTCATGCAGAAGTGAGGCAGCCTTGGTGACATCTGTGCCAGATCCATCGCAAAAGCATCAGCGCCGTGAGCACGGCCTGATGCTGGCGCTGGTGTCGCCGGCGCTGCTGGTGATTCTGTTGCTGATCGTGCTGCCGGTCGGCTGGCTCGCCTGGCAGTCGATCTACCATGACGGCTTCACGCTGGAGAATTATCGCCGCGTCTTCACCGAAGACATCTACTGGCGGAGCTTCGCGCTGACCTTCGAGATCAGCCTCGCAGTCACCATCATCGCGCTGCTGCTCGGCTATCCCGTGGCCTATCTCGCCAATTCCGTGCCGAAGGGATGGAGCATCCTGACCCTGTCGCTGGTGGTGCTGCCGTTCTGGACGTCCGTGCTGGTGCGCGCCTATGCCTGGCTCGCACTGCTCCAGCGCACCGGCGTGATCAACCAGTTGTTGCGTTATCTCGACGTCATCTCCGAGCCGCTGGCGCTGGCGCACAATACGTTCGGCACGGTGGTCGCTACCGTGCACATCCTGCTGCCCTTCATGGTGCTGCCGCTCTACGCCACCATGCAAAAAATCCCCGGCGATCTGATGCAGGCCGGCGCCAGCCTGGGTGCGAGCCCGTCGCTGACGTTTGCCCGCGTGTTCCTGCCGCTGTCGCTGCCGGGCGTGCTCGCCGGCTGCACCATGGTGTTCGTGCTCTGCCTCGGCTTCTACATCACGCCGGAATTGCTCGGCGGCGGCCGCACGGTGATGGTGTCGATGCTGGTGAGCCGCAATGTCGAGCTCTATAACCAGTTTGGTGCGGCCAGCGCGGTCGCCGTGGTGCTGCTGCTCAGCGTGCTCCTGATTTTCTTCGTCGTCAGCCGGTTCATTTCGCTCGATCGCGTGCTGGGGCAGAAATGACGCGCATCTCGCCCGCACGGATCGCCCTCTACGTGATCAGCACGCTGGTGCTGGTCTATCTGATCCTGCCGGTCCTGATCATCGCACCGATCTCGTTCTCCAGCGCGCGCTTCCTGACCTTCCCGCCGCCATCGTTCTCGCTGCGCTGGTATCAGCAATATTTCGCCAATCCGGCCTGGATGCAGGCGACGCGGGTGACGCTGACGGTTGCGCTGCTCACGGTGGTGATCGCAACGCCGTGTGGCGTCGCCGCCGCCTATGCCATCAGCCAGTCGAAGCTGCGCATCATGCGCGTCATCCACATGACGCTGCTGCTGCCGCTGGTGGTGCCGATCATCATCACCGCGGTCGGCATCTTCTTCGTCTATGCCAAGGTCGGCCTGGTGGCGACCTTGCCGGGCCTCGTGCTGGCGAATGTGATGCTCGGCCTGCCTTACGTCGTTATCTCGGTGCTCGCAGGCTTGCAAAGCTTCGACCCCGCGCAGGAGATGGTGGCCCGCAGCCTCGGCATGAACCGCCTGCGCAGCTTCTTTGCGGTGACGCTGCCGCAGATCAAGTCCAGCGTGGTCGCCGGCGGCATCTTCGCTCTCATCTCGGCGATGGACGAGACTATCGTCGCGCTGTTCATCTCCGGCGGCCAGTATCAGCCGCTGACCAAGCGCATGTTCACCGCGCTCCGCGATGAGATCGATCCGACCATCGCAGCGATCTCGACGCTGATGACGGCGGCGTCGTTCATGCTGTTGCTATTGGCGAGCACGCGGCAGAAGCGGAGCGGGTGAGGGCGGTCGCTAAGCCCCTGCCGCCAGCCAGGCCAGGATCATCTCAACGATCTGGGTCCTGCTCTTCGCCAGCACCCTGGGCTCGCTGAGGTCGCGGTCGAACAGCGCGCCAAAGGTGTGGCGGTTGGCGACGCGGAAGAAGCAGTAGGAGGAGATGGCCAGATGCAAATCGATGGCGTCGACGTCGTCGCGGAACGCGCCCTCGGTACGGCCGCGCTTGAGGATGCCGTCCAGCGTTGCGATCACGCTGGCGTTGAGCTGGCGCAGTTGCTGATTCTGCTTCAGGTGCTTGCCGTGGTGGATGTTCTCGATTGAGACGAGGCGGATGAAGTTCGGATTGCGCTCGTCGTGGTCGAAGGTGGCCTCGATCAGCCGGCGCAAGCCCTCGCGCGCGTCGCAGCTGGCGATGTCGAGCTGATCCTCCAGCGCGCGGATGCTGCGATAGGCTTCCTCGAGCACGGCGAGATAGAGCTGCTCCTTGCCGCCGAAATAATAATAGATCATCCGCTTCGAGGTGCGGGTTCGCGCCGCGATGGCGTCGACGCGGGCGCCGGAATAGCCCTCGGAGGCGAATTCGGCCATCGCCACTTCGAGGATGTCGCGCTTGGTGCGCTCGGGGTCGTTGGTGCGCTTCGATGGGGGTGGCATGCGCTCGAGCATCACTGTTTCTCCCGACCGTTTCTATGGATCACCTTGAAGGTGAAGGCAAATTTCGCCCAATCCGACGTCTTTCGTGGCGGACTTGCGTAAACGTACTAGTTCGTACATTATGGATGGAAACCAAGATTGCGGCAACCAAAAGCAAAAACTCGCGCACCGCCGGGACGGGCATGACGCGAGCCGCGACCGCCATCGCACACGGGGAGGAATTTTGATGAGCTCGACCTCAATCGCATCGCTGCACGCGCCATCCGGCGCGGCAACCACGCAAAACAAGCTGCCGAAGCGCGCCGCACTCGTCAGCTTCGTCGGCAGCATGCTCGAATACTACGACTTCTTCATCTACGGCACCGCGGCGGCGCTGATCTTTCCAAAAGTGTTCTTCGCCAATGTCGATCCCGCGACCGGGACGCTGCTCGCGCTGCTGTCGTTCGGCATCGGTTATATCGCGCGTCCCGTCGGCGCCGTCATCCTCGGCCATTTCGGCGACCGCATCGGCCGCAAGACGGTGCTGCTGTTCACGCTGGTGGTGATGGGTTGCTCAACGTTGGCGATCGGCCTGTTGCCGGATGCCAAGACGATCGGCAACGCCGCGCCCATCATCCTGACGCTGCTGCGCCTGCTGCAGGGCCTGTCGGCGGCCGGCGAGCAGAGCGGGGCGAACTCGCTGACGCTGGAGCATTCCGCCAATTCCAACCGCGCCTTCTTCACGAGCTGGACCCTGAGCGGCACCCAGGCCGGCGCGATCCTGGCGACGCTGGTATTCATTCCCATAGCCAGCATGCCGGAAGAGCAGCTGCTGAGCTGGGGCTCGCGCATTCCGTTCCTGCTCTCCGCGCTGGTGCTGCTTGTCGCCTACCTGGTGCGGCGGACCATGCCGGAAACGCCCGTGTTCGAGGACATCAAGGACAAGGCGCAAGTGGCGCGCTTTCCCGTGGTCGCGCTGCTGCGTGACTACTGGCCGGACGTGCTGCGCGTCATCGCCTGCGCGCTGATCGCGACGGTCAGCACCATGACCGCGGTGTTTGCGCTCGGCTATGCCACCAGCAAGTTCGGCGTCGCGCGTCCGACCATGCTGTGGGCCGGCGTGCTCGGCAACGTCGTGGCGCTGTTCGCCCAGCCGCTCTGGGCCTTGCTCGCCGACAAGATCGGCCGCAAGCCGGTGTTCATCGGCGGCGTGCTTGGCTGCGCCGTGCTGCTGTTCCCCTATTTCATGCTGGTGACGTCGGGCAGCACGCCCGCGATCTTCGCCGCCGCGATTGGCCTGTACATCGTCTACTCCGCGCCCAACGCGATCTGGCCGTCGTTTTATGCGGAGATGTTCGAGGCGCGCGTGCGCTATTCGGGCACCGCGATCGGCACCCAGCTCGGCTTCCTCGCCGCCGGCTTCACGCCGCTGGTGAGCGCGAGCCTCGTCGGCGAAGGACCGAACGGCTGGATTCCGGTTGCGCTCTTCGTCGCCGGTTGCTGCGTCGCCTCGGCCGCGGCCGCATCGACCGCGCGCGAAACCCATAAGGTCGACATCGCCGATCTCGGCAAGCGGCGCGCGTAAGCGAAAACAGGGACACGATCGTATGCTGACCAACACAGTTCCGACCACGCTCGGCCCGATCATCGGGGCCGAGCAGGGCGCCGTCCGCGCCTTCAAGGGCGTGCCGTTCGCGACTGCACGGCGCTTCGCCAAAGCGAGGCCACCGCTTGCGTGGATGGAGCCGCGAAAATGCACGGATTACGGCCCTTACGCGCCGCAGCCCGGGCATCTCGATCAGGCGGAGGAGTCCTGTCTCAGCCTGAATATCTGGACGCCGACAGGGATCGATCGCCCGCTGCCGGTGCTGTTCTTCATCCATGGCGGCGCCTTCGTCACCGGCGGCGGCGCCGATTATGACGGCGCATTCCTCGCTGCGCATGGCCCGGCCGTCATCGTCACCATCAACTATCGGCTCGGCCCGCTCGGCTTCCTGCAGCTGCATCGCCACGGATTGGGCGAAGCCAACAATCTCGCGATCTCGGATTCCCTCACAGCACTCGACTGGGTCCATGCCAATATCGCCAATTTCGGCGGCGATCCGAACCGGCTGACGCTGTCGGGCCAGTCGGCCGGCGCGTCGATGGTGATTGCGCTTGCAACGCTACCGCAGGCAAAGGGCAAGTTTGCCCGCGCGCTCGCGCTGAGTGCGCCGGGGCGCAACATCATGAGCGCCGACCATGCCGATCAGGTCGCACGCCGCGTCATCGAAGAGCTCGAGCTTGCGAGCGATCCTGCCGCGATTGCCTCCGTGCCGCTGCCAAAACTCTTCGCCGCGGTGGAACGCGTCGGCCGCAGGATCGCCGACGAAACCACCTCAGGCACCGTGTTCGGCCCGGTGCTCGACGGCACCGTGATCCCGCGCGAGCCGCGTGAGGTCTTCGCTGAGGGAGGCTTGCGCGACATTCCGCTCTGGCTCGGCTCCTGCCGCGACGAGATGGTGATGTTTTTGAAAAGCACGCCGCCGGCCGCGATGATCCGCAGCACCGAGCGCAATGTCCGCGTTGCTTTCGGCGATGCCGGCTGGGAGCGCCTGCTGGCCTGTTATCGCGGCTCGGCGCGCCTCGATGAGGATCCGTACGAGGCGCTGCTGTCGGATGCGTTCTGGCATCGCCCGATGACTGATCTCGCGCGGCAGCACGCAGCCGCAGGGGGCGCAGTGTGGCTGAGCCGGTTCGATCATCGTCCGGCGCTGCAACCGTTCTTGTCGCAAGGACCGACCCACGGCGCCGACAATGCCTGCCTCTGGGCGCATCTGCCTGCCTTCATCGATCGCCCGATCCTGCAGCGAAAGGGCGGCCCGATGACCCCGGCCGATATCGACGTCGCGGCGCGGTTTCAGATGAGCCTGCTGCGCTTCGTGACGTCAGGCGCGCCCGATGTTGTGGAAGCCTGGCCGCGGTTCGAGCCGGCCAAGGAGCCACTCGCAATCTTCGGCCAGCCGTTTCATATTGTGCCTCTCAACGAAAGCGCGCGCTCCCGCCTCTGGGCGGAGCTGAGCAATGGCACCAACGACAAAAACGACATGAGGGAGGCCGTATGAGCATCTTGAACAGGAATGCTACGTGGCCCGCGATGCGGATCGCTGTGCTCCTTGTGCTGCAGGCGGCTTCGTCCGCATCGGCGCAGATCGTCGCGACGCCTGTTCCCGGAGACCCCGTCAGCATCGATAGCGGCGCCGTCTCCGGCAAGGTCCTGCCGTCGAACGTGAGAGCCTATTTCGGCATTCCCTTTGCCGCGCCGCCGCTCGGTGATCTCCGTTGGCGCGCGCCGCAAAAGGTCGAAGCATGGAAGGGCGTTTATCACGCCGACCGGCTGGCGCCCGAATGCATCCAGGTGCTGCGGCGGCACAATCTCAATCATTATTTCGGCGAGGAGGCGACCAGCGAGAACTGCCTCTATCTGAACATCTGGGCGAGCGCCGATGCCAAGCCGGGCGCGAAGCTGCCGGTCGTGGTCTGGATCTATGGCGGCGGCTTCACGCTCGGCTCCAGCGGCATGGCGATGTATGACGGCGAGAACGTCGCGAAGAAAGGCACGATCTTCGTCAGCTTCAACTACCGCGTCGGCATTCTGGGCAATCTCGCCCATCCCGAGCTGACCGCGGAATCGCAAAATCACGCCTCCGGCAATTACGGCCTGATGGACCAGGTTGCGGCGCTGCAATGGGTCAAGCGCAACATCGCGCAATTCGGCGGCGATCCTGATAGCGTCACCATCACCGGGCAGTCGGCCGGCGCGATGTCGGTGTCGGCGCTGGAGGCGAGCCCGCTCGCGAAGGGCCTGTTCAATCGCGGTTTCGCGATGAGCCTGAGCATGTTCGACAACCGCTTTAAATTTCCGGCGCTCCCCGCCGCCGAGAAGATCGGCCTCGAGGTACAATCGGCGCTCGGTGCGTCCTCGCTCGCCGAGATGCGGCAGATCCAGGCCGACAAGATTCTTGCAATTCAGAAGGACTGCCAGCTCGGCTGCGCCGGCACGATCTCCGTCACGCCCGATATCGACGGCTACGTGCTGCCCGACACGGTCCCGAACATCTTTGCGGCGGGCAAGCAGAACGATGTCGGCACCGTCGCCGGCTTCACGCGCGATGAGAGTTCGAACGATCTGCGCACCGCCGGCACGTTGGAGGCCTATGTCGCCGCGGCACGAAAGCTCTATGGCGACCAGGCCGATCGTTTCCTTGCGCTCTATCCCGCGAAGACCGACGAGGAGGCGAAAGCCATGGGGTTGACCGCCGCGCGCGAGGGGCTGGTCGAGATCGGCACGCGCAACTGGGCCGAAGCCCAGGCGAAGACCGGAAAGGCGCCGTTCTACATGTACATGTTCTCGCGGGTGCATCCGTTCGCGGCGAACGTCGAATTCTTCGACAATCCGCAGAAGATCGGCGCCTATCACACCTCTGATGTGCCTTACTGGTTCGGAACGCAGGACGCCTTCAACAAATTCCGCACCACGCGCAACTGGACCGAGCTCGACCGCGCGCTGTCCGAACGAATGATGGACACGCTCGTTGCCTTCGCGCGAACCGGCAATCCCGCGACGCCGGCAACGACATGGCCGCAATGGAAGCAGGACGCGCAGAGCTATGTCGAGTTCGGCGACGAAACCGGTGTGCGCGAGGAGAACCGGGCGCGGCTCGATTTCCACACGCCCGCCAACGTCACGCCCTCGACGCCGCGGGTCTCGCGGGACTAGGTGCCGTACTCAAACTGTCAATCGGCGTTGAACTGGACCCCCGGCCTGACCAGATGACCTCGCATTCGGATCGCCACATCTTCGCGGGCATCCTCCCTGTGGAGAGACGCCTGCAGGAGTTTGTGGCAAGCTTGTCGGTTATCGCATCGGGCTTTAATTCCTGCCCAGGCGACACCGGCGAAGGAGATCAGTCCATGCAGCGGAAAAGTTGGGCCTCGGAAGAGTGCCCCATGGCCCGCTCCGTTGACGTCATTGGCGACTGGGGCAGTTTGATGATCCTGCGCCAAGCCTTTGGGGGCACGACCCGATTCGACGATTTCCAGAAGGAGCTGGAGATCTCGCGGAACCTGCTGACCGCGAGACTGAAGAAACTCGTCGTCTGCGGCATTCTCGAACGCCGGCCGATCGCCGAGGAAGCGCGGCGGCACGAGTACGTTCTGACCGAAATGGGCGAGGATCTCTTTGCGACTATCATCGCACTCCGCCAATGGGGCGACCGATGGCTGTTCCGGCCCGATCCGCCCCCTATTCGAATGCTTGACGGCATCGACGGCAGCGAACTGGAGCCGATAAAGGTCCGCTCCTCCCGTGGGCGGGAGATCAAGCTTGCGGATTTTCGCTTGCGCCGGCGCGCCACGGGCAAGCAGAAGGCTCGGGCCGACAACCTCTAGTTCACGCCGACGCCGTGAGGGGGCTTGTCAACATTCATTCATGCGCATTAAAGTTCAATAATGAGACTAACGGGTCGGACGACCTAGCGCGAGGAGAATGAAATGCGGGCAGCGTATATCACCGGCTATGGCGACAATTCGGTGGTCAGCTACGGGGAGGTCGGCGACCCCGTCCCGGGCGCCGACGAGGCGCTAGTCGAGGTCCGGGCCGCCGGTGCGAATCCCGTCGAGGTCGCCATGCGCCAGGGTCTGTTCCATGCCGCCTTTCCATTCACGTTTCCGCAGGTGATGGGCTACGACGTCGCGGGCGTTGTTGTCTCCGCGCCCCCTGGCGGGGCGTTCAAGGCAGGTGACGAGGTTTACGCCCGCCTGCCTAACCGGCGTCCCGGCGCCTATGCCGAGCGCGCAGCCGCTCCACTCAATCTCCTGGCCCACAAGCCGCGCACCCTGTCCTTCGAGGAGGCGGCGAGCCTACCGACCGTCGCCTTGACCACCTGGCAGGCATTTGTGGAGCGCGCGCGGCTCAAGGCCGGCGAAAGCATCTTGATCCAGGCAGGGGCAGGCGGCGTCGGCGCCTTCGCCATCCAGCTCGCTAAGCACCTGGGGGCCTACGTCGTTGCGACGGGCGGACCGGACAGCCAGACGTTCATGGCTGGGCTCGGAGCGGATCGCACCATCGACTACACAACCGAATCCTTCGAGGCTGCCGGCCCGTTCGACGTGGTCTATGACGGTGTGTGCGGTCCGCTGACCGAGCGTGGCATCGACACCCTGCGCGAAGGCGGCCGCTATGTCGGCCTCGTGCGCACCGCCGACGCCCAGAGCTATCGCGAAATCGGCTTCCCGCCTCCCGTGGCCGAGCAAGCTTCGGCGGCCGTTCGACCGTTCATCGAGCGCGCCGCCGCCCGCAAGGCGGAGTTTCATGGCCCCCTCACCCGGCCGGACGGCGCTCAACTGGCGGAGATCGCGGCCCTGATCGACACCGGCGCCATCCGCGCCTCCGTGAGCGCGGTCTATGGCCTCGATCAGCTCGCTGCCGCCTACCAGATTCTAGCCGGCAGACATACGCGTGGGAAGCTCGTCATCGTCCCCTGAGGCAAGGCTCCGGCTCGTTCAACAAGTCCGCGGAACAGAGGCAATCATGAGCGACATCCCCACCAGGATCAGCATCGACAAGTCCACGCCGGGGTATTGGCGCGTGACTTTCAACAACCCGCCGATCAACGCGATCGACGATCGCACCTACGACGAGTTCTATGACCTGGTGGAGGAGATCGACGCGGACGATGCGCTGAAGGTCGTGACCCTCGAGAGCGCCAACCCCGACTTCTTCATCGCTCACTACAGCACGGCCGAGCCTCGCAGCCGGTTCGGCGCGCCACGCTGGATCGAACCGGCCACCAAGCTGGCTCATAGTAACGTCCTCAGCATTGCAGTGATCCGCGGCCGGGCGCGCGGCGGTGGAAGCGAGTTTACCCTGGCTTGCGACATTCGCTTCGCCAGCAAGGAAAAGGCGATCTTTGGCCAACCAGAGGTCGGATGCGGCCTCATCCCAGGCGGCGGGGCGCTTCAACGCCTGCCTATCCTGGTGGGCCGCTCTCGCGCCATGGAGATCATCCTCGGTGCCGACGATTTCGATGCCGAGACCGCCGAACGATACGGCTGGATCAACCGCGCCATCCCCGAAGCCCACCTTGATGAGTTCGTTGCGAATTTCGTGCGGCGCATCCTGTCGTTCGACAAACAGGCGCTGAGCACCTGCAAAGCGACGATCAACCAGCACGGGCTGCCGGATCCCGCTCAGCTGCAGGCGACGCAGGACACCTTCTTCACGACGTTCGGCTGGCCAGGCGCGGCAGAGCGCATCGCTAAGCTGCGCGCGCGAGGCATTGGAACCGCTGGCGACTTTGAGCTGAACCTCGGCCGCGAAGTCGGGAATCTTTAGGCGACATGCTGACCTTCCCACAGCCACTCGAGACGCCTGACCCAGCGTCGGGGCCGCGAGTCTCGCGCGACTAGCGCGGGCTGACAGCCGGGCCACGCCTGTAATCTGCTTCACAGGCGGATGCGCCGATCTGCGCTAGATGAAGTCAGGCCCCGCGACCGCAGGGCCGGCTTCGGAGCTGGCGATGATGGCTGCACTGGCAAAGGCAATATCCCGCGCGACGGGAACTAATCTTGACGTCGAGACTCTGAAGATCCTGGTGATCTTCTCGGGCGCGGGCCTGCTGGTCTCGCTCGTGGCTGCGATGATCTATGGACAGGCTTTCAACGGGGCTCTGTTCTGAGCGCGTTGCGATCCGTTAAGCCACCGGATCCCTGGGAGCATCCGAACGGCTGCGGAGATCCGGCGCCAGCGGCGGTGCCGGCCTCACGGGAGCATCGTCGCGCGCAGCGCCGCTGCCATGCGCGACGAGAGCGGGCCCTTTGTCACGATACGCGACGATCCAGATCAGAAAGCCCAGAAGCGCCAGCGCGGCGCCGACGGGGCCGGTGGAAGTCCAGCCGAGCCCCTGGCGAATGGCGAGGCCGCCGAGGAATGGGCCGAGCGCATTGGCGGTGTTGAATGCCGAATGGTTGAGCGCGGCGGCGAGGCCCTGTGCGTCTCCCGCGACGTCCATCAGCCGCGTCTGCAGCACCGCACCGAGCGCGACGCTGGCGCCGATCGCGAAAATGTCGATCGCAAGCAGCCAGGGATTGCCGGCCGCGAGCGGAAACGCCAGCAGCGCGACGGCTGCGAACAGCAGGATGACGCCTGCGGTGGGCATCAGCGCGCGATCGGCGAAGCGCGGCACGAACAGATTGCCGAGCGTGGCGCCGATACCGAAGATCGCGAGAAAGAACGGAATGACCTCGGTGCTGACCTTGGTGACCTCGATCAAGGTCGTCGCCAGATAAGTGTAGACGGCGAACATGCCGCCAAAGCCGATGGCGCTGATCGACAGCGTGATCCAGACACGGCCGCTTCGGAGCGCGCCGAGCTCGCGCAGCGGATCCGACCGGCCGGCCTGGTCGCGCGGCGCGAACAGTGCACAGAGCAGCATCGTGAGCAGCGCCAGCACCGACACGAGGCCAAAGCTCGCGCGCCAGCCCACTGCCTGGCCGATCAGGTTGGCCAGGGGCACGCCGACGATGGTGGCGACGGTCAGGCCGAGCATCACCTGGCCGACCGCCCGCGAGCGGCGATGTTGCGGAACGAGCGAGGCCGCAACCAGCGCGGCGATGCCGAAATAGGCGCCGTGGGGCAGGCCTGAGAGAAAGCGGGCTGCGATCATCGCGCCGAAGCCCGGTGCAAGCGCGGTGAGGGCGTTGCCGAGCGCGAACACGGCCATCAGCGCCAGCAATTGCGTGCGCCGGGCGAACCGCGCGCCGAGTACGGCAATCAGCGGCGCACCCAGCACCACGCCGAGGGCGTAGGCGCTGATCGCGTGTCCGGCGGCCGGCTCGTCGATATGAAGGTCAGCCGCGAAAAACGGCAGCAGGCTCATCGATGCGAATTCGGTGGTCCCAATCGCAAAGCCGCCCATCGCGAGCGAGAACAGGACGATGGCGAGATGAGGGGGCGCGGAAGCCGGGTTCGATGTCGTGCTTGGCGAGGTCGCGTGGGGCGAGGTCGTCATGTGTCCTGCAATGGTGGCGTCGAGGGGAACCAGCCCGGCAAACGTCGCCACCCCTGCAGTCTTTATCTGTTGTACTTAAACCAGCATCGGTCCGCGTCAACTCCGGAAGCGCCACGTAAGGCAGGGCGCATATCAGCGTCCCGGTTTGCTCAGGGCATCCCCGTTAATGTGTCTCGTGAAACCGGCTCAAGACCCCTTCAGGCGTTCACTGCGCGGCTGAAGACGTCCCTTGCATCATGATCGATCAGAACTGCACTTCGCCCGGAATGTCGTCAGCGCTGAGGCCGACGGTTTCATAGGCCTTCAGCAGCCATTCGCGGGTCTGGCCAAGCGAACGGTTGTAGTCGGCCCAGGCGCTGAGGAAATCCTTGTAGCGGCGATCGGCTTCGGCGCGGATGCCGAGATTGGTCGGCAGCGTCAGGATCGGCCGCGGGATCGCGAGCTCGCCAAGCGTCGGATTCTTCTTCAGCGTGAAGATCGATAGCACCGCCAGCGAGACGTTGCAGTCGGCGCGGCCGGTCGATACCGCGAGGATCGCCTCGTCGCGCGTCTTGAAGCCGAGAATGTTCGCCTTCGGGCAGTAGCGGCGCGCGATGGTCTCGTGCGTCGAGCCGATGTCGACGGCGATCTTGACCTCGGGCTTGTTGAGATCGGCCCAGGTCTGCGGCTTGGCAAACCCCTTCTTGGTGATGACGGTGAAGGAGTGCACCAGGATCGGGGTCGAGAAGTCGATGACGAGCGAACGCTCCGGCGTCGGGTTCACGGCGAAGGCGAGGTCGACCTTGTCGGCCTGCAGGTCGAGGATCTGGTTGCCCCAGGTCGATTCCAGCATCTCGACCTTGGCCCCTAACTTGCCAGCGATGTCGGTCGCCATGTCAATGCAGGCGCCCGACCACTGATTGGTCGCGAGGTCCTTGTGGAAATAGGGATCCTGGCCGGCGATGACCGCGATGCGCAGCACGCCGCTCTTCTTGATGCGATCGAGGGTGGAGGCCGGCGCAGTGTCGGCCTTGGCCGAAGCGGTCGCGGCCATTGCGGCGCCCGCCAGTGCGACGGTGGTGAGTGCGTCCCTGCGGTTCATGGGCAGTTGCTCCTGAAGAGAGTTCAGCCGGCTTCTGGACTATTCTTGTATTCAGGATTAAATGCAAGATAGTATTTTTCTGCCCAAGCCGTGAAAGAGGATCCGTGCGAGCCGTTTTCGTAGATGCAAACGACACACTTGCGGCTGTGACTGAAAAGCTGCTGCGCGCCGACAAGCTCCCGATCGGCATCAACCGCAACCCCGCGATCACGCCCGACGACCTGCCGCGCCTGATGCAAGGCGTGGAAATCATGATCGTCGACCACACCGCGGTGCCGACGCCGATTGCCGCGACGTGCAAGGCGCTGAAGCATGTCGTCTTCCTCGGCACCGGCGCGCGCAGCTACATGAACCCGGAAGAGCTTGGCCAGCACGGCATCTCCGTGCACACCATCAAGGGGTATGGCGATACTGCTGTGGCCGAATGCGCGATCGCGTTGATGTGGGCGTCCGCCAAGAGTTTTGGCGAGATGGATCGCGGCATGCGCGAGGGCAACTGGCTGCGTCGCGACGCGGTGCAGCTCACCGGCAAGACGCTCGGCCTGATCGGCTTCGGCGGCATCGCCGCGGAAGCCGCGCGCATGGCGGCGGGCTGCGGCATGAAGGTGATGGCCTGGAACAGGACGCCGAAGACGCATCCGGGCGTCGCGTTCGTGCCGCTGGAGAAGCTGCTCGCCGAGAGCCATGTCATCTCGCTGCATCTCCTGCTCAACGACGAGACCAAGGGTTTTCTGTCACGCGAGCGCATCGCGCAGATGCGTCCCGGCAGCATTCTGATCAACACCGCGCGCGGCGCCGTGGTCGACGAGGACGCGATGCTAGAGGCGCTGCGCTCAGGCCACATTGCGCACGCCGGCCTCGACGTCTTCACCGTCGAGCCGCTGCCATCAGGCCATCCCCTGACAAAACTGCCGAACGTGACGCTGTCGGCGCACTCGGCGTTCCGCACGCCCGAGGCGAGCGACAATCTCATCGGCGCAGCGCTCGATCATTGCCGCCGCATCATCGCGAGTGGCGGGTAGTGCAAACATCAGGGACAGGCATGATGCCTGCGCAGGGTCCGAGCAGCCTTTCGAACTTGCGCGCTCCGTCCGCGTGTCCTACGCCACCTCGAACAAAACTTGCGTGAGGAGCTGTCATGACCATTCGCAACACCCGCACCGGGGGCCAGATCCTGATCGATCAGCTCGTCGCCCAAGGCGTCGATCGCGTCACCTGCGTGCCGGGCGAGAGCTACCTTGCGGCACTCGACGCGCTGCATGACAGCCCGATCGACGTCGTGATCTGCCGCGCCGAAGGTGGTGCCGCGATGATGGCGGAAGCCTATGGCAAGCTCACGGGACGGCCAGGCGTCTGCTTCGTCACCCGCGGCCCCGGTGCGACCAATGCCAGCCACGGCGTCCACATCGCGATGCAGGATTCGACGCCGATGATCCTGTTCGTCGGCCAGGTCGACACCGGCATGCGCGAGCGCGAGGCGTTTCAGGAGCTCGATTACAAGGCGGTTTTCGGCTCGATGGCGAAATGGGCGGTCGAGATCGATCGTCCCGACCGCATTCCCGAGCTGGTCGCGCGCGCCTTTCGTGTCGCCATGCAGGGCCGTCCGGGTCCGGTGGTGATCGCGCTGCCGGAGAACATGCTGACCGAGACCGCCGCTGTTGCCGATGCCATGCGCATAGAGCCGGCGGTGAGCTGGCCCGCGCCCGCCGACATCGAGCAGGTCGGTGCGATGCTTGCGAGCGCCAAGGCGCCGCTGGTCATCCTCGGCGGCTCGCGCTGGACCGATGAAGCCACCAAAAGCATCGCGCGCTTTGCCGAACGGTTCGACCTGCCGGTCGCGACCTCGTTCCGCCGGGCGTCGCTGATCGACGCCGATCATTCTCACTATGCCGGCGATCTCGGCATCGGACCGAGCCCGGGCCTGAAGGCGCGCATCGACAACGCCGATGTCGTTCTGCTCATCGGCGGTCGCATGTCGGAGATGCCGTCCTCGTCCTATACGCTGCTCGACATTCCGACGCCGCAGCAGAAGCTGATCCATGTGCATCCGGGCTCCGAAGAGCTCGGCCGCATCTATCAGCCAGTGTTGGCGATCCAGGCGACGCCTGCCGCGTTCGCCGCCGCCGTCGAGCCGCTGAAGCCTTCAGGCTCAGTTGCCTGGAAGGGCGAGGCCGCCAAGGCGCATGCCGATTACCTCGCCTGGACCGACAAGGCGCGCGAGCTGCCGGGCACGTTCCAGTACGGTCAGGTCATGACCTGGCTGCGCGACCGCTTGCCGAAGGACGCGATCGTCTGCAACGGCGCCGGCAATTATGCCGGCTGGATCCATCGTCATCACCGCTTCCACAGCTTTGCGTCGCAACTCGCGCCGACCTCGGGCTCGATGGGCTATGGCGTGCCGGCGGCGGTTCTCGCCAAACGGCAGTTTCCGGACCGCGTCGTCGTCGCCTTTGCCGGCGACGGCTGCTTCCTGATGAACGGCCAGGAGTTCGCGACCGCCGTGCAGTACGATGCGCCGCTGGTCGTCATCGTCGTCGACAATTCGCAATACGGCACCATTCGCATGCACCAGGAGCGCGACTATCCCGGTCGCATCGTCGGCACCCAGCTCAAGAACCCCGACTTCGCGATGTACGCGAAGGCGTTCGGCGGCCATGGCGAGCGGGTCGAGCGCACCGAAGAGTTCGCGCCGGCGTTCGAGCGGGCGCTTGCCTCGGGCAAGCCGTCGATCCTCCATTGCATCATTGATCCGCGCGCGATGTCGGTCGGCAAGGATTTTGTGCCGGCGGTGAAGGCGTAAGCGATGCCGCAAGCCCGCCACGTCGCCATCATCGGAGCCGGCGCGGTCGGTGTGATCAGCGCCATTGAGGCGCTGCGCGACGGCCATCGCGTCACGCTGATCGATCCGGGCGAGCCCGGTGGCGAACAGGCGGCGAGCTATGGCAATGCCGGCTGGCTCTCCTCGCATTCGGTGATCCCGCCGGCGGAGCCCGGCGTCTGGAAAAAGGTGCCTGGCTATCTCCTGGATCCGCTCGGCCCGCTCGCGATTCGCTGGTCATATCTGCCGAAGGCGCTGCCGTGGCTGATCAAGTACCTGCTGTCGGGCTGGACCGAGGCGCGCGTCGAGAAGACCGCCTTTGCGCTGCGCGACCTCCTGAAGGATGCGCCGCTCTTGCACCGGAAGCTCGCGGAAGAGGCGGGCGTCCCTGAATTGGTCGAGCGCAACGGCGTGATGCACGTGTTCCCGTCGCGCGGTAACTTTGACAACGATCTCGGCTGGCGCTTGCGCAAGAAGGTCGGCGTCGCATGGATGGAGCTGAACGCCGACGAGATGCGTCAGCGCGAACCGGACCTGCATCCGCGCTACACCTTTGGCGTGGTGGTGGAAGAGGCCGGCCGCTGCCGCGATCCCGGTGCCTACGTTGCAGCCCTCGCCCAGCATGCACTGGCGAGCGGCGCCAAGCTCGTCCGCGCGAAGGCGACGGGCCTCAAGCTCTCCGGCAACAAGCTCGTCGCCGTCCTCACCGAGACCGGCGAGATTCCCTGCGATGCCGCAGTGGTCGCGGCCGGCGCGCATTCAAAACGACTGACGGCATCGGTCGGCGATCCCCTGCCGCTCGAGACCGAGCGCGGCTATCACGTCATGATCGAGAATCCGGAATCGGGTCCGCGCAGCTCGATGATGGCGTCCGACGCAAAAATGGTGGTGAACTGGACCGACAAGGGCCTGCGCGCCGCCGGCACGGTCGAGATCGCCGGCCTTGAGGCCGAGCCGAACTGGAAGCGCGCCGAGATTTTGCGCAACCACCTCCTCGGCATGTTCCCAAAGCTGCCGAACGATATTCCGGCCTCGCGCATCAAAACCTGGTTCGGGCATCGGCCGAGCATGCCGGACGGCATGCCCTGCATCGGCCACGCACGCGCGTCGCGCGACATTGTCTATGCCTTCGGCCACGGCCATATCGGCCTGGTCGGCTCGGCCCGCACCGGCCGCCTCGTCGCGCAGCTCCTGAGCGGCAAGCAGCCGGAAATTCCGCTCGCGCCGTTCGCGCCTACCCGCTTCCTCTGAGGTCGCATCATGACCACTGCAGCCAGCTCGCCTTCTCGTATTGCCCGTGGCGGCAAGGCCATCTACGGCGCGCCGCTCGGCATCCTGATGCTGGAGGCGCGCTTTCCCCGCATTCCCGGCGACATGGGCAACGGCACGACCTGGCCGTTTCCCGTGCTCTATCGCGTGGTGAGCGGCGCTTCACCGGAGAAGGTGGTGCTGAAGGGCGCGGCCGGCCTGTTGCCTGACTTCATCGATGCGGCCAAGGATCTGGTGCGGCTCGGAGCCGAGGCCATCACCACCAATTGCGGCTTTCTCTCGCTGTTCCAGAAGGAGATCGCGGCCGCCGTCGGCGTTCCCGTCGCGACCTCGTCACTGATGCAGGTGCCGTGGGTGCAGGCGACCTTGCCCCCCGGCAAGCGCGTCGGTCTCGTCACGGTGTCGGGCTCGACCCTGACGCCGGCCCATCTCGAAGGCGCCGGCGTGCCGCTCGATGCGCCACTGGTCGGCACCGAGCACGGCAAGGAGTTTTTCCGCGTCCTGATCAAGGCCGAGAAGGACGACATGGACGTCGGCCTGGCCGAGCGTGACGTGGTCGAGGCCGGCAAGCAGCTGGTCGCCAAAAACCCTGATGTCGGCGCCATCGTGCTCGAATGCACCAACATGCCGCCTTACGCGGCCGCGTTGCAGGCCGAGGTGGGGCTGCCGGTTTATGATATCTATTCCATGATTACGTGGTTTCATGCTGGACTGCGGCCGCGTCGGTTTGGTTAAAGGTCGAGAAGCTGCCCATGAACAAGCACCTGGAACTCACTTCCGACAGCATCGTCGATCGCGTCTATGAACAGCTCAAGGCGATGGCGATCAGCTATGAGTTCAAGCCGGGCGAGCGGCTGAACGAGGGTGAGCTGGCAAAACGCCTCGGGGTCAGCCGCACGCCGCTGCGTGAAGCGCTCAACCGTCTCAACACCGAGGGCTTCCTGCGCTTCACGCCGGGCAAGGGCTTCTTCTGCCGCGAGCTCGACGCCCACGAGATCTTCGATCTCTACGAATTGCGCAAGTCGATCGAGGTCGCCTCGGTTCGCCTCGCCATCAAACGCGCCAAGGACGAGGACATCGACGCGCTGCTGAAATTTCTCGAAGCCACCGGCCCCGATCCCGGGGAGCGCTCCTCGGTGGAGCTCGTCGAGCTCGACGAGACCTTTCACGAGCGGCTGATGGCGATGTCGAACAATACCGAGATGCTGCGCGTGCTCCGCAACGTCAACGCCCGCATCCGCTTCGTGCGCTGGATCGACATGGACAGCATCAACCGCTCCAACACCCAGGTCGAGCACCGCGCGGTCGTCGAAGGGTTGAAGGCGCGTAACGAAGAGGCTTGCGTCTCCGTGCTGGAAAAGCACATCGACCGCCGATTGGATCGCATCACGTCGGCGATCAAGGAAGGCTACGCGCAGATCTACATGCCGGCCGCGGCAAGGTCCGCGGCGAATTAGCTTTCGAGCCGCAGTGACGGTGCCCTCCCTTCTCCTCTTGTGGGAGAAGGTGGCGCGAAGCGCCAGCTATACAATCCGTCGATACCTGCTCATGCCAGACGGTCAGAGCTTTCGCGCCCGAATATCGCTAGCATGCCGCTCGAAATCTAGGGAGACACGCGGTGCACAGCCCTCAACCGAATCCCGACTCGCGCAGCAGCGACGACTGGCCATCCGAGCTCTTTCGCGTCCTGAAAGCCGCCGACGTCAGGCAGATGTCGTACGTCCCGGATGCCGGCCACAGCCAGCTGATCCGCCTGTTCTCGGCCGACACGGACGTCACCACCAACGTGCTGACCACGGAAGAGGAGGGCATCGCCATTGCCGCACGCGCCTGGCTTGGCGGCCAGCGCAGCGTGCTGCTGATGCAGTCGAGCGGCGTCGGCAATTGCATCAACATGCTGTCGCTGTCGGCGATCGGCCGCTTTCCGCTGCTGATGCTGGTGACGATGCGCGGCGAATGGGCCGAGTTCAATCCGTGGCAGGTGCCGATGAGCCGGGCGACGCAGCCCTCGCTGGAGGCGATTGGGCTGAGGGTGATGCGCGCGGAAACGGCGGAGGATCTGGTCGAGACGGTCGAGTCGGCCGCTTCGCTGGCCTACGAGGCCGACCAGCAGATCGCGGTTCTGATCGGGCAGCGCCTGATCGGCAAGAAGAAGTGGTGATGTCGATGTCCGTTCGCTCTCAGCTCGATCGCCGTGCCGCCGTCGCGGCTCTTCTCAACAGCCGCAAGGACACGCTGGTTGTGTCCGGCCTTGGCTCGCCCACCTATGACCTGCATTCCGTCGGCGACCACGACGGCAATTTCTATCTCTGGGGCGCCATGGGCGGCGCCGCGCTGATCGCGCTTGGATTGGCGCAGGCGCAGCCGGGCAAGCGCGTTCTCGCCTTGACCGGCGACGGCGAACAGCTGATGGGCCTCGGCGGCATCGCCACCATCGGGGTCGCGCGCCCGCACAATCTCGACATCGTCGTGATCGACAACCAGCATTTTGGCGAGACCGGAATGCAGGCGAGCCACACCGGGCGCGGCGTCGATCTCACGGCGATCGCCACGGCCTGCGGCTTTACAGCGACCGGAACCGTGCGGACGATCGAAGAGGTGCAACGCCTCGCGGCCCAAATCACCGAGCCGGCCGAGGGCCCGCGGCTTTTCGTCATCAAAGTTTTGGCCGAAAATCCGCCGCGCTCGCTGCCCTCGCGCGATGCCGTCTTTATCAAGAACCGGTTCCGTGCTCATCTCGGTTTCGCGGCGGCTTGAACGGGAGTCCTCTCCGGGATAGCTCGCTGTGTAAGCAGCTATTCTGGAGTGAGACCCATGAAACTATCCGGCAAGGTCGCCGCCATCACCGGCGCGGCACGTGGCATCGGCAAGGCCTGCGCAAAGCGATTCCTCGATGACGGCGTCAAGGTCGTCATCTCGGATGTCGATGCCGACGGTCTGGCTGCAACGGCCGCCGAGCTCGGGCGGCCGGACGCCTTGCGCAGTGTGGTCGCCAATGTCGCCAGGCGCGCCGACGTCGATCAGCTTGTCGCGACCGCCGTGAAAGAATTCGGCCGGCTCGACATCATGGTCAACAATGCCGGCGTCGCCCGCAGCCGGGACATCCTGGAGATCACCGAAGAAGAATTCGACGAAATCATCGGCATCAACCTGAAGGGCGCGTTCTTCGGCGTGCAGGTCGCGGCGAAGCAGATGATCGCGCAAGGCGGCGGCGGGGTCATCATCAACATGTCCTCGGTGAACGCGCTGCTGGCGATTCCGGCGCTTGCGACCTACGCGATGTCCAAGGGTGGCATGAAGCAGCTCACGTCGGTTGCCGCGGTGGCGTTGGCTCCGCATAACATCCGCGTCGTCGCGGTCGGTCCCGGTACGATCCTGACCGACATGGTGGCGTCCTCCATCTACACATCAGAGGATGCGCGCAAGACCGTGATGTCACGCACGCCGGCCGGCCGCGGCGGCGAGCCGAGCGAGGTCGCCTCGGTCGTTGCGTTCCTAGCCAGCGACGATGCGTCCTACATCACGGGGCAGACGATTTATCCGGATGGCGGGCGATTGGTCCTGAACTACACGGTGCCGGTGAAAGAGAAGTGATCCGCTGAGGCAGTCTGGATTGCCTCGCTGCGCTCGCAATGACGATGCCGTGGCACGTGCGCTCCTCATACTCGGTGTCATCGTCCGGCTTGACCGGGCGATCCAGTATTCCGTGACGCCTGTGGTCAAACCGAAACGCCGCGGCGTACTGGATGCCCCGCTTTCGCGGAGCATGACAGCGGTGGTCGTGTGCAGCAGCGCGGACAACGCGAGGCCTTACTCCGCCGCGATCGTCATGCCGTAGCCGAGCCGCTTCGAGATGTGGCCGGCGCAGTCGCGTAAGGCACAGGCGATCGGGCTGTCCCAGCGGGCATCGAAGGTGCCTTCCGGCCCCATCGCGGTGATCACCAGCGCGACATGGCCGGCATGGTCGAACACAGGCGCGGAGAACGCGTTTACGCCGGGCAGAGGATCGCCGAGCGCGCGGGCAAGCCCGTGCTTGCGGACCTCGGCAAGCATCTCGGTGAGCTTGGCGCCTTTCACCGGCCGCTTCGGATTGTAGCCGACGCCCTGGCGATCGAGCCCGCTTTCGAGCGCAGCGTTGATCGTCTTCTCCGGGAGGTAGGCCGCGAAGGCCCGGCCCGTGGCGGTTTCCAGCAGCGCCATCACCGAGCCGGCGCGCATCACGATGTGCACGGGCTGGCCGGGCTCCTCCAGCTGCACCACGGTCGGGCCGTGTGTACCCCAGACCGCGAGCGAGACTGCGTGCCCGATCTGGCTCGCGAGCGCCGCGATTCTCGGCTGGGCGATGCGCACACCGGACAGACGTCGCAGGCTGATCAGGCCGAGCTCGAGCGCGAGCGCGCCGATCTCGTAGCGACCGGTGGTTTCATCCTGCTCGATCAAGCCAATGCGCGAAAAGCTGGCCAGATAAGGGTGCGCCTTGGCCGGCGTCATGCCGGCCTCGCGCGCGAGATCGCGCAGCATCATCGGCTCGCCGCATCTCGCGAGCGCACGGAGCAATTCTCCGCCGACCTCGATCGACTGGATGCCGCGGCTTTCTCTCTTCATGCGCCTCCGATGCGCTTTGGTTACGCCGCGTCGCGCTTGGCGGCGCTGTCGGCGAGATGACGGCCGGCAATGTAGCCGAAGGTCAGCGCCGGCCCAAGCGTGATGCCGGCGCCGGGATAATTGCCGCCCATGATGCTCGCCATGTCGTTGCCGGCGGCATAAAGCCCGGGAATCATCCGGCCCTCGGCGTCGAGCGCGCGCGCGTTCTCGTCGGTGACGATGCCGGCATAGGTGCCGAGATCGCCGATCACCATCTTGATGGCGTAGAACGGGCCGCTCTCGATCGGCGCGATGCAGGGGTTGGGTCCGTGCATGGCGTCGCCCTGGTAGCGGTTATAGGCCTTCGAGCCCTTGCCGAAAGCGGCATCGTGCCCTTGCGGCGCCGTCGCATTGAACTGCCTGACCGTCTCGGTGAACGCCTTGGCGTCGATGCCCGCCTTCGCCGCGAGCGCTTCGAGTGTATCGCCGCGCATGAGATAGCCGATGTTGAGGTGATGGCCGAGCGGCATCGGGAAGGGTGGCACACAGCCGAGGCCGTACTTCCGCAGCGTCTTATGATCGCAGACGAGGAACGCCGCGATCTCCTCGCCGGGTTTTGCTGCCTTCGCCATGGCCTGGACGAAGTCGTGGTAGGAATTGCCTTCATTGGCAAACCGCTTGCCGTCGCGCATCACCGCGATCACGCCGGGCTTGGCGCGGTCGATGAAGTGCGGCATCACACCCTTCGAGCCGTCCTTGCGCGTGGTGAGCGAGACCGGCACCCAGGCCGCCGCGTTCGGCAGCCGGTCCTCGACATGTCCGCCGGCGCTTTCGGCGAGACGCAGGCCGTCGCCGGTATTGCCGGTGGGGCCGGGCGAATAATGCTCATGGCCGGTCGGCGCATGCGGAAACATCTTCTTGCGCCGTTCGACGTCGTGCGGGAAGCCGCCGCAGGCGAGCACGACGCCTTGTCGCGCGCGAACGCGCATCTCGCGTCCCTCGCGCGAAACGATCGCACCGGTAACGGTGCCGTTCTCGACCGTCAGCTCACGCACCGGCGAGGACAGCCACATCGGAATTTTGAGGTCCTGCGCGGATCTTGCCAGGCGGCCGGCGAGGGCATTGCCGTTGGTCAGCGTCATGCCGCGGCCGTAGCGCAGCACGTCCATCAAGTGCCGCGACAGGCGTTTTGCGACATAGACCGCCGAGGTCAGCGACTTTGTCACCCGCATGAAATGGATGATCTCCTTGCCGCTTCCGAGCATCATGCCGAACACGGTGAGCTCGGGCAAGGGCATGCCGAGCGTCTTGATCTGCTCGCCGAGCTCGCGGCCGTCGAATGGCCGTGTCACCATGGAGCGGCCCCCTTGCGTGCCGCCGGGCGCTTCGGCATGGTAGTCCGGAAACACCAGCGGCATGTCGAAGCGCAGCGCGGTCCTGGTGGTGAAGAAGTCGACGGCTTCAGGGCCCGCGCTCAGAAATGCATCAACACGTGCGGCGTCAAAATTGTTGCCGGCCTCGTACCGCAGATAGGTGCGGGCCTGCTCCGGCGTCTCCTCGATGCCGTAGGCCTTCGCCAGCGATGTGCCGGGAATCCACAGCCAGCCGCCGGAACGGGCGGTGGTGCCGCCGAAGCGCGGCTCCTTTTCGACGATCAGCACGTCGAGGCCGCGGTAGCGCGCGGTGATCGCCGCCGACATGCCGGAGCAGCCCGATCCGGCCACGAGCACATCGCACTCGTAAATCTCAATGGCGTTGCGCTCGTTGCCGGTCATGTCTCATCTCACTTCTTCAGCAGCGGACATTTGGATTCGGAGACCGGGCGATAGGCGTCCTCGCCCTTCACGGTCTTGACGATCTCCAGATAATCCCAGGGCTCCCTGGACTGCTCGGGCGTCTTCACCCTGGCCAGATACATGTCGCGGATGACGCGGCCGTCCTCGCGCAACTTGCCGCCATGGACGAAGGTGTCCTCGATCGGCAGCTCGCGCATCTTGGCCATCACCTTGGCCGGATCGTCGCTGCCGGCGGCCTTGATGCCTTTCAGGTAGTGCAGCACCGAGCCGTAGACACCGGTGTGGATCATGGTCGGCATCACATTGGTGCGCGCGAAGAATTTTTTCGACCAGGCGCGGGTCTGCTCGTCCATGTTCCAGTAGGAGGCCGTCGTCATGTAGGTGCCCTGCGCGGACTTCAGCCCGATCGCGTGCACGTCGGTGTCGAACATCAACAGGCCGACCAGCTTCTGGCCGCCCTGGACCAGGCCGAACTCGCCGGATTGCTTGATGGCGTTATCGGTGTCCTGGCCGGCATTGGCGAAGGCGACGACGTCGGCTTTCGAGCTCTGTGCCTGCAGCGCGAAGGAGGAGAAGTCTGCCGTGTTGGTCGGATGCTTGACGCCGCCCAGCACCTTGCCGCCCATCTCGTTGATGAAGCGGGTCGCGTCCTTCTCGAGCTGCTGGCCGAACGCATAGTCCGCGGTGATGAAGTACCAGGATTTGCCGCCTTCCTTGATCACGGCGGAGGCCGTCACCTTCGACAGCGCGTAGGTGTCGTAGGTGAAGTGCACCGTGTTCGGGCTGCACAGCTCGTCGGTGAGCGAGCTCGCGCCGGGACCGGAGAGCAGGGCGATCTTGTTGCGCTCGCGCACCATGTTGTGCACGGCGATCGCGATGCCGGAATTCGGAATGTCGACGACGGCATCGACCTTGCCGTTGTCGAACCAGCCGCGCACGATATTGACGCCGACGTCGGTCTTCATCTGGTGGTCGGCGCTGATGATCTCGATCGGCTTGCCGAGCACGGTCGGCCCGAACTCCTCCACCGCCATCTTGGCCGCCTCGACCGAGCCCGGGCCGCTGTTGTCGCGGCCCCAGCTCGACAGATCCGTCAGCACGCCGATCCGCACCACATCGTCGGAGACTTGCGCGGTGGCCGCCGAAGTCATCGCAGCCGAAGTCATGGCCGCGAGCATGGCGCAGGCCAAAAGCCCTCTCATCGTCGTTCCCTCTCTTTTATGGGCCGCTTGGCGCGGCCAGGGCGATAAATTAGATATTGGCGAACGAATTTGTCAATGGCGAACTTGGCCCGTCGATGGGTTCCACGTCGCCGGGGAGAGATTGCGGAGACGTCTGCGCAACTGCCTCAACAGCCGTCATTGCGAGCGCAGCGAAGCAATCCAGAATCTTTCCGCGGAGACAGTCTGGATTGCTTCGTCGCATCAGCGCAAAATTGCTGCGCAATTTTGTCGCGAGCTCCTCGCAATGACGGCCGTTGAAGCAGTGACGTGCAAAACCTGGCGCTGCGACATCGGTCAAAGGCAACGCTTCTCCAAGTTGCAAGCCTCACCGCGATTGGCCATGATGCATCCGGAATCTTTTGGGGCGGATGGCAATGACGGCAGCAACTGGGATCTCCGGCGCGGCGGAGAGGTCGACGACGGCGCATGTGGTGTGGGCAAGCGCGCTTGGCACTGCAATCGAGTGGTACGACTTCCTGATCTACGGCACCGCCGCAGCCCTCGTGCTCAACAAGCTGTTCTTCCCGAGCTTCGATCCCTTTGTCGGCACGCTGGCGGCGTTCTCGACCTACGCGGTCGGCTTCGTGGCGCGGCCGATCGGCGGCGCCATCATCGGGCATTATGGCGATCGGCTCGGACGCAAGACAATGCTGGTCGCGACCATGATCGCGATGGGGCTCGGCACCTTCCTGATCGGATGCCTGCCGACCTACAGCCAGATCGGCGTCTGGGCGCCGATCTTCCTGGTGATCCTCCGTTTCATCCAGGGCATCGGTCTCGGCGGCGAGTGGAGCGGCGCGGTCGTCATGGTGGCGGAGCATGCCGGCAACCGGCGCGGCTTCTACGGCAGCCTGGTGCAGATCGGTTTTCCCGTCGGCGTCGCCGCGTCCACCGGCATCTTCGGGCTGATGACGCAACTGCCCGAAGCGGACTTCTTGAGCTGGGGCTGGCGCGTGCCGTTCCTGATCAGCATTTTGCTGGTCGGGGTCGGCTTCATCGTGCGGCTCAAGCTCGCGGAGACGCCGCACTTCAAGGAGGTGGTCGAGCGCAAGGAGGTGCTGGCGCAGCCGGTGTGGGACGTGCTTCGCCGCGACTGGCGCAGCTTTCTGCTGGCGGTCGGCATCACGGTGTCGGAGGTCGGGCTCGCTTATCTGCTCACTGTCTTCACCGTGGTCTATGCCACGACCAAGCTCGGCCTGCCGCGTCAGGTGATCCTGAATGCGGTGGTCTATGCCGCGATCGTTGAATTCGCGACGCTGCCGCTCGCCGGCTGGCTGTCCGATATCTTCGGCCGCAAGGCATTGTATCTGGCCGGCGGCGTGTTCTCGGTGGCGCTGGCGTTTCCGCTGTTCTGGTTCCTCGACACCAAAGAGCCGGTGCTGATCACGCTCGCGCTCGTGGTCACGATGACGCTGACGCATGCGCTGCTGTTTGGACCCAAGGCGGCATTCATGCCGGAGCTGTTTCGCACCCAGGTGCGCTACAGCGGTGCTTCGCTGGGTGCCAACGTTGCGGCTGCGATCAGCGGCGGCTTTTCCCCTCTGATCGCGGCCGCGCTGCTTGCCTGGGCCGGATCGTACTGGCCGGTGTCGCTCTACATCATCGCCCTGTCGATCATCACGATCGTCGCGACCTTGATTGCGCCGGAGACCGCGCGCAACTTGCTGAGATCCTGAGAGCGGCTAACGGCAGGCGGGATTCGCGGCTGCTGGAAATACCAGGAAGGTGATGCTCGCCGGCGCAAGCCGGATCGCACCCGCCGCTGCTGCGCGCGGCTCAAGCCGGGGCAGTTCGTCATCGGCGCTCAGCGCGAGCGTCTTGCCGTTCAGCTGCACGGTCGCGCCTTGCAGCTGTGTCGCATGCAACGTGTAACGCTCGGCCGGATGCGACAGCGTCAGGGCGAATGATGCATGCCGCGATGCGTTGATCGCGAGCACGGACACCGCGCCCCGCAGGCCCGGATGGCAATGCGCATAGAGATGGAGATCCGGCGCTGCGACCGAGCTCGCGTCGAGCACGATCGTTCCCATCAGCCGGTGCCAGAGCAGCGCAGCCCAGTAGTTCGGTCGCGGACGGAACGTCGCTTCGTCGAGCAGGCCGTAGTCGCTGGCGGCCAGCGTGTTGTGCATCACCACCTGGACTCCGGCTCTTGCCAGCCGACCGAGCTGGTCGAGATAGCGGAACGCGTCGAGAAACGTCTTGTCCCAGCGATTGCCGCCGCAGGCGGCATCCGCGGTCTCCGTGAGCCAGATCGGCTTGCCCGGCTCGAATCTGTCGCGCAGCGCGCTGTAGATCGCGAGAGTCGCGTCGGTGCGCGCCAGCCATTGCCCGGAAAGCGCCTGCGCCGGATCGTCGCGGCCACCGCAGCGCGGCGAAAGCGTATTGTAGTGATGATAGGAGAAGCGATCGAGGCCAGGGCCGGACGCGGCAAGCAGGTCGCGCGTGGTGAGGCCCGACCCGGATGGCGACGGCGCGTCGCCGATCGAACCCGGACCCACGATCAGCGTCTCGGGCGCCGCGCGCCGCATCCATTCGCGAAAGATCCTGAAGTCGCGGCCATAGGCCTTCGCGTCATATCCGGGCGGTGCACCGTTCGTCGCGGCGAGTGTTGGCTCGTTCATGAACTCCACCGCCGCGATGTGGCCACCGAGCGAACGCGTCGTGTCGATCAGGTGCTCGGCCTGATCGGTCTTCCACGCGCCATCGGCACCGCGGCTGCCCGGGCTGATCGCAAAGGATGTCACGATCTCCGCATCGACCGCGCGCGCAAAGTCGATGACGTCGCGCCATCGGTTGCGGCCGAGCACGGAATCGAATCCCGGCGGGGGCTTGGCCGGCGGAGGGTCCATGTCGGCAAAGAACGTCGCATTGGCCCAGCTGCCGCTGACGCGCAGATAGGCCGGCGCCAAGGCGGCCGCGAGCTTGCGCAGCCGCGCGTTGGCAAGATCGATCGGCGGCCGCGTGCCGTAACGATCCCGCGCATCAAGCGCGCGCATTGTTCGCGGATAGGGCTTCCAGAACCGTCCGCCGGTCACTTCCGTCATCTCGATGTTGTAGGATTGAAAGCGCGCATCGATCGTGCCGATCGACTTCAGTTTCGTCGGCGCAACGGACACATCGCCGGCGCGCGCTGCGCACAAGGTTGCGGCACTCAATAGCGCAATCGTTGTCGCGCCTGCTGCGCGAACCAGCCCGCGCGATCGGAGCCATCGCCTTGTATGCACGCTCTGACGCCTTCTTATGCGCGCTGCCGAAACCCAATGCAGCAGCCTGATCCATTAGCCGCGTTTATACGCCGAATTTTTACTTCCAATTTTACTTCGCGAAATCCTGCCCCTAGCCTTGCGCGTAATGATCACATCCGCAGCCGATCAATGGCGATCGGTGCGAGCGTTCACCGTAGCCAACGGGGGTTGCCATGTCTGACGGGACCAAGGGGACGTTCACTTCCGATCCGGCGGGAACGGGAGCCAGAACGGACGTCAAGTCGACGAAAAAGCTGAGCCGGCGCACACTCTTGAAGGGTGCGGCGGCCGTTGCGGGCGCAGCCGCAGGATCGGATGCGATCCGCGGATTCCCGACCATCTGGGCGCAGGAGATCAAGGACATCGAGCTGCGCCATGTCGGCGTCTCCTATTCCGTGGTGAAGGCGATCGGCGACCAGGCCGCCAAGGATCTCGGCTTCAAGGTGACGATGCAGAACCTCGACACCTCTGCCGCCATCAACCGCTTCATAAGCCAGCCTAATACGGTCGATATCGCCGATCTCGAGGGCTGGCAGGCCAAGCTCGCCGCCAAGCGCAGCGTCATCCAGGGCATTGAGGTCAAGAAGATCAAGGAGTTCGACAACATCCTGCCGATCTTCACCAAAGGCGAGATCGACGGCCACAAGATCCCGCGCCAGGGCATCTCGCCCTACGAAGCCATGTACATCGCGAAGCCCGACTCGACCGATCTGAACGACGGCGTCACCGAATGGGCGACCTTCCTGCCGCAGGTCTACAACGCCGATTCCATCGGTTACCGCCCCGATCTCGTCGGCCACGAAGTGACCGAATGGAAGGATCTGATCGATCCCAAGTTCAAGGGCAAGGCCGCCATCCTCGACGTGCCCGCGATCGGCATCATGGATGCCGCACTCTGCTTCGAAAGTGCCGGACTGATCAAGTACGGCAACAAGGGCAACATGACCAAGGAGGAGATCGACTTCACCTGCAACAAGCTGATCGAGCTGAAGAAGCAGGGCCAGTTCCGCGCGACTTGGACCACTTTCGACCAGTCGGTACAGCTGATGGCCGCAGGCGAAGTGGTGATCCAGTCGATGTGGTCGCCGGCAGTGGCCGCGGTCCGCGTAAAGGAAATCCCCTGCGTCTACGCGCCGGTCAACGTCAAGAACGGCAAGGAAGGCTATCGCGGCTGGTGCAACGGCATGGGCCTGATGAAGCACCTCTCCGGCAAGAAACTCGACGCCGCCTATGAATATCTCAACTGGTATCTCTCGGGCTGGCAGGGCGGCTTCGTCGGCCGCTACGGCTACTACAGTCCGGTGCCGTCGACCGCGAAGAAGTTCCTGACCGCTGCCGAATGGGACTTCTGGTACGACGGCAAGCCGGCGCCGGAAGTGATCAACGATCCCTACGGCGTGGCGATGGAGAAGGCCGGCACCAAGCGTGACGGCGGCTCGTTCCTCGACCGCGTCAAGAACATCTCCTGCTGGAACACGCTGATGGACGAGGCGGCCTACATGAACAAGCGCTGGAATGACTTCAAGGTGGCCTGAAACCTGCTTTCCCTGACCTGAAGAAGCACCGGCGCCGTCACGCGCCGGTGCGACAAGACCGACTTCGAGGCATTTGCTGATATGCAGCCAAGTTCGAGCTCAGCTCAAGCTCCATCGCGTTCCAATCTCGCCGGCTGGCTCTATGTCTCGCCGCTGGTCCTGGTGCTGGTGCCGTTCTTCGTGGCGCCGATCCTGGTCGTGCTGGCCGCAAGCTTCTTTGCCACCGACGGCTTTGGCGGGCTGACGCCGGGCTTCACGCTCGCAAGCTATGTCGAGGTGCTGCATTCGGCGCTGACGCTGAAGCTGTATTTCGCGACCATCAAGTTCACCGTGCTGACCTGGGTCTTCACCCTGATCATCGGATTCTTCGTCGCCTACTTCCTGGTGTTTCACGTCCGCAACCAGTTGCTGGCGATCGGCCTGTTCCTGTTGTGCACGGTGCCATTCTGGACCTCGAACATCATCCGGATGATTTCCTGGATCCCGCTGCTCGGCAAGGAAGGCCTGATCAACCAGGCGCTGCTGGCATTGGGCGTGATCCATCAGCCGCTGGAGGTGCTGCTGTTCTCCGATCTCGCGGTGGTCATTGCCTATGTCCACCAGCTCACGATCTTCATGATCGTGCCGATCTTCAATTCCATGGCGCGGATCGACAAGAAGCTGATCGAGGCCGCGATCGATGCTGGCGCCAGCCGTTTCGACATCATGCGCCTGATCGTCGTGCCGATGTCCAAGAGCGGCATCGCGCTCGGCACCATCTTCGTGGTGTCAATCGTGATGGGCGACTTCTTCGTGGTCAAGGTGATGTCCGGCGGCGGCTCGGCCTCGGTGGTCAGCGCCTTCTATGAGGATGTTGGCGTGCTGCAATATCCGACCGCGGCGGCGAGCGCCGTGCTGCTGACGCTGGTGCTGGTCGCGATCGTCTCGCTGATCCTGCGCACCGTCGATATCAGGCAGGAGATCACGCGATGAGCGCTGTTCTCGCCGACATGCCCGAGAGGGTCGCACCCGCGACGACCAAGGCGATCGCGCCGAGCAAGGGCGGGCGTCCCTGGACGTTCTACGTGCTGGCGACGCTGTTCGGGCTCTACGTGATCGCGCTCTACGGCCCGATGTTCTGCATCTATGTCCTGTCGTTCCAGGACATTCGCGGCGGCCTTGTGTTTCCGATGAAGGGCCATTCGCTGCACTGGTTTGTCGACCTCTTCACCCAGGTCCGGACCGGTGACGTCAAGGGCTCGTTCGACCGCTCGATCAAGCTCGCCGTCATCGTCACCATCATCACGGTCGTGGTCTCGTTCCTCGCCGGGCTCGGCTTCCGCAAGCGCTTTCGCGGCGACACCTTTGTCTTCTACATGATGATCGGCAGCCTGGTGGCGCCTGGCCTCGTGCTCGGTCTCGGCACGGGTCTCCTGTTCCAGGCGCTGGGGCTGAATGCGAGCTGGTACACCTCGGCGCTCGGTGCGCAGCTGTCCTGGACGCTGCCGTTCGGCGTGCTGGTGATGTTCGCGGTGATGTCGCGCTTCGATCATGTCTGGGAGGAGGCGGCCTACGATCTCGGCGCCAGCCGCTGGCAGTCGATCCGGCTGGTGATGATCCCGGTATTGGCGCCCGGCCTCGTCGCGGTCGCGCTGTTCGGGTTCACGCTCTCCTACGACGAGTTCGCGCGCAGCCTCCAGACCGCGGGCTCGCTCAACACGCTGCCATTGGAGATCTGGAGCATGACATTGAACGTCACCTCGCCCTCGCTTTATGCGCTGGGCACGGTGACGACCATCGTCTCCTTTATCGTCATCGGTGCGAGCCTCGGCAGCATCGTGCTGATTCAAAAGAGGCGCGGTAGCAGTGCAAAGGGTTGATTCGGGAATGAAGAACGATCGCGGCGATATTGAACTGGCAGGCGTCTGCAAGAGCTTTGACGGCGTGACCAACGTGGTCGACGGCGTCAATCTCAGGATCGCAGACGGCGCCTATTGCTGCTTCATCGGTCCCTCCGGCTGCGGCAAGACCACGATCCTGCGCATGATCGCGGGCCACGAGGACCCGACCGCGGGCGAGATCGTGATTGGCGGCCAGAACGTCGTCGGCCTCGCGCCGGTGCAGCGGCGCACCGCGATGATGTTCCAGTCCTACGCGCTGTTCCCGCATTTGACGGTCCGCGAGAACATCGCTTTTGCGTTGCGCGTGCGAGGCCAGTCCAAAACCGATCGCCTGCGTGCCGCCGACGCCATGATCGAGAAGGTGCGGCTGACGCAATTCGCAGATCGCCTGCCGGCGCAGCTCTCCGGCGGCCAGCAGCAGCGCGTGGCGTTGGCGCGCGCCGCGATCACCGAGCCGCGCGTGCTGCTGCTCGACGAGCCGCTGTCGGCGCTCGACGAGCAGCTCCGCGTCCAGATGCGCCAGGAATTGCGGCGGATGCAGCAGGAGCTCGGCATCACCTTCATCCACGTCACCCACACCCAGCTCGAGGCGATCGCGCTTGCCGACCTTGTGGTGGTGATGGAGCAGGGCAAGATCAAGCAGGCGGGTGCCGCGCGCGACGTCTACGCCCATCCGCACGATCGTTATGTCGCCGAGTTCATGGGCGGCCAGAACGTGCTCTCCGGCCGGGTCGAAAAGGTCAACGGTGCAAGCTTTACGCTGGCACAGGCCGCGCCTGATGGCATCGAGGTGCCGCTTCAGGCGCGCCCGGCCGTCAGCGTCGGCGACAAGGTCGATATCGCGGTGCGTCGCGACGACGTCGCGCTGGTCAGGCCGGGCAGGGATCTGCCGCCGGGCTGCACCACTTCGCTGCCGAGCCGGGTGCTTGCGATCGAATACCAGGGCTATTTCGTCAAGGTCATGCTCGACACCGTGCCGGACGACGAGTTCGTCGCCTATGTGCCGGAAAAGACTTTCTTCGCAGATCCTTTCACCGTCGGCGATGTCGTCATGGCCACATGGGCCACCGGCAGCGCGCTTCCACTCGCCTAAAGACCCGTCGCGCAGGAGCATGACCTTGCAGATATCCTTCACACTCAACGGCCGGCCCACCACCGTGGACGTCGAACCGGCGACGCTTGTCGCCGAGCTCTTGCGCGAGCAGTTCAATCTCACCGGCACCCATATCGGCTGCGACACCAGCCAGTGCGGCGCCTGCGTCGTCCATCTCGATGGCCTGCCGGTGAAGAGCTGCACGCTGCTGGCGCCTGCGCTCGATGGCGCGACGCTGCTCACCATCGAAGGTCTGCAAGGAGCGCCCGGCTCGAACCAGATGCATCCAATGCAGGAGGCGTTTCGCGAGCATCACGGCCTGCAATGCGGCTTCTGCACGCCCGGCATGCTGATGACGGCGATCGCGCTCGCCACCGGGAAACCGGATCTGACCGAGGCCGATGTCCGCCATGGCCTCGAAGGCAACATCTGCCGCTGCACCGGCTACCAGAACATCGTGGTTTCCGTGCTGGCCGGCGCCGCCGCCATGAACGCCGGCAAGGGAGAGTGACCATGGGCAATGTGATCGGCATCGGCGCCTCACCGAAGCGGAAAGAAGACCAGCGCTTCCTCACCGGCCGCGGCAATTATGTCTCCGACATCAAGCGTCCGGCCATGACGGCCGGCGTGTTCGTGCGCTCTCCGCATGGCCATGCCGTGTTGCGAGGCATCGACAAGAGCGCGGCGCTGGCGTCGCCCGGAGTCATCGCGGTCTTGACGGGCGAGGATGTCGCGGCCGACAAGCTGGGCTCTCTGCCCTGCGGCTGGGGCATCTCGGACGCCAAGGGCGTGCCGATGAAGGAGCCGCCATTCCCGATGCTGGCGCAGGGCAAGGTGCGCTTCGTCGGCGACATGGTGGCCTTCGTCATCGCCGAGACGCCGGGGCAGGCCAATGCCGCGGCCGAGCTGCTGACGGTCGATTACGAGGTGCTGCCCTCCGTGGTCGGCGTGCTCGAAGCCGTCAGGCCCGGCGCGCCGCAACTGTTCGACGACGTGCCGAACAACATCTGCTGCGACTGGGAGCTCGGTGACAAGGCCGCGGTCGAAACCGCGTTCCGCAAGGCTGCGCATGTCGCCAAGCTCAGCCTCGTCAACAACCGCCTGATCGGCAACCCGATGGAGCCGCGCGCGGCGATCGCCGAATACGAGCCGGGCACCGATCGCTTCACACTGTGGACCACCAGCCAGTTCCCGCACGTCGTGCGCTTCCTGATGGGCGCGCTGGTGCTGAACATCCCGCAGCACAAGCTGCGCGTCGTCGCACCCGATGTCGGCGGCGGCTTTGGCGTCAAGCAATTCCACTACGGCGAGGAGGCCGTGATCACCTGGGCCGCCAAGCGCGTGATGCGGCCGATCAAATGGGTCGCAAGCCGCTCGGAAGGCTACGTCTCCGATCGTCACGGCCGCGATCACGTCACCGAAGCCGAGCTGGCGCTGGATGAACACGGAAAGTTCCTGGCGTTCCGCGTCAATACGCTCGCCAATATGGGCGGTTATCTCTCGACTTTCGGACCGAACATCCCGACCAATCTCTATGGTCCGCTGCTCGGCGGCGTCTACACCACGCCCGCAATTTACTGCAACGTGAAGGTGGTCTTCACCAACACCGTGCCGGTCGATGCCTACCGCGGCGCGGGCCGGCCTGAGGCGACCTTCGTGCTGGAGCGCATCGTCGATGTCGCAGCCAGCGAGATGGGCATCGACCGCGTCGAGATTCGCCGGCGCAACATGATCCCGAAGGAGGCCTATCCGTATCAGACGCCGGTGCTGGTGCAGTACGATTCCGGCGATCCGATGGGATGCCTCGACGGCGCGCTCGTCGCCGCCGACGTCAAGAATTTCGGCGTGCGCAAGGCAGCCTCTGCGAGCAAAGGCAAATTCCGCGGGCTCGGCTATTCCACCTATGTCGAGGCCTGCGGCCTTGCGCCGTCGCGCTTCGCAGGGCGGTTGGGCGCGCGCGGCGGTCTCTACGAGAGCGCCACGGTGCGCGTGCATCCGACCGGCCAGGTCACGGTCATGATCGGCACCCACAATCACGGCCAGGGCCACGAGACGACGTTTGCACAGATCGTGTCGGAGAAGCTCGGCGTTTCCTTCGAGAATGTCGACATCGTGTTCGGCGATACCGACCGTGTCCAGTTCGGCATGGGCACCTATGGCTCGCGTTCCCTAGTTGTCGGCGGCGCAGCGCTGTCGAAGGCGACGGACAAGGTGATCGCCAAGGGCAAGAAGATCGCGGCGCATCTGCTCGAGGCCGCTGAAGTCGATATCCAGTTCGAGGCCGGAAACTTCTCGGTCGCGGGTACGGACCGCATCAAGTCGTTCGAGGAGATCGCGGGCGCCGCTTATGTGCCTCACAACTATCCGCTCGAGGTGCTGGAGCCGGGGCTGGAAGAGCAGGCCTATTACGACCCCGTCAACTTCACCTATCCCGGCGGCTGCCACATCGCCGAGGTCGAGGTCGATCCCGAGACGGGCACGGTGACGCTGGTCAATTACACCGCGGTGGACGACGTCGGCACGGTCATCAATCCGATGATCGTCGAGGGCCAGCTGCACGGCGGCATCGTTCAAGGTGTCGGCCAGGCGCTGTTCGAGAACGCGGTCTATGACGAAGGCTCGGGTCAGCTGCTGTCGGGCTCGTTGATGGATTACTGCATGCCACGCGCCGATCACATGCCGATGATGAAGGTTGCGACCCATTCCACGCTCTGCACGCACACACCAATGGGCGTGAAGGGCTGCGGCGAAGTCGGCACCATCGGCTCGCCGGCCGCCGTCATCAACGCGGTGGTCGACGCGCTCGCGCATCTCGGCGTCACCCATGTCGACATGCCGGCAACGCCGAACCGGATCTGGCGCCTGCTGCAAAACGCGTCGCTGCCGGTCGCCGCGGAATAGGGAGGACAACAATGAAACCATTTGCCTATCACCAGCCGAGCGAAATTCCAGACGCGGCCAAGCTCTTGATCTCGATCGAAGACAGCAAGCTCGTCGCCGGCGGCATGACGCTGATTCCGACGATAAAGCAGCGGCTGGCGAGCCCCGTCGCATTGGTCGATCTGTCGAAGCTCGGATCTCTCAAAGGCATCACCGACGACGGCGCCAGCATCACCATCGGTGCGATGACGCCGCATGCCGTGGTGGCTGCCTCCAGGCTTGTGCAGACGAAAATCCCCGGGCTCGCCGCGCTGGCGTCGATGATCGGCGATCCCGCCGTGCGCAACCGCGGCACAATTGGTGGCTCGGTCGCGAACAATGATCCCGCCGCCGATTATCCGGCCGGCGTGCTCGGACTCGGCGCCACCATCGTCACCAGCACGCGCGAGATCGCGGCCGACAAGTTCTTCCTCGGCCTGTTCGAGACCGCACTCGAGCCCGGCGAGATCATCACCGCGATCCGTTTCCCTGTGCCGCTCAAGGCGGGTTACGCGAAGTTCAAGGCGCCGGCGTCGCGTTATGCGCTGGTCGGCGTGTTCGTCGCGAAATTTGCCGATGGTGTCCGCGTCGCCGTAACCGGCGCGGGTCCCGGCGTGTTCCGCGTGCCGCCGATGGAGGTGGCGCTGTCGGAGAATTTTGATCCGTCCGCAATTGCGGCGATCAAGATCGACAACGACGGTCTCACCTCCGATATCCACGCCGAAGCCGATTACCGTGCGCATCTCGTCACGGTGATGGCCAAGCGCGCCGTCGACGCGGCGCTCAGCTAACTCTTTAGGGTTGATGATGACTGATGGTTCCGGCCGAGCGGCCTTCCCGCCGGCGCCGACTGGCCTTGGCGCGCTTTCTGCAACCGAGATCATGGCCGGCTACCGCCGCAAGGCGTTCACCCCGCGCGATGTCGTCGACGACACCATTGCCGCGCTCGAAGCCACGAATGAAGCCTGCAATGCGGTGGTGACACCGATGTACGAGCAGGCGAGGACGGAGGCCGACCGTCTCACCAGGGAGATGCGCGCGGGCGAGGTGAAGGGATCGCTCGCCGGCGTACCTGTCACGATCAAGGATCTCGTGTTTGTCGCGGGCGTGCCGGCCTATGCCGGCTCACCGATGAACAAGGCGTTCGTGCCCGATGTCGATGCCGCCGTGGTGTCGGCGCTGAAGGCGTCCGGTGCGATCATCACCTGCAAGACCACCACCTGCGAGTCCGGCTACAAGCTGACGGCGGATAGCCCCGTCACGGGTACGACGCGCAATCCCTGGAATCCCGGCCGAACCAGCGGCGGCTCGAGCGGTGGCGCGGCTGCGGGTGTGGCCGCGGGCTGCGGCCCGATCGCGATCGGCACCGATGGCGTCGGCTCGATCCGCGTACCGTCATCATTCTGCGGCGTGTTCGGGCTGAAGCCGACTTTTGGCCTGGTGCCGCGCTCGCCCGGCTTCTCGCCGCCGTCCTGGGCCTCGCTCGCGCATACCGGACCGATCACGCGCACGGTCGCGGATGCGGCGCTGGTGCTGGAGATCATCGCTGCTTACGATCCACGCGATCCCGCGAGCCTGCCGGTGTCGCCGCGCTGCTTCGATACGAACGCGACCTCATTGAACGGCCTCCGCATCGGTGCGAGCGCCGATCTCGGCTACGCCCCGATCAACGCTGACGTCCGCGCGGCATTCGGCAAGGCGCTCGCCATTCTCGATTCCTGCGGCGCGCAGGTCACCATGGATGGCCCGGGTCTCGATCCCGGCATTCTCGAGCACACGCTGAAGCCGATCGCCTTCACCGAGCAGGCGGCGGCGGTGGCGACCAAAAGCACGGCCGATCTCGCCAGCTCCGAAGCCGACTATCGCGACGTCGTCAGCGCCGGCCGCCACTACAGCGGCACGGATTATATCGAAGCCAGCTACCGGCGCGGCCAGGCCCGCAATGCGTTCCTGAAATTGTTCGAGCGCGTCGATGCGCTGGTGACGCCGACGGTCGCGGTGACCGCATTCGAGGCCGGCCGGATCGGCGTCGACACGATCGACGGCAGCAAGGTCGATCCGCATCTCGGCTGGTCGCCCTTTACCTGGCCGATCAATCTCGCCGGTCTTCCGGCGGCGACGCTACCCTGCGGCTTCGATCGCGACGGTTTGCCGATCGGCCTTCAGATCGTTGCGCCATGGCTCGACGAGCCCACGATTTTCCGGATCGCAGCCGCGTTCGAAGCGGCGCAGCCCTGGGCCAGATTCTGGCCGCCGCTGGCCTTGCGCGAACCGGCCCGCGCGAAGGCTTGAGGCAAATCCGGCCTGGAACTCACCGGCCGTCTTGCCAGACCGTACCGCGCGCTCGAAAATTTTTTCGACCGCCCTCTTGAAACCGATATCCCTTCTTCTAAGTCATTTTTGCCGCGAGAGCGGTGTGCCGGGTGCCCGAGAGGGCCCGGCGCGGGCGCTGGGCCGGTGTCTTCGGACCCTGTCTGAAAACCCTGTCCTGCGTTCCTTCGTATCCATCTTGCTCTTTGGAGGACTTGGTTATGAGGACCAGCTTTGACTTCGCGCCGCTGTGGCGCTCCACCATCGGCTTCGATCACCTAGCCGACCTCGTCGACAGCACGCTGCGCCAGACGACCGAGGACAACTACCCCCCTTATAACATCGAGCGGTCCGGCGAAGACCACTACCGGATCAGCCTCGCCGTGGCCGGCTTCGGCGTCAACGACATCACGGTGACGGCCGAACAGAACGCGCTCACAATCGAAGGTCGGAAGCCCGACGACGCTGCGCGCGAATATCTCTATCACGGCATCGCTGCGCGTCCATTCCGGCGCGTGTTCAACCTCGCCGACTACGTCCAGGTGAAGCAGGCGTCCTTCCAGGACGGCCTCTTGATCGTCGACCTGGTCCGTGAGGTCCCGGAAGCCATGAGGCCGCGCCGGATCCAGATCGCGGGTGCGGCCCCTCCTGCATCTCAGATCGAGCAGAAGGAAGCAGCCTAACGCGCGGTCGAGGGATTGGCGGAACGCGGCGCTCAGATGCGCGCCGCGCTCCCAGATGCATGAAGGAGAGAACCATGGCTTTTCGTGATCTCATTCCCTGGTCAAAGAGCCAGGAGCTTGCGCCGGTCCGCGACAGCTTCGATCCGTTCCTGACGCTTCATCGCGAGATGAACCGTCTGTTTGACGACGTGTTTCGCGGTTTTGCCGGGAGCAACCTGTCGCCCATTATGGAAGGCCGTTTCGGCTGGCCCAAGGTCGAACTCAGCGAGACCGACAATATGCTGACCGTCACGGCCGAACTTCCGGGACTGACGGAGAAGGACGTCGAGGTCGAAATCGCCCACGGCGTCCTCACTCTCCGCGGCGAGAAGAAGGCCGAGCGCAACGGCGAAGGCAGGTACTTCACCGAGCGTTACTACGGCGCATTCGAGCGGCAAGTCCCGCTCGAAGACGTCGAGGAAGACAAGGCCGAGGCGTCGTTCAAGAACGGCGTCCTGACCGTCTCGTTGCCCAAATCCGAGAAGGCGCGGGAAGGCATCAAGCGTATCGCGATCAACACGCACTAGCTTGAACGCGGATGGCGGCGGTGCCCGCCGCCATCCCATCATCAACCTACCATCCCTTCGAAAGGAGCGTAAAGGGAGGCACAACCGATGACCAACGTGAACACGAATTCGGACAATCTCAACCTACTGTTTCACCCGGCGGCGCACTACGGCTCGCCCGCTGACGTCCTGAACGCAGAAGAGCTATCTGCGCCGGAGAAACGGATTATCCTGTCGTCCTGGGCGTCCGATATGTACGCGGTCGAATCCTGTCCCGCCTTGCGCGAAGTCCCCGGCATGTGCCACACCGTTCGGCTCGCCGATATTCTCGCGGCCCTGCGCCGGCTCGACAGCGACAATGACGACGACGACCCGCCGCGTGGCGGCGGTGTCCCGATGCGTCTACGGCGGCCTTGGGCCGCCGCAGAGCGGCAAGGCGCATGATGCAGGGGGCAACCGCCTCGTCCGCTAAGTCGATTGCCGGAGACCTGACCTTCAGCAACCGCCGACGGCGGAGCCTCACCACCGGACAGCTCATGCCGCCCGGCGATCGAGCTCGCCCTGGAAATCCCTGATCAACCGCCGCTCGCGCTCTATCCGTTGCCGATAGAGTTCGCGCTCATGCTCGGTCTTCGCGCTGGCAGGAAGAAGTTCGTCGTGCCCGATCACCTTCTCGCTGCCTCGAATGAGCAGGTCCCGGGCGACGTTCATTGCGCCGCTCCCGTATCGATCGGTGCCTTCGAGGCGAAGATGGAAACCGGAAAGGCCGCGGCGGCGAGGCTATCAAGGGCCGACTGCTCTTCTGCCAGGCGTCTCTCGATGTACTGGCGTTCTATCTCTGTCAGCCTGGTCTTCAGCAGTCGCCGATAACGGTGGATGTTATTCCTGTGCACGCGAATTTGAGGCAGAGATTCGTTGAGCATCATCGTCTCCGACGGTCGCATTGGGTCCTTGAATTTCGAGGGTGAGAGAGAGATCTCTAGATCTCTCGGCGCAAAAAATATGCAGCTGAAAGTCGCTGTCAAGACGTTCGTGATATTGCTGCGCTTGCGAACTTCGCGTGGCGGTTCAAGACAACTCGATCGGCGCACCGCGGCCGCTGAGCTCTTCGTCAAGGCGCAGATAATGCGCGAGATAGTCGTGCAGCGCGGTCGCCGCCTTCGAGGTGGCGCCGCTCGACTTGTAGAGCAGGAGCTCGATCTTCGGCAGCGGGGGCAGGCCCTCGTTCGGGCCGATCTCGCGCATCGCCGGCACCAGCGCGCTGCGGCCGAGCACGGTGACGGCCATGCCGGCAAAGGCTGCGGCTTGCAGTCCGCCGACGCTTTCGCTGACGCAGGCGATGCGCCAGCGCAAATTCGCGCGCTCCAGCGTATCGATCGCATAGTCGCGATAGATGTTGCCCGGCGGCAGCAGCGCGAGCGGGATCGGGCGCTCCTGGTGCGCGGCGGATTGCTCGCCGGTCATCCAGACCAGCTGCTCGCGCCGCACCACCTGGCCGCCGGTGAAATCGTTCATGCGGGTGACGAGCGCGATGTCGACGTCGCCGCGCTTGACGAGGCCGACCAGCGGCGTCGACAGCGCGCAGTTGAGCTCGACCTGCACGCGCGGAAACGATTTTCGGAACACGCTGAGGATCGACGGCAACATGAAGGCCGCGTAGAGGTCGGGCGTGCCGAGCACGACCTGGCCCTCGATCTCCTGTGACGCCAGCTGCGAGATCAGCTCGTCATGTAGCCGCAGGATGGATTTGGCGTAGGTGAGAACCGTGGTGCCGTCGTCGGTCAGCATCAGCCGCCGGCCCACATGCTCGAACAATTGCTTGCCGGTGAGCTCCTCCAGCCGCTGCAATTGCAGCGTGATCGCCGGTTGGGTGCGGCCCAGCCGTCGCGCGGTCTCGGTGATGCTGCCGGTCTCGACCACCGAGATCAGCGACCGGAGCATGCGGATGTCGAGACTGATGAGGTTCATGCGGCGTCCCTGTCGCCCAGAATTTATGCAAGTTCCATGCTAGGGCTCACTTGCCAGGGCTCACCTGCTAGGGCTCACTTGGCCCGAGACGCAGATGCGGCGGATTTCACGCCCGGCCGGCCCTTGCGCACCGAATTCCAGAAATTCTCGGCCGCCCGGGTCATGCGGGCGCGGGTGCGAAACAGCGACACGTTGATCGGAATGTCCCATTCGCCGCCGCCCGCACGCAGCAGGCGGCCGGTGTCGAGATCGGCGCAGACGAGGCTCATCGGCGCCCATGTCACGCCGCGTCCCTCGCGCGCCATGTCGATCAGCAGCATGACTGGCGCGGCGAAACCGGGAACGAGCCAGGCCACCGGATCCTTTGCCGCCAGGAACGATGTGACAAGCCGTCCCACACCCGAGCCCGGGTGATAGGCGAGATAGGGCAGCGGCGCGCCGGATGCGCCGGGCAGGGCGTAGCGCGGCTGCGTGCTCTTGCTGCGCCGTCCGCCGCGGCCCGGCTTTGCCGCCGGAGCGCTGATCGGGATCAGCACGTCGGTTGCGAGATCGATGCGCTGGAAGCGGTCCATGTCGAGCCGGCTCACCAATGACGGATGGTAATGCGCCAGCATGAAGTGGGCCTGCGCGTCCAGCAGCAGCTTCTCGCAGCCGGCGAAATTCGAAGCGACGAGCTGCACGGCCGAGCCGTCGCGCGCGCCGTCCGAGTTGCGGATCCATTCCGGGAAGAAGGTCTGCGACAGCGAATGCGTGGCGACGAAGGTGATGGTCTCGGCCTTCAGCCGTGCGACCTCGAGCGCTTCCTCGCGACCGACCAGGATCCGGCGCAGCACGTCCTCCGCGACGGGACGAAAGCTCTCGCCGGCGGCCGTCAGCGTGATGGTGTGGGTCGAGCGTTCGAACAGCTGCGTCCCCAGCCAGTCCTCGAGCGACTTGATGCGGCGGCTCAGCGCCGGCTGGGTCACGTGCCGTCGCTCGGCGGCGCGGGAGAACCCGCCCTCCTCGGCGATGGCAAGGAAGTCCTCCAGCCAGACCAGGTCCATAATAACGTTTTGTCCTCAAATCATACCGATACGGCATTAGCGCCTGACACGCCGCTGGTCCAATGTAAACGCCATCGAAAGACAAGAACGAAGCGCCCTCAACGCATGGCGCCGAAGACGTTGGAGGAAAATACATTGCAGATCGCCGCGACGCCGCTGTCTGAACCCATATCGAGCTCCACGTCCAGCCGCCGCCGCAAGCCGCTCTGGCGCGAGCAGTATGTCCTGGTGGTTGCCGGTGCTGCGCTCGGGGCTCTGCTCGGCGCTCTGTTTCCGAATTTTGCGGTGGAGCTCAAGCCGCTCGGCGATGTCTTTATTTCCTTGATCAAGATGACGATCGCGCCGCTGATCTTCCTGGTCGTGGTCACCGGTATCGCGCAGGTCGGCGACATGAAGGCGGTCGGCCGCATCGGGCTCAAGGCTTTCGCCTATTTTGAGGTGGTGACGACGATTTGCCTCACGATCAGCTTCGTCGTGGTGCGCTGGGTCCAGCCCGGTGCCGGCGTGGCGCATGCCACCGCGCAGCAGGCCGAGACGGTCGCGCGCTATCAGCAGGCTCATGTCGGATCATTGTCCGCCTACATCCAGCACATGGTGCCGGAGAGCTTTGTCGGTGCGTTCGCGGCCGGCGACGTGCTTCAGGTACTGGTGCTGGCGCTGCTCTGCGGCATCGGCCTGTTGCTGCTCGGCGACAAGGCCGGTCCGTTGCGGACCGGCCTGGAGCGGGTGACCGAGCTCGTCTTCAGTGTCGTCCATGTCGTGGTGGCGCTGGCGCCGATCGGTGCGTTCGGCGCCATGGCGTTCACGGTGGCGAAGTTCGGTGCCGCGACGCTCTATGCGCTGGCGCTTCTGGTCGGCACTGCCTGGGCGATGATGGCGTTCTTCATCTTCGTCATCCTCGGCACCATCTGCCGCCTGGTCGGCATTCGCCTGATGGACCTCTTGCGCCTGCTGCGCACCGAGCTGCTCGTGGTGCTCGGCACTTCGTCGTCGGAGACCGCCATCCCCGGCATGATGGAAAAGTTGCCGAAGGCGGGCGTAGGGCGTGCTGTCGCGGGCCTCGTCATTCCCTCCGGCTATTCCTTCAATCTCGACGGTGTCGCGCTGACATTGCCGCTCTCGACCATCTTCGTCGCCCAGGTCTATGGCGTCGAGCTGTCGGCCGCGCAGCAGCTCAGCCTGTTCGTGGTGATGCTGTTCACCAGCAAGGGCGCAGCCGGCGTCACCGGCGGCGCGTTCGCGGCACTTGCTGCGACCGTCGTCGCCGCAGGGCTGCCGGCGGAAGGACTGGCACTGCTGCTCGGCATCGACCGTTTCATGTCGCTGGCGCGCGCCATCACCAACACCATCGGCAACGCGGTCGCCGCGATCGTGGTCGCCAAATGGGACGGCGAATTCAATCGCGAGGACTGGGCTCAGTCCGCCGCACAAATCCAGCAAGCGAAGTAAGGATCCAAGGTCTCCAATATGGCTACCAGCACCAACGAACTTCCCGTCATCGCGCTGACCCCTGGTGACTGCACCGGCATCGGTCCCGAACAGGTCGCGCGCATCCTCTCCGACGACCGCCTCGCCGACGTCGCGCGCCTCGTCGTGGTCGGCGATGCCCGCGTGCTCGACATGGGCATGGATCATGCCGGCGTGAAGCTGAAGGTCGAGCGGATTGCCTCGCCCAAGGCCGCCAAATGGGGCCGCGGCACGGTGCAGCTTGTTGATCTCGGCAACACCGATCCTGCCAAAATCCCGCTCGGCAAGGCCAGCGCCGAGTCCGGCCGGTTGACCGGCGAGACGCTGTCGCGCGCGATCGATTTCTCCAGGGACGGCGAGGTCGACGCCATCACCTTCGCGCCGCTGAACAAGCGCGCGATGTTCGACGGCGGCTGGAAGTTTCCCGACGAGCACAAGATGTTCGCGAGCCTGCTCGGGCACAAGACCTATTTCTCCGAGATGAACGTGCTCGATGGCCAGTGGATGTCGCGCGTCACCGGGCATCAGTCGCTGCGTGAAGCGCTCGACGGCATCAATCCGGAGAGCATCACCGATGCGATCGAGCTGGTCGACCGGATGATGCGGCGAGCCGGCGTCGCCAAGCCGCGCATTGCGGTTGCGGCGCTCAATCCGCATGCCGGTGAGAACGGCCTGTTCGGCCGCGACGAGATCGAGATGATCCGCCCGACGGTCGAAGCCGCCGCCCAGACCGGCATCGCCTGCACCGGACCTTATCCCGCCGACACAGTCTATATCCGCGCCTTCGCCGGCGAGTTCGACAGCGTGGTCGCGATGTATCACGACCAGGGCCAGATCGCGACCAAGCTGCGCGGTTTCAACCGCGGCGTCACCGTCACCGCCGGGCTCGAGACCGTCTTCACCACGCCGTCACACGGCACCGCGTTCGATATCGTAGGCCAAGGCGTCGCCAACACCGGCGCGCTGGAGAGCGCGGTACGTCTGGCCGCCAAGCTGGTGTCGATCAAGGTCGAGGAGGCCGCCTATGCACACTGATCGCAGAACCCTGCTCCAGGCGGCAGCCGCGCTGCCCTTCGCAACTGTCGCCACCAACACGGCCTTTGCGCAAGCCTCGCCTGCGGCTCCTGCCGCGGCGCCGCCGAAGGACGTCACGCGCGCGCTCGCGCATTATCTCGTCACCGCAAGCTATGACGACCTGCCGGCCAATGTCCGGAAAGAGGGCATCCGCACGCTCCTGAACTGGGTCGGCGTCGCCATCGGCGGCTCGCATCACGAGACGGTCGATATCGCGGTGTCCGCGCTCGGCCCGTTCTCGGGGCCGCAGCAGGCTTCCCTGTTCGGGCGGCGCGAGCGGTTCGACATCATGAACGCCGCCTTCATCAACGGCGTGTCGAGCCACATCTTCGACTATGACGACACGCATCTGAAGACTATCATCCATCCGGCCGGTCCCGTGGCCTCGGCGATCCTCGCGCTGTCGGAAATGCAGCCGGTCTCCGGCAAGGAGTTCTTGAACGCACTGGTGCTCGGCGTCGAGACCGAGTGCCGGATCGGTAACTCGGTCTACCCGAACCATTACGATGTCGGCTGGCACATCACCGGCACGGCCGGCGTGTTCGGCTCGGCCGCGGCCGTCGGCAAGCTGCTGAAATTGAACGAGCAGCAGATGACCTGGGCGCTGGGTCTTGCGGCGTCGCAGCCGGTGGGCTTGCGCGAATCCTTCGGCTCGATGAACAAGAGCTTCAATCCGGGCCGCGCGGCTTCCAGCGGCATCTTCGCCGCGATCCTGGCATCGAGGAACTTCACCTCGTCCGACGCGATGATCGAGGCCAAGCGTGGCTGGGCCAACGCGATCAGCACCAAGCAGGACTACAACGAGATCCTGGGTGACCTCGGCAAGCGTTATGAGGCGGCGCTCAACACCTACAAGCCGTTCGCCTGCGGTATCGTCATTCATCCCGCGATCGATGCGGCGATCCAGCTCCGCAACGAGAACAGGCTGACCGCCGACCAGATCGAGCGGGTCGATCTCAAGGTCCACCCGCTGGTACTGGAGCTGACGGGCAAGAGGACGCCAAGCCAGGGCCTCGAAGGCAAGTTCAGCATCTACCATGCGGTGGCGGTGGCCATTGTCGAGGGCGCTGGCGGCGAGAAGCAGTTCAGCGACCGCGCGGTGACCGACCCGACCATCGTTGCGCTCCGCGGCAAGGTCAATCCGATCATAACATCAGGCATCAAGCCGGAGCAGGTCGATCTCACCATCGTGCTCAAGGACGGCCGCAAGCTGAACCGCTACATCGAGCACGCGATCGGCAGCGTCGAGGTGCCGATGACCGACAAGCAGCTCGAAACCAAGTCCTCCGATCTTGCCGACGGCATCATTCCCGCTGCGACGATCCGACGCGTGATGGACGCCTGCTGGAATGTCGAGAACCTGCCGAGTGCGGCGGAGATCGCCAAGATGTCGGTCGCGGTCTGATCGCGAAGGAGGGAAGCATGCCATCGCGCCGCCATTTCCTGCGGTCCGCCGGGTCGGTTGCCGCTCTGGCAGCCACCGGCGGCCGCATGGCCGTCGCAGCCGGCCCGGGCGTGACGGAGCGTCTCGCCCGCTACATGGTCGCCGCACGCGATCAAGAGTTGCCCGAGCAGGTGCTGCGCGAATGCAAGCACCGCATCCTCGATACGCTCGGCGCGATGATCCCGGGCTCGCGGATGAAGCCGGGCGAGATGGCGTTGAAATATGTGCGCACACTCGGCGGTGACGCCCAGGCCTCCGTGGTCGGCTCCGACTTCCGCTCCACGGCGGTCAACGCAGCGCTGGCCAATGCGATGTGCGCCCATGCCGACGAGACCGACGATTTCGAGCCCGTCACCAAGGCGCATCCGGGATGCTCGGTCGTGCCGGCCGCGCTCGCTACCGGCGAGGGGGAACATCGCAGCGGACAGGATGTCATTCGGGCCGTCGCGCTGGGCTACGATTTGACCTGCCGCCTGCTGATGGCACTGGGCCCCGATCTCGTGCGTGGCGCCCACCGGAGCGCCGAAGGAACGTCATCGACCTTCGGCGCGCTCGGTGCGGCTGCATCACTGGCGCGGCTTGATGAAACGGGGATGCGCTACGCGATTTCCTACTCCTCGCAGCAGGTTTCCGGGTTGTGGAGCTGGGTGAAGGACCACGACCACATCGAGAAGGCTTTTGACTTCGCCGGCATGGGAGCCCGCAATGGCGTCATGGCCGTCGACATGGTGCTCAGCGGCCTGACCGGCGTCGACGACGTGCTCGACGGCACCCATAATCTCTTCATCGCGCTCTCGACCGATCCGAAGCCGGAGGAGATGGTGAAGGATCTCGGCAAGCTCTTCTATGTCACGGAAACCGCGATCAAGACATTCTCGGTCGGCTATCCCATCCAGTCGCCGCTGGATGCGATGCTGACGCTGCGCAAGCAGTATAGCCTCACGCCGGATAGCGTCCGTAGCATCCTGGTCAGGTTGCCGACCGATGCGATGGGGATCGTGGGCGAAAGCGCGATGCCTGATGTCAATTGCCAGCACCTCGTGGCGGTCGCGCTGGTCAAGGGCGGAGTGTCGTTCAACGACAGCCACGATGTCGCGCTGATGCGTGATCCGAAGATCCTGGAGCAGCGTGCCAAGGTGACGCTGGCCGGTGACAAGGCGCTGATGGATCCGGTCGCGCCGCGCGGCGCTGTCGTCGAGGTGACATTGACCGATGGCAAGAAGGTCGAGCACTTCACGAAATATCCGCCGGGCACCAGGGAGAATCCGCTCAGCACGGAAGCCGTCGCGGCGAAGACGCGGGATCTGATTGCGCCGGTGCTGGGCAGTGACAGGGCCGAGAAGCTGATCGACCAGATCGGCAATCTCGAACGGCTTGACGACGTCGGAAAGTTGAGGCCATTGCTCAGCGCGTGATGCAAGGCCAACAACAAGGTAAGCATCGGGAAAAACACATGGGCGGGATCATCTTTCGCTCCTTCATGTCCGCGAGCGTGGCCATGCTGGCCTGCGGCGCAGGATTATCCGTTCCAGCGCGTCAAGATCATCGTGCCGTTCCCGGCCGGCGGCTCAAACGAAATCATCGCCCGAATTGTCGCGACGCAACATAACGCATGGGAGGAATGATGGGCTTGAAGCGAATGCTTGCCGGCTGTCTCGGCGCGATGGCGCTGCTGCACGCCGGTGCCGCCGTGGCGGCAATTGTCGAGATCTCCGCCAACGATATCGGTGGGCAGGTGACCAGCGAGAACGGCGTCGAGGCGGGCGTCTGGGTGATCGCCGAGACGCGGGATCTCCCGACCAAATACGCCAAGGTGGTGGTGACCGACGATCAGGGCCGTTTCGTCATCCCGAATCTTCCCGCAGCCAGCTACAAGGTCTGGGTGCGCGGCTATGGCTTGCAGGACACCGCGCAACAGGATGCACGTCCAGGCAAGGTGCTGGATTTCAAGGCCGCTGCCGCCTCACCGAAGGAGGACGCTCAGAACTATCCGGGCATGTATTGGTATTCGATGCTCGACATCCCCAGACCTGAGGAGTTTCCCGGCACCGGCGACAAGGGCAACAAGATGCCGGATACCATGAAGTCGCAGGCCCAGTGGGTCGATACGGTCAAGAACATGTGCCAGTCCTGCCACGCGCTCGGCACGCGCGGCATCCGCGAGATCCCGAAGGTGTTCACCGATGGGTACGATTCCCACACGGCATGGGCCGTCCGCACCCAGGCCGGACAGGCCCAGGAATACATGGCGACGGTGCTGGCCAGCATGGGTCCGGAAAAGGTCTATGACCTGTTCTCGAAATGGACCGATCGTATTGCAGCCGGCGAGTTACCGTTCGCCAAGCCCGAGCGGCCCAAGGGCATCGAGCGCAACGTCGTCTTCACGATGTGGGATTGGGCGACGCCGACGCACTATCAGCACGATGCGATCTCGACCGACAAGCGTAACCCGCGGGTCAACGCCAACGGCCTGATCTACGGATCGTCGGAGGAGAGTTCGGATCTCGTGCCGACGCTCGACCCGGTCAGGAATGTCGCCGGGACCATCAAGCATCCCTATCTCGATCCTAACACGCCATCCTCGACCGACGCGCCGCGCGGACCGTCGGCCTATTGGGGCGACGAACCGATCTGGGATGGCCACACCAGTATCCACAACGTCATGATGGACGAGCAGGGCAAGGTCTGGTTCACGGCGCGGCTGCGCCCGCCGGCCAACCCTGACTACTGCAAGCAGGGCCCGGATCTGCCGTCGGCGAAGGTGGCGCCGCAGGCGACCTCGCTGCGCCAATTGTCGCGCTACGATCCCGCGACCGGCAAATGGGACCTGATCAACACCTGCTTCACGACCCATCATCTCTACTTCGACGACGATGCCAACCAAACGCTGTGGACCAGCTCCGGTGGTCCGGGCCTCGGCGGCGGCATTGTCGGCTGGCTCAACACCAAGCAGTATCGCGAGACTCTCGACAACGTAAAATCGCAGGGCTGGACGCCGCTGATCATCGACACCAACGGCAACGGCAAGCGCGATGCCTATGTCGAGCACAAGGATCCCGTCGATCCGGCCAAGGACAAGCGCATCGCCGCGTCCTTCTACGGCATCATGCCGAGTCCGGTCGACGACACGATCTGGGGCCAGGCGATGGATCGAGGCTTCTCCCGCATCGATCAGCCCGGCTACATCGTGCGCGTGGTGCCGGGACCAGATCCCGCCAATACCGCGCTCGCCGAAGTCTATCAGCCGCCGGAGGGCACGTTCGGCCCGCGCGGTCTCGACATCGGGCTTGATGGTGTGGTGTGGACGGTCTTGTCCAGTGGTCATCTCGCAAGCTTCGATCGTAAGCTCTGCAAGGGCCCGCTGAACGGCCCGACCACGGCGGAGGGCAAGCAGTGTCCCGAGGGATGGAAGACCTGGCGGATGCCCGGGCCGCAGTTCAGGGGGCTCGACGCCAGCGGCAGCGCCAATCATGCCTATTATGTCTGGGTGGACCGCTACAACACGTTCGGCCTCGGCGCGAACGTGCCGATCGCGAGCGCCAATGGCAGCGAGTCCCTGCTGGCCCTTGTCAACGGCGAGCTGGTGAATCTGCGCAATCCATACCCGCTCGGCTTCTTTACCAAGAATGTCGACGGGCGGATCGACGACCTCGATACCGGTTGGAAAGGTCGTGGCCTGTGGAGCACGACCGGAACGCGGGCGAGCTTCCATGGGGAAGGCGGCAAGGAGGCTTCACCTAAGGTCTACAAAGTGCAGATGCGGCCTGATCCATTAGCCCATTGACCCTTTCGCCCCAAGAATAGCGCCGCTGCAAACCAGCGGATAAGCCAGGGAACAGAATCATGACGAAAACTTCTCGACGTGACGTGCTCACCGCCGCAGCCGCGATGACCGCGGCGGGCCTTGCCGATACGGCGCCGGCCGCAGCGCAGGCCGCACCCAAGCCGATCTTCCCGGTGCCGATGGTCGCGATCCCGATCGTTGGCGAGACTCAGGTGTTCCAGGTCCGCCGCATCTATTGTATCGGTCGCAACTACGCCGCGCATGCGATCGAGCGCGGCTCGGATCCGAATCGCGAGCCGCCATTCTTCTTCCAGAAGCCGACGGACGCGATCCAGAACGTCGCGATCGGTGAGGTCGCCGATCATCCCTATCCGTCGCTGACCAAGAACTACCACCACGAGGTCGAGCTGGTCGCCGCATTGAAATCCGGCGGCGCCAACATCCCGGCCGAGAAGGCGCTCGACCACGTCTATGGTTACGCGCTCGGCCTCGACATGACCCGGCGCGATCTCCAGAACGGCATGGCCGCGGAGAAGAAGCCGTGGGAGATCGGCAAGAGCTTTGACCATGCGGCGGTGCTCGGTCCGATCCATCCCGCGAGCAAGACCGGCCATTTCGAGAGGGGCGCCATTTCGCTCGCGATCAACGGCACCGTGAAGCAGAGCTCGGATCTCAGCAAGATGATCTGGAGCGTTGCCGAGCAGATCGCAAAGCTCTCGGAAGCGTTCGAGTTGAAGGCCGGCGACATCATCTATTCCGGAACGCCGGAGAATGTCGGGCCGGTCGTGAAGGGCGACGTGCTATTGTGCAAGCTCGAGGGCCTCCCGGATATGTCGATCAAGATCGTCTAATGGCGGCAGTACGGGTGAGGGGGACTCTCCGCGAGTCCAGTTCTCACCGTGATTGCGGATGCAGCCCCTCACCCCAACCCTCTCCCCGTAAGAACGGGGCGAGGGAGAAGACTGCAGCTTGTCGGTGAGGCGTCCGAGGCGCCGAGCGACATCGCACCGCCGGAACCATGGGCGGCGAAGGTCTTTGAATTGCCGGAGTTCCATCGGCCATTGCCCTCCGTTGGGCAACGAACAAACCTCGTGCGGCCATATTTGAGTAAGAGTGATCTCCCCTGAAGGAGGCGCTCCGATGAAGAAAGCTCTGATCACTGCCGTCGTCATGCTGGCTGGCGTGCCCGCAAGTGCCGTTGCGCAGGAGCGCGCTGGCGCTGCGGCGCTCGGCGCCGTGTCCGGCGCCGTCGTGCTGGGCCCGATCGGTGCGGTCGCCGGCGCAGTTGTCGGCTACACCGCCGGACCTTCGATCGCGAGGTCATGGGGCGTGAGAGGTTCGCGGTCGGCAAGATACCGGCAGCCGCAGCGACGTCAGGCGAACCGCTTGGCCACTACCAGCGCTCCACAGTCCACGCGCGCGGCGATCGAATCCAACGGCCAGATGAGAGCTGCCAGCAATCCGCCGGTTCAAGCCGCGCCTGCGGTGCAGGCCGTTCAAGCCGCTCCGGCGGCGCCGGCAGAGACCTCGACGCCGCCCGTTCAGGGATTCGACTGAGGCTGTGGCTTACGCCGCAGACTTCGGTCGCAGCCGGTCGACCGTCCGCGCGATCAGCGACGCGACGTCTGCCACCTTCGGCCCAATCCGAAACTCCGGCCCTGCGACGACAACCGACAGGCGGCGGTCGCCGATCGGCAGCGGGATCGCGGCGCCGGCGAGGTCGCGGCTGTAGTCGGCAAAGCTCTGGCAGTAGCCGCGCTCGATCGAATTGCGCAGCTCGGCTTCCACCGCCTCGATGCTGATCGGCGTCGACGGGCCGTATTGCTTGAATTCGATCTTGCGATAGACGGAGTCGCGCTCCTCCGGCGAATATTGCAGCAGCAGCGCGCGGCCGCTGGCAGTGGCGTGAATCGGCACGCGGTGCCCGATGGTCGCGAAATAGCGGATCGCGGCTTGGGACTCGACGACGTCGATGAACACCGCCATCACGCCCGCCGGCGCCACGATCGACGCGGTCTCGCCGGTCTCGGCGGAGAGATCGGCGATCAGCGTATGCGTCCAGGGCGGCAGCGGTTCGACCTCGGAGATCATCCGCGCCATCGCGAGCCATCGCGGCGTCGGATAGAATCCGGCGCGCGGACGCGGTTCGTAGAGATAGCCCTTCTCCGACAGCGTCGCGAGCAGGTTGAAGGTCGACGAGCGCGGCCAGCCGAAATGATCGGCGATTTCGGCAAGCGTCGCCGGCTTCCTCGTTTGCGCGAAGAATTCCATGATCTCCAGGACGTTTGCGGCTTGGCGAACGATCATGGCGGGGCTTTGCGTCCTAATTTAGGGCTGGCCGAGGATCTTCTTCGCGGCGCGAAGATGCGGCTTGTCGATCATCTGGCCGTCGAGCCGCAGCGTGCCGGAATTTGGATTGCTCGCGAACGCCGCGATCACCTTCTCCGCCCATGCGCGCTCGGCGTCCGTCGGCGCGAACGCCGCGTTGACGACGTCGACATGTTTCGGATGGATCAGCGCCTTCGCTGAAAACCCGTCGCGCCGCGCCGCGCACGTTTCCTGCTCGAGGCCTGCGAGATTGTCGATGTCGGTATAGACCGTGTCGATCGGCGCCACTTCCGCCGCGGCCGCCGCCATCAGGCAGAGATCGCGCGCGAGGCGATAGGGGCTGTGGAACACACCGCCCGACGCCTTCTCGGTCGCGCCGAGCGAAGCCGAGAGATCTTCCGCGCCCCACATCAATCCGGCGAGGCGAGGGGAGCAGCCCTTGTAGCTGCCGAGGCCAAAGATCGAGCCGGCGGTCTCCGTTGCGACGCAGACGATGCGCGTCGTGCCGACCGCGATGCCGGCCGCTGCTTCCAAAGCTTCCAGCCAGGTCGCGACGCGCCGCACGTCGTCGCCGCCTTGCGATTTCGGCAGCACGATACCATCGGGCTTGCCCGGCATCACCGCGGCGAGATCGGTCAGCGTCACGCCGGTGTCGAGCGCATTGACGCGGACATAGAGCTGATGCGGGCCGCGAGAGCCCTTCAGCATCGCCAGCGTCAGCCCGCGTGCCTCCGGCTTCTTGTCGGTGACGACGGAATCCTCGAGATCGATGATCAGCGCGTCGGCCTTGCCTTCGCTCGCCTTCTCGAATTTGCGCGGGGAATCGCCCGGCACGAACAGCATCGAACGCATCAGACCGGCCTCTTGTGCATCATCGCCATGCGGCGGCATTTGCCGACGATCTCGTCGTTCTGGTTCAGTGCGTGGTGCTCGAACTCGACGATGCCCGCTCTCGGGCGCGATTTGGATTCTCTCAACGAAAGCACCTTCGTCGTCGCCCGCAGGGTGTCGCCATGGAAGACCGGTTTTGGAAAAGTCACGTCGGTCATGCCGAGATTGGCAACGGTGGTGCCCATGGTCGTATCATAGACCGTCATGCCGATCATGATGCCGAGGGTGTAAAGGCTGTTGAAAATGCGCTGGCCGAACTCGGTCTTTTCGGAGAAATGCGCGTCGATGTGCAGCGGCTGCGGATTGAGCGTCAGCAGGCTGAACATGGTATTGTCCATCTCCGTGACGGTCCGGGTCAGCGGATGCCTGAACTCCTGGCCCACGGAAAAGTCTTCGAAATAAAGTCCGGCCATCGCGGTTTCCTCCCGGTATTGTTGCGATTTGGCCAGCGCCTGCCGCTAGGGCGGCGGCGCCAGGTGAACTGCCTTCTGCTCTGCGAGCCGCTCGATCTCGTCGGCCGAGAAGCCGGCCTCGCGCAGTATGTCGCGGCCATGTTGGCCGAGTGTCGGTGCCGGGCCAGCAGCCTCCGGCTGGGTCACGCTCCAGGTCGAGGGTACGCGCATCTGGCGGATGCGGCCTTCCACGGGGTGGTCCACCGTCCTGAAGAAGTCGATGGCTTTGAGATGCGGGTCATCGAGGATCGTCTCCAGCGTATGCATCGGCATCACCGGAATGTCGGCGCTCTCCAGCAACTCGCGCCATTCGGCAGTGGTGCGGGTGAGGAAAATGTGCCCGATCTCCTCGTAGATCTCGTCGATGTGTTTTGTGCGCGCGGCGTGGTTGGCAAAGCGCGGCTGCTCGAGGAAATGCGGCTGCCCGATTGCCTCGAAGAAGCTGCGCCAGTGCTTGTCGTTGTAGATGAGGACGCAGAGATAGCCGTCGCTGGTCTTGTAGGGACGGCGATAGCGCGACAGCAGGCGGGCATAGCCGCCATGGTCGAGCGGCGGATCGTAGGTGAGACCGCCCAGATGATCGACCAGCACGAACTCCGTCATCGATTCGAACATCGGCACGTCGATGCGCTGGCCCACACCGGTGCGCTGCTGGTGCATCAATCCGCCCATGATCGCATTGACCATCATCAGCCCGACGATGCGGTCGGCAATGGTGACGGGAACGTAGCGCGGCGTGCCGTCGCCGGCGGCCGCAAGCAGCGTCGGAATCGTGGCGGCGCCCTGGATCAGATCGTCATAGGCGGGCTTGGCGGCGTAGGGGCCTGACTGGCCGTAGCCGAACGCGCCGACATAGACCAGCGACGGATTGATCGAGCGAAGCGTCTCGTAATCGAGGCCGAGCCGCGCCATCGCCTGCGGGCGCACATTATAGACAAGCGCGTTGGCGCTTTTCGCCAGCCGCAGCAGCGTATCGCGTCCTTCGGGCGTCTTGAGGTCGAGCACGATGCTGCGCTTGCCGCGATTGGCATTGTGGAACATCCCGCCCATGCCGGGTGTGCGCCCGGGGCCGATCTGGCGAACGATGTCGCCTTCGGGGCTTTCGACCTTGATGACGTCAGCGCCCATGTCCGCCAGCACCTGGGTGCCATAGGGGCCCATCAGCACCGAAGTCAGGTCGAGAATGGTGAAGCCGGCGAGCGGTCCCATGGGGCCTCGTGGGATGAATTCATATATGTGGAGTTAGAATTCATAAACCGGCGATGTCAATCGGCTGGGCCGGCGAGCAACGCATAGCTCCATGCATAGTTCATATACTTGACAGATAAATTCACATATATGTACTTTTTCCTCAAGCAAGAAATGGAGCGTGGGGCCGAACGGCTTGGCAGCAAACGGCTGCCGCCTTCGGCGTGGGACGCGTCAGGGAGAATGAAATGAAGACAAATCTGGTCCGGGCTGCAGCCGTGCTCGCTTTGTCGCTGCCGGTCTCGACACTGTCGGCGCAGGCGCTTGAGCTCAAAGTCGCCGACAGCTTCCCCGCCGGACATTATCTCGTCCGCCTGATGCTCAAGCCCTGGATCGACGACGTCACCAAGCGCACCAACGGCGCGGTGACCTTCACCTATTACCCGAACCAGCAGATCGGCAAAGCCGCCGACATGCTGCGGCTAACCCAATCGGGCGTGGTCGATATCGGCTACATCGGGCCGTCGTATGTTTCGGACAAGATGCCGCTATCGGAAGTCGCGCAGTTGCCGGGTGCGTTCGCGACCAGCTGCCAGGGCACGCTTGCTTATTGGAAGTCCGCGCGCGAAGGCGTGCTGGCCAGCCGCGAATACGCGCCGAACAAGATCAAGCTGCTGATGGCCGTGGTGCTGCCGCCCTACCAGGTGTGGACCGTCAAGTCGAAGGTCGAGACCACCAAGGACATGCAGGGCCTGAAGCTGCGCACCACCGGCGGCGCGCAGGATCTCACGCTGCGGGCGCTCAACGCCGTGCCGGTGCGCATGGCCGCGCCCGATGCCTATGAGTCGCTGTCGCGCGGCACGATGGACGGGCTGCTGTTCCCGCTCGACAGCGTCGTCGCCTATGGCCTCGACAAGCTGGTCAAGCACGCGACCGAAGGCGTCAGCTTCGGCAGCTTCATCGTCGCCTATTCCATCAGCCAGTCGGTCTGGGACAAGCTGCCCGACGACGTGAAGACCGCGATGAACGAGGCCTCGGATGCGATCACGCCGAAGGCTTGCGCCGATGTCGACAAGGAAGGCGAGGTGACCAAGAAGCACATGCAGGACGAAGGCGTCAGCTTCGATCCGCTGCCGGAAGCGACGCGCGCCGAGATGAAGGACAAGCTCAAAGGCGTCGGGCATGAGTGGGCAGCCGGTCTCGACAGCCGTGGCAAGCAGGCGTCTGCCGCGCTGAAGGAGTTCGAAGACTTGCTTGGCGCCGACAGCAAGTAATCCGCAAATCGAACAGGGAGGCGCGAAATGATCGAACGGGCGGGGCATGTGCTCGGCGCACTGGAGCGCGCGCTGACGGTGATCGCGGTGCTATTCATGTTTGTGATCATGGTGCTGGTCGTGACCGACGTGTTCATGCGCTACGCGCTGAACAGCCCATTCTCCTTCACCTATGATCTGATCGGGCTCTATCTGCTCGCGGGCGTGTTCTTCTTCACGCTGTCGGATGCCTTGCGCGAGCATGTCCATGTCGGCGTCGACATCCTGTTGTCGCGCTTCTCGCCGGCGGGGCGGCGGCTGTCCGAGATCGTCACCGCGCTCGCAGGCCTGTTCGTGTTCGTCCTGATCTGCAAGGTCGGGTTCGCGCGCGCGCTGGAGAATTACGAGCAGCATGACGTGCTGTCAGGCGCTATTCCCTGGCCGACCTGGATTTCGGCGGCGCTGGTGCCGTTCGGCTGCGGCGTGCTGGTGCTGCGGCTGGCGCTGCAGCTGGTCGGCAATGTGCTGAGCCTCGTCAGCGGACGCGACCTCTATCCGCTGCCGCCGGTCACCGGCGTCGGCGAAGCGCGCGGCTTCGAGTAACGGCGGATATCCATGACACCTCTCATCGTTCTCGCTCTGCTGTTCGGCCTGCTTGCGCTCGGCACGCCGGTCGGTTTTGCCATGGCCTTTTCCGGCTCGGTCGGCCTCGTGATGGTCGGCGGCTTTCCGACCTTGTTCGGCATCCTGGAGACCGCGCCGCTCTCGACCGTTTCCTCCTACGAGCTGATCACCATTCCGATGTTCCTCCTGATGGCGGACCTCGTGCTGCTGTCCGGCGTTGCGGATGATCTGTTCAAGACAGCCTCTGCTTGGGTCGGGCGTGTTCCTGGCGGCCTCGGCATGGCGACAGCGCTTGCCGGCGCAGGCTTCGGCGCGATCTGCGGCACCTCGACGGCATCGGCTGCGACGCTGTCCTCGACCAGCCTTCCCGCGATGATCCGCCAGGGTTATGAGCCGAAGATGGCTGCCGGCATGGTCGCGATCTCGGGCACGCTGTCGATGCTGCTGCCGACCAGCGTCGCGCTCGTCATCTTCGGCCTGCTCGCCGAGGTGAACATCGGCAAGCTCCTGATCAGCGGCATCATCCCCGCGATCCTCGTCACCTTCACCATCATGGCCACGATCTACTTTTTGGTCTGGCAGGATCCCTCGCGCGCGCCGGCCGCGAAATCGGTGCCGTGGCGCGAGAAATTCGCGCTGCTGTGGCAGGTCTCGCCGATGGTGGTGCTGTTCTCGATCGTGACGGGCACGATCTATCTCGGCGTCGCGACGCCGACGGAGGCATCCGCCTTCGGTGCGTTCGGCGCCTTCCTGCTCGCGATCGTCAAGGGCAAGATCACGCCGTCCTCGCTCTACAAGACGCTGCTGCGCGCCTGCCATGGCACCTGCATGATCATCATGATTCTGGTTGGCGCCTCGATCTTCGGCTATTTCTTCACGCTCACTCATGTGACGCAGGACCTCGTCGCCTGGATCGGCTCGCTGCCGGCCTCGCGCTGGGTCATCATTACGTTGATCCTGTGCGGGTACATCGTGCTCGGCTCGTTCATGGACCAGATCGCGATCCTGGTGCTGACCGTGCCGATCGTGCTGCCGCTGATCAAGACGCTCGGCTTCGATCCGATCTGGTTCGGCGTCATCAAGATCGTCACCGCCGAGGTCGGCATGATCACGCCGCCGGTCGGGCTGAATTGCTTCATCGTCGCACGCTACGCCAAGCGGCCGGTGGCGGAGGTGTTCCACGGCACCTTTCCGCACTTCATCGCCCACCTGATTGCGATCGCGATTCTGGTGGCGTTTCCGTCTATCATACTCTGGCTGCCGTCGCAGATGGGGCGCTAGCTCAAGCGCAATGTTATTGCGCTTGAGAGCCTCCACAAGGAGACCACCATGGATTTCGCGCTCACCGATCAGCAGGAAGCCATTCGCGACGCCATCGCCAAGATCTGCGAAGGCTTTCCCGATGCCTATTGGCTGAAAAAGGACCACGACGGCGGCTTCCCGCATGACTTCCACAAGGCGCTGGCTGACGCCGGCTGGCTCGGCATCTGTGTGCCGGAGGCCTATGGCGGCTCGGGGCTCGGCATCACCGAAGCCGCGATCATGATGCGCACGATCGCGGAGTCGGGCGCCGGCATGTCGGGCGCCTCCGCGGTGCACATCAACGTGTTCGGTCTCAATCCCGTGGTCGTGTTCGGCACCGAGGAGCAGCGCAAGCGCATGCTGCCGCCGATGGTCGAGGGCCGCGAGAAGGCCTGCTTCGCCGTCACCGAGCCCAACACCGGCCTCAACACCACCCAGCTCAAGACCCGCGCGGTCGCCAAGAACGGCCGCTACATCGTCAACGGCCAGAAGGTGTGGATCTCGACCGCACAGGTCGCGCACAAGATCTTGCTGCTGGCGCGCACCACGCCGCTGGAGGAGGTGCGCTCGCCGACCCATGGTCTCAGCCTGTTCTACACGGATTTCGATCGCAAGAAGATCAAGGTCCATGAGATCGAGAAGATGGGCCGCAAGGTCGTCGATTCCAACGAGCTGTTCTTCGAGGATTTCGAGATCCCGATGGAGGACCGCATCGGCGAAGAGGGCAAGGGCTTCCAGTACATCCTCGAAGGCATGAACCCCGAGCGCATCCTGATCGCGGCGGAAGCCGTCGGCCTCGGCAAGCTCGCGCTGTCGCGCGCGACCGAATACGCCAAGACGCGCGTCGTCTTCAATCGTCCGATCGGCAAAAATCAGGGCATCCAGCATCCGCTCGCGGTGAATTGGGTCGAGCTCGAGGCGGCCTGGCTGATGGTGATGCAGGCGGCCTGGCAATACGACAAGGGCTTGCCGTGCGGCGCCGGCGCGAATGCTGCGAAATATTTTGCAGGTGAAGCCGGTTACCATGCCTGCGAGCAGGCGGTGATGACTCATGGCGGTTTCGGCTACGCCAAGGAGTTCCACGTCGAGCGTTATTTGCGCGAGGTGCTGATCCCGCGCATCGCGCCGGTCAGCCCGCAGCTCGCGCTCAGCTTCATTGCGGAAAAGGTGCTGGGCCTCGCGAAGTCGTATTGAGGCGGCAATGCCCGGGGACACCGCGCCAATCGGCTTCTCCGGCTTGGTCCGTGAGGGCGATCTCGTGGTGTGCGGCCAGGCGACGGCAGAGCCGGTCACCTTGACTGAAGCGCTGATGGCGCAGGCCGGAAATCTGCCGGCATTCCGGATGATGGTCGGGCCGATCTTCTCGGAAACGTTCTTCGCGGCCTGTGCGCCCAACGTGTCGTTTAACAGTTATGGCGTGATCGGCAATGCGCGGCGGCTCGCCAGGGCTGGGCGGCTCGAAACGATCCCGAGCAACTACAGCGCCTTCTGTGCCGACTTCGCCTCGCGGCGGCATCAGGCCGATGTCGTCCTGGTGCAACTCGCCGAGTCCGGGGGGCGGCTCAGTGCCAGCCTCTCCAACGATTACGTCATCGATGCCGCGCGTGGTGCGCGCCTCGTGATCGCGGAGATCAACCGGGATGGACCTTTCACATTCGGAGCCGAATGGCCGGGCGACGTGCCGATCCACATCCGGGTGGCGGCCCTACGCCCGCCGGTCGAATTGGCGTCACCGCCGCTCGATGATATTTCACGGCGCATCGCCGCGCACGCGGCGAGCCTGATCGTAGATGGCAGCACGCTCCAGTTCGGTGTGGGGCGCATTCCGGACGCGATCCTCTCGTCGCTCTCCCACGCACGCAATCTCGGCATTCACTCCGGCCTGATCAACGATGCCGTGGTCGACCTGATCGAGCGCGGCGCGGTCACGAATGCGGAGAAGGGAATCGATGCGGGGGTCACGGTCACCAACCAGGTGATCGGCACGAAGCGGCTCTATCGTTTCGTGCACGAGAACAAGGCGGTCGCAGTGCGGCCGACGTCCTACACGCACGGCCACGGCGTGCTGGCGCGGATCGACCGGCTGGTCGCGATCAATTCGGCGCTTCAGGTCGGGCTCGACGGCAGCGTGAACTCCGAGACGCTGAATGGCATTGCGATCGGGGCGATCGGCGGGCAGCTCGATTTCGTACGTGGGGCCAATGCGTCTCCCGGCGGGCGGGCGATCATCGCGCTGCCGGCGACGGCATCGGATGGCACCAGCCGGATCGTCGCCCATGTCGAGACGGTGACGACGCCCCGCGCCGATGTCGATGCCATCGTCACCGAATGGGGCATCGCCGAGCTACGCGGCTGCGGTCTCGCCGAGCGCGCGCGGCGGATGATCGCGATCGCGGCACCGGAGCAGCGCGATGTGTTGTCGGAGCAGCTCCGCGGCTCGGCGCGCTAGCTCAGTTCATCATGGCAAGCGTCGGCCGCTCGCTCTCGGCAGATCCGATGATCCCGGGGAGATCGGTCACTTCGCCCGCGATCATGATCGACATCCGCCAGAACAAATGGGCCAGGCGCGAGAACACCAGCCGCTCGCGCTCGGCGGCAACGGTGCCGTCCGGGATCGTCACGGTCTCCAGTCCGACCACTTTCTTAAAGTCGGGCCAGATCATCATCGATTGCGCGATGACGGAGTAGCAGTGCGGATTCTCGTCGCTTTCGTCGGGCGCAGGCGGCAGCCCCGGATATTGCGTCGCCGCGGCGTAGAACTTGTAGGCACCTTAGCCGAGCTGCAGCAGGAATCTTTCGGGGACCGCAACGTCGGCGGCGAAAGACACCAGACGTGCCTCGCTCAGGATCTCCGGCTCGATGGCTCTGAGGTCCTGGGCGCGGAGCGCGGAGCAGAACGCGAGCTCGCGATTGTGCTCGCGCAGCAGGTTGGCTAGCGGTTGCTGCTGTTGCACGGTGTCGGTGAGCAGGATGATGGTCTTGAGCATCGCGTGATGTCCCTCAGAGGAAGAGATGGCGGGCGGTCATGACGGCGTCGTCGGCCGCGCAGTGGGTGAAGAAGTCGTTGGCGATGCGCTGTCCCGGCGCGATCTCCAGGATGCGGTAATGCGCCAGCGCCGCCGCATCACGCGCCGCGCCGACATCGTCCTGCCAGGCGCAGAGCGACAGTTCGAGGCGGCCATAACCACCGCAATCGGCGGCATAGGCGCCAGTCACGGCTTCGACGGTGGCGGCGACCGCGCCGGCGTCGCTGGCCGAGATATCGCGCAGGATCACCGCGATGCCTTTGCCGGCCTCGGCCTTCGATGTCATGACCATGAAGGCATCGCGCGCGCCGGTGCGGCCGGCGCGGCGTGCGGTGCGCACGAGGCCGGCGAAGGCCGGATCAGGGCCGAGCTCCAGCGTCGTCGTCTGCTGATCATGCAAGATCGTCGCGCGGATCGCGCCGAGATCGCCCTTCAGCGCGTGATACGACCGCGGCAGCCACACCATGTCGAGCGGCACCTGCGAAGAGGTCAGGCTCCAGGCCTGGTCGAGCAGATAGCCCTCCCAGATCGCGGGATAGGACGCGGCGAGATGCTGCCAGGTGCGTAGCAGCATCTCCGCAGCCCCGGTGCGGCCGAGATAGAGCGTGCGGGCCGACATCTCCCAGCGATTCCACTTGTGGAGTGCGATGTCGCCGCCGAGGAACGACGGTAGCAGCGGCGCCTCGCGGAGCACGGCGCCGGCTTCGATGAAGAGCAGCGGCTCGCGATACTTGTTCCACATCCGCAGCATGAACTCCGCCTTCTCGAAGCAGAGCAGGCGGTCGCCGAACTGGGTGTCGATCGGCTCGATATGACAGGCGAGATCAAATCGTTCGAGCGAGTGCCGGAGCTCGAACGCGGCGGTCGCGTCGCCGCCGCGCGGGTAACAGGAGACGATCCGCGGGCGGGCGGTGGATGTATCGGCGGCCGCCAGGAATTTCGACCAGCCGATGCCGCCCCACCACATCTCGTGCGGGCCGTCCGCGCCGCAGGGGCCGACCGTGCCGAACTCGGTCAGCTTGGACTTGAGGAAATCGAATCCGGGGTTCTCGCTGGCCGGAATGACGACGGCACAGCCGGGATTGAGCGAGCGGTAGAACAGCTCCGCGGCCGCGCCGCTCGGCGGCTCCTTGAGGATGACAACGCCGCTGCGCCCGCTCCCGGCGTCCAATGTCGGGGCGCCATATTGGTCGGTCAGCCAGTCCAGTCGATCGCGCTGGGCCCGGCCGAGCCGGATGCCGCCGGATTGCAGGAGGTCATCAAGGTTTGCGTGCATCCCGTCCGTCAATTCCGTGCCCCTCGCCTCGCCAGCCAGCCCTTGGACTTGAACGGCCGGGGCGGCGCGATCAGGCGCGCTATTTGGGGCTGGAACCGAGCGGGGTGATCGCGACCGAATAGATCGCGATGTCATGCGCCATGGGGCCGACGGGGATCAGCAGGCAGGCATCGTCGTTCTCGGTGCGATAATGGGCACCGTTGTGCTGTACGCCGGCTGAGATGAGGCTTTCGGCGGCGATACCGGCCACATCCTGGCTCTCGGCGGCGTCGCGAATGTCGTCGGCCGATTGGACGGTCACGCCATGAAGGAGACCTTCTGCGGCGAATTTCGGTAGCGGCAGCGCGATCATCGCGATGGCCATCGTGCGCGAGAGGGGAATGCGCAGGCGCAGCTCGCCGAAACCAGTGCGATAGAGGGTCACGGTGTCCAGCGTGGCAGCGGCATTGGCGCGGAACAGTCCGATCTGGACCTGACCACAAGGGCTCTCTTCGAAGACGTCGGCCGGCAAACGGTTGGCCCCGAATAATGCATAAAGATAGGCGTTCGACGGTGACAGCCGGGCAAAGCTGCCGGCGAGCCACATCGGCGGGGCGGCTGACGCGCAGGCCGCGGAAAAGCCGCGGGCGGTGATCTGCCGGCGGAGGAAGTCGCTGTCGATCATCGGCGCCAGTGCATGCGTGCCGAGATTGACGTCGTGTTTCAGCCCGCCGAGCAGCGCCAGCTCGTCCTCATCAGGCAGCAGCAGGAACCGCGCCAGTGTCGCCGTGCACCAGCGCGCAGCGATATCAGGCGCGGCATTGGGGTCGAGACAGAAGTCGAGCGCGACATCCTCGGCGCTCTTCGCAAAGGCCAGCGCGCCGGCCTGAATCTCCGCGGCGAGCGCGATCTGGCTGGCCGGTCGCGGATTGATCTCCCGTAGCACCCGGTCGCCGTCATAATCTCGGACCGAGCCATCCGCGGAGCAGCAGATCTGCTCAAGCAGCGCAACGTTGCGGATCAGCATGCGCTTGATATGCGGCGTCACCACGAGGTCCGAGATGAAGCCCGCCGCGGTGTCCTGTTCGGCGACATCATCGAAGGCATCGTCGAGCGAGATCAGATAGGCGCCGTGGAGACGGATCTTGATGCCTTCCATGTCGAACACGCGACGCAATGCCTTCTGCACGCTCCCGGAATAACCGAGATCGGCGAGCACCAGGTCGGTACAGTCGTCGAAATCCGGGATCGTGTGACGCAGGTAGGCGAGCAATCGCGCGCGCAGTGCAGCGGCGAGATCGACGATCTCGCCGGCATCCATCAGCTTCGGCAGGGCTTCGGCGAGATCCTCGCCGGGAGCAATTCCGTCAGGATAAGCCGCGAAGAACGCGGCGACCTCCGGCGGCAAAGTCTTGATCATGTCGCGGAAGGTCGGCGCGTCGATCTTCAACACCTTGCCGAGAAGGTCAATGAGCGGCTGCATGGTATCGGCCGAGGCGATCAGGCTGACGCGCCGGTTGATCTCGAGATAGGCCGATGTGGTGCCGTGCAAGTCCCGCCAGATCCGGTGTGGCAAGAAGCCGTCGCGGCCGAGGAAGGCGAGCGCGACCTTCCTGCCGGAGCCGGCAACCTCCCGGTGGCGCCGGGCGATGAAGGCATCGAAGGCCGTCATCACCGGACCGAGCACACTCATGCCGAGATGAAAGGCGGGAGATTTCCCGGCGTTGCGCGCGGCGACCATGCGCCGCAAGGTCCGCGCGCCATGATCGAGCCGCACCGGCGCGCCGGCGCACAACAGCTCGATCAGCGCGGTCTCGCGCTGGAATTTCGAGGCCAACTGCGGCGTCGCCTGCGGATAATAGCGCGGCCGGATGCCGTGGCGCTTCGCGCTCTTGATATCAGCCTTATCGTTGTCGCCGACGTGAAAGGAGACGCTGGCGTCGATACCCTGCTCGGACAGGTATTTGGCGAAAAGCGTCTCGCTTTTGCCGCTGCCGTGGTCGCAGGAGGCGTAGAGGAAGTCCCAGGTCAGCCCGGGGCGGCATGCCCGCAGCAATCGCGCCAGCGAAGCGGAATCCCAATAGGTGTCGGAGATGAAGCCGACGCGATGGCCGGCCTGCTTCATGTCCATATATTGCCGAAGCATGTCCGGATTGGCGCGGCAGAGCTCGAGCTCGGCTGCGAACTCTGATTCGGCGAGATCGCTCAGATGATGACGCGTGAGACCGAACAGCTTGAATGGAAAATAGGAATAGATTTCATCGATGCGAATTTCGCTGCCGCCGCGCTTCTCTTTCGCGGTCCTCCGCGCGCGTGCTTCGGCCTGGATACGATGCTGAACGAAACTCGCGGAAACATTCGGACAAGTCTGTGAAATGCCGGAAAGCTCGTAAGTCCTTTCAAATACGCCATCCGGCGTCGTGCAGGCGCGCAGCAGAAATGTATCGAAAACATCGAACGACCAAGCAGAAACAATTTGCGCGCGACGCTTCGTGCCGGCCGTTGCGATCGTCATGTGCAGATTCCCCGCCAATCAGATCAATTAACGTGCACGTTCACCATGTCAGGCGCCACAAGCGCGAAAATAATTCACGCGCGATTCAAAAACGCATTCGCCGCGACTGACAGATTCAAAAAAATCGTTAGGTTCGAAAAAGGTGATTCGGAAAAAATTGCCGGGTGCGGAAGTCGTCTCGCGTTCATTCACACTCGGAAACAATCGCTTCCTGATGCGCAAGGCGCGCGTCGCGCTTGATCGCCTAGTGCCGCGTAATGTCAGCGTTTTCTCTCAACGACATCTGTTCAGGATGGATGATCCGCCATGACGCGAGACGATGTGATGATTGCGGAATTGATGCGCGAGAGTAGCGCGCGCTCGGCAATTATTGCCCGATACTCGGCAAAAGATACCGTATAACATCTTGAAAAATAACAAAGATTCTCCGCCTGGATTGTTTTTGCCCCGCGTTCAACGCCTGGAAGCCGTGTGGCATGTGCGCCGCCGGCATTGCGGGTTGGAGATTGCGGGATGAGTTACGCTGCTGATGTCTGGGCTCCCGCCGAGGCCGAGATCACGACGACGCTGCCGGCTGAAGAGATGGTGCCCGTGATGCCGTCGGTACCGCTGGCGCCGGACAGCACGCCGGTCGCTGCCGAAATCGTCTTCGATGAGGACAGCGAACTTCTCGACAGACTTGCCACCGGCGACGAGGCTGCGTTCCGCATGCTGGTCGAGCGTCACATCGATCGCGCCTATGCGATCGCGCTGCGTATCGTCGGCAATGCTGCCGATGCCGAAGACGTGGTGCAGGACACCATGCTCAAGATCTGGAGCCATCGCGGGCGCTGGCAGCACGGCCGCGCCAAATTCTCGACCTGGCTCTACCGCGTCATCTCCAATCGCTGCATCGATCTGCGCCGCAAGCCGCGCAACGAGAATGTCGAGACCGTGCCGGAGGTCGCCGACGGCCAGCCCGGCGCGGTCGAGATCATCGAGCGCAACGAGCTGAACGGCATGCTGGAGCTCGCGATGCAGCGCCTGCCCGAGCAGCAGCGCATCGCGGTGATCTTCTCGTACCACGAGAACATGAGCAACGGCGAGATTGCCCAGGTGATGGACACCACGGTGGCTGCGGTGGAGTCCCTGCTCAAGCGCGGACGTCAGCAGTTGCGTCAGTTGCTGCGCAAGCACGAGCGCGACATCCGCACCGCGTTTACCGATTGCTAACCATAAAACCGGCCCTGCGAAAATATTCGCGCCTGATCTCCTTGCGCTTCCCCGTTTGAGCGAACGGACGGGGCTGCGGTCCGCGTCGTCAATCGTCTTCAACGATGCGGCACGCCATGCCCATCAGCACAGGAGTTTCCAATGCCTGCAATTTCCACCAATACCGCGGCCAACTCTGCGGTCCGCTACCTCAACATCAATTCCGCGCAGGAGAGCAGCGCGCTCGCCAAGCTGTCGAGCGGCTCGCGCATCACCTCTGCCTCCGACGACGCCGCCGGCCTCGCGATCTCGACCCGCATCTCGTCGGACGTCACCACGCTGCAGCAGGCCGCGACCAACGCCTCGCAGGCGACCGCGATCCTCCAGACCGCCGACGGTGGCGCCTCCAACATCTCGGACATCCTGGCGCGCATGAAGTCGCTGGCCTCCGAGTCGGCCTCGGGCACCACGACCGACTCCAGCCGCGGCTACATCAATTCGGAATTCACGCAGCTCACGAGCGAAATCGATTCGATCGCGACCGGCACCCGCTACTCGAGCCAGAGCCTGCTCGACGGGACCAGCGTGTTCTCCTCGGGCGTCTCGGTCCTGGTTGGCTCCTCCGGCTCGGATACCATCACGATCAAGCTGTCGAGCTTGACCTCGTCGTCGCTCGGGGTGACCTCGCTCGACGTCAGCTCGCTGGATGACGCGGCATCGGCACTGACCACGCTTGATGCCGCGATCGACACCGTCTCCGCCGCCCGCGCCAGCATCGGCGCGCAGGAATCGCGGTTCAACTTCTCGTCGGACTCGATCTCGACCCAGACCCAGAACCTGCAGTCGGCGAACTCCGCGATCAAGGACGTCGATATTGCGGCCGAGCAGGCCACGCTTTCTTCGGCCGAGGTGAAGACCCAGGCCGCGGTGTCGGCGGAATCCGCGGCGAACCAGATGCCGCAGTACCTGCTCAAGCTGCTCGGCTAAGCGCTTAGGCAAGAGATCCCCGGGCCGGCCTGACGCCGGCCCGGTTCACCCTCGGATGGATCGGGCAGCACAGTGACGTCAGTCAGTTCGAGCACCAGCAGCGCCGCGAGCACGTCGAGCGCCTCCACGGTGACCACGACCGGCACGACCACATCGACCAGTGTGGACTGGAGTGCGCTGATCACCGCGGCGGTGAACGCCAAGCTGACAGCTGCGACCACGATCTCGACCTCGATCACCAACAACGAAGCCAAGATCTCCGCCTACCAGACGCTCCAGACCGATCTTTCGACGCTTTCCAGCGGCCTTTCCTCGCTCGCGACGGCTGTCGTCAATTCGCTCGCGACCAACGCCTTCGCCACCCGGGCGGCGACCATCAGCTCGTCCGGCGACGTCAGCGCGTCCTCCGCGCTCTCGATGTCGGTCGGCAATGGTGCTGCGACCGGCGACCACACGCTGACCATCAGCCAGGTCGCGACCGCGCAGAAGGTGATCGGCACCTCGCAGTCGAGCCAGACCAGCGCGCTCGGCTATTCCGGCACCTTCTCCCTTGGTCTCGGTAGCGGCAGCACCGCCGATATCACCGTCACCAGCACGATGTCGATGCAGGACGTCGTCGACGCCATCAATGCCCAGACCTCGACCACCAACGTGCAGGCCTCGATCGTCCAGGTGTCGAGCGGGTCGTACGAGATGGTGCTGTCGGGCACGGAGGATGCCGCCGACATCGGCTATTCCAGCACGTCAGGCGACGACATCCTGAACGAGCTCGGGGTGACCGACAGCACGGGCGCCTTTGCCGACGTGCTGCAGACGTCGCAAGCGGCTGATTTTTCTCTTGATGGCATCTCGATGACGCGGGATACCAACGACATCACCGACGTGCTCACGGGCGTGACCTTCAACCTGCTCCAGGCGACGCCCAGCGGAACATCGCTCAGCATCAGCATCGAGCCCGACACCAGCCAGATCGAGACGGCGGTCGAGAGCCTCGTCACCAACTACAACACGTTCCGCGATGCGGTGATCGCGCAGCAGGCAACGGCTTCCGACGGCACGGCGGATTCGAGCGCGGTGCTGTTCGGCGACGGCACCATGCGCGACATCATGGATTCGCTCCAGAACGCGCTCAACAGCACGGTGGGCGGTCTCACCATGGCCGACCTCGGCCTGTCCTTCAACGAGAAGAACGAGCTCGAACTCGACACCTCGACGCTATCCAATGTGCTCAGCACGAATCTGAGCGGCGTCACCACGCTGCTGTCGGCGCAGACCAAGACCTCGTCGAGCCAGCTCAGCGTCGTCAACACCGGAACGTCGCCGCAATCCTTCACGCTCGACCTGACCGTCGACTCGTCCGGAAATCTCTCCTCTGCATCGGTCGGCGGCGATTCCTCGCTGTTCACGGTGAGCGGCACGACGATCCTTGGCGCGGCCGGAACGGCCTATGCCGGCATGGCCTTCACCTATTCGGGATCGACGTCGCAATCGATCACGGTGACCTCGACCTCCGGCATCGCCACGCAGCTCTATCAGCTGTCCAAGACCTATTCGTCGAGCTCGGGCTCGTTGCAGACGCTGATCACGAACCTGACGGACCGCGACACCAACCTTCAGCAGAAGGTCGACGACATCGAGAGCGCTGCGTCCGCCTACCAGGCCCAGCTCCAGACCCAGTACGCGAATTACCAGGCCGCGATCACGAGCGCGAACAACACGCTCACCTATCTCAAGGCCTTGCTTAACTCCAGCTCGAGTAGTTGATAATGCATAATCCGATGGCGTACATGGCCAATCAGGCCTATCGGGGCGCGGCCACCAGCGTGCCGCCGCTGAAGGCGATCTCGATGCTGCTTGGCGGCGCGATCACCTTCTTCCAGAAATCCTTGGCCGCGCAGGAAGCGCGGCGCTTCGAGGAGGGTCACGAATATCTGCTGAAGGCAACCGCGATCCTGCGCGGGCTCAGCCACAATCTCGACTTCACCAGGGGTGGAGCGGTGGCCGAGCGGCTGTTCCAGACTTACAACAGCCTGATCGTGGCGAGCCACAAGGCGTTCGGCCGGCCGCATGCCCCGACGAGTTTTCGGCGGATCATCGCGGCCGTGACCGAGTTGCGGGAGGCCTGGGAGCACGTCGACGCGACGGCGCGGGGCGGCAAGATCGCGCCGGCCGATTCGGCCCGCACGGGCTGAGCCGCGACCGCGCGGACCTGCGCAAGCGCCTCCCGGCGATTGGCCGCCCCGGTAGTTTGGCCCCGTGTCCGTGGTGCTCCGGGCGCTTTTTGGCGCGCGAAGCTGCCGGAAATCGGTTTTCGACGGGCTTGCAATGCTTTATGAGGGACCCGACCGAGGCGGGATCGGCGGGCGATGGACGTCACCGAGTTTGAGGAACTGATCGATCGGCTGGGCGAGGACCTCTCCCTCTGGCCCGATGATCGGCGCTTGCCCGCCGAAGAGCTGCTAAAGCGCTCCTCCGCTGCGCAGGCCTTGCTGGAAGAGATGCGCGCCCTGCGCCAGGCGCTCGCCGCACCGCCGGTGCGGGCGCCTGCAGGCCTTGCCGACCGCATCGCCGCCGCCGCGAAAATGAAGAGCGACACGGCCGAGCCGCGCACCGAAGGCGAGACGGCGGGCAGCTGAACGGCTCTTTCCCTGACATTCCGATCCGCATGAGTTTTGCGCTCGCACCGACACGTGCGAGCGGCTGCGCTTTTTCGTAAGCGCGCTTTCAGCATTCCCGGACGCTAGCACGCGGCAGATTTTGCCGTGTCGAAAGCGATCTTCGCAGCCGTGAATCCGCGCCTGAATCCGCGCCGCCACGCGTTTCATCAGCACACAGATTTCAAGCGCGCTGACCGACATCGCTGTCGCCGGCCGCGCGAGAAAGCCGGAGTTTCTGATGACAGTTTCCGCAACGAGTTCTGCAACGACTGCGACCACGACGACGTCATCATCGTCGAGCACCTCGTCCAGTTCGACGCTGACCTCCAGTGATTTCCTGAGCCTGCTCGTCAGCGAGCTTCAGAACCAGGATCCGCTGAACGCGACCTCGACCACCGACTTCATCAACCAGCTCACGTCTTACGCGAACTTCAGCCAGCAGCAGTCGATCAACTCCAACCTGACCTCGCTCTCCAGCTCCTTCTCGAGCCTCGTGACGCTCAACTCGGTCAACTATATCGGCCACACCGTCGAGGCGAAGACCGACACGTCGACCTTGAGCGGCGGCTCGGCGACGTTCGGCTATTCGCTGTCCTCGGCCGCTTCCGACGTCGCGGTCACCATCAAGGACTCCTCCGGTAACACCGTCTACACCGGCACCGGGACCGGTAACTCCGGATCCAACACCTTCACCTGGGACGGCAAGAATTCCAGCGGCACCCAGCTCACCGACGGCGGTCAGTACACCATCTCGGTGACCGCGACGGATTCCGCCGGAAACTCGGTGCTCAACTACACCACCATCACCGGCACGGTGACGGGCATCGACACCTCCACTTCCACGCCATCGTTGACCGTGAACGGCGTCTCCGTCAGCGCCGCCGACATCATCGGCGTCACGTCCTGATCCTACGTCCTGATCCCTCTGGAGTTTCATCATGAGTCTCACCGGTGCACTCTCTTCGGCGATCTCCGCGCTCAGCGCGCAGAGCCAGTCCCTGTCGATGATCAGCGACAACATCGCCAATACCAGCACGACGGGGTACAAAACGACGTCGGCGATGTTCGACGACCTCGTCACCGCATCGAGCAACGCGACGTCTTATGCCTCGGGCGGCGTCACCGTCTCGGGCCGCGCCAACATCACCCAGCAAGGTCTGCTCGCCGCGACCTCGAACGCCACCGATGTCGCGATCCAGGGCTCGGGCTTCTTCGTCGTGACCAGCGCCACGTCGGGCGGCACCACGTCCTATACCCGCAACGGTGCCTTTTCGACCGACAATGCGGGCTATCTCGAGAACAATGGCAGTTACCTGGAGGGATGGCGCACCGATTCGGACGGAAACGTCGTCGGCAATGAATCGGCGAGCAATCTCCAGGCCATCAACACCCAGGTCGCCTCGACCAGCGGCAGCGCCACCACCAAGACCACGATTGCGGCGAACCTGCCGTCGGATGCCGCGACCGGCGACACCTACACCAGCTCGATGACCGTCACCGATTCGCTCGGCGCGGCGAACTCGATGCAGGTTACCTGGACCAAGACCGGAACCAACACGTGGAGCGCGAGCTTCGCCAATCCAACCTCGACGTCGGACACCACGACCGCGACCGGCACAGCTTCGGGGACGATCGCGATCACCTTCAACAGCGACGGCTCGCTGGCGAGCACCAGCCCGAGCCCGGCGACCGTCGCGGTGACGGGCTGGACCGATGGTGCGGCGGACAGCACGATCACGATGAGTCTCGGCACCGCCGGAGGCACGGACGGTCTGACACAATATGCTTCGGGCGAGACGACGCCGACCGTCAACGTCACCAGCATCTCGTCGGACGGCCTCTCCTACGGCAAGCTGTCCAGCATCTCGATCGGCAAGAACGGCATCGTCGACGCCACCTATTCCAACGGCCAGACCATCGCGATCTACAAGATCGCTGTTGCGACCTTCGCCGACCCAACCGGGCTTTCCGCCGCCAGCGACGGCCTCTATTCCGCGACGGTGACGTCGGGGAACGCGGCATTGCAAGCGTCCGGCGAGAACGGTGCGGGCACGATCTACGGCAGCGAGCTGGAATCCTCGACCACCGACACCTCCAGCCAGTTCTCGAGCATGATCTCGGCGCAGCAGGCCTATTCGGCGGCGTCCCAGGTCATCTCCACCGTCAGCAAGATGTACGACACCCTGATTTCGGCGATGAGGTGAGCGATGCGCAGCGAGGAGGCCAAGACCGCCGGAGAAGCGCTGCTGCGCCGGCTGCGACGGCTGGAGGCACGGACCGCAACCGTGAAGGACAGTGACCACAAGCAGGTGCTTGCCTTGCTCGACGATATCGAGACGACCCGCCGCGGCTTGTTGAAGGAATGCGCAGCGGTCGAGGGTGAGATGAGACAGGCGACCGTCAGGACGACCGCGATCGGCGCTTATTTGCGCAACTCGCAAGTCCATCGCGGAAAACGGCAAAATTAGAAGAAGGCGATGACCATGAGTGTAGCCCAAGCCAATGGTCAAGCCACGCGGACCAACGCCGCAAATGGCGATGCCCGGATCAAGTCGCTGATCGGACTGATCGACGTTCTGACTGCGTTGGTGGCGGAAGAGAATACCGAACTCGCCAAAGGTCTGCCGGCCTCACGCCTGAAGCAGGTCGACGAGAAAAATCGCCTGGCGGAGATCTTCGAACGGTCCGTCGCTGAATGTGCGGCGGGCGGGACCACCATGAACGTGCGGGACCGGATGCTGCGCGAACAGTTGCTGGATCGGATCCTGAAGCTGCGCGCGGCAATGGACGAAAACCTGGTGCGCCTGCGTGCCGCGATCGAGGCCAGCAATCGCCGGATCGAGGCGGTCATGCAGGCGATCCGCGAGCAGATCGCCGCGGTATCGCCCTATGGCGCCTCCGGCCGGGTCGCTGCGCGCGCCGTCTCCAGCGGCACCAGCCGCAGCGCCTGACGAGCAGGAGAGCCCGCCGTGTCGCTCGATATCGCACGATCGATCGCCTTCAGCGGCCTGTCGTCCACGTCGGTGCAGATCAGCGTGACGTCGTCGAACATTTCGAACGCCGACACGACGGGCTATACCAAGAAGACCGCAAACCAGTCGAGCAGCGTCACCAACGGCGTCGGTACCGGCGTCACGGTGACGGGCATCACCTCGACGGTCGACAAGCTGCTGCTGAAGTCGCTGGTCAGTGCGGACTCCGATCTCGGTTCGGTCGACACGGCCAATAGCTATCTGACCTCGCTGGAGAAGCTCTACGGCTCGACCAGCGGCACCGATAGCTCGTCGACCGGGACCTCGCTGGCCAACGGCATCGCCTCGCTGGAATCGGCGCTGTCGTCGCTGGCGAGCACGCCGAGCAGCGCTTCGCTGCAATCCAACGTCGTCAGCGCTCTCGACGACGTCACGAGCCAGCTGCGCGAGACCTCGAGCGGCGTCCAGAAGCTCCGCTCCAATGCTGACCAGGACATTTCGTCCTCGATCGACGACGTCAATACGGACTTGCAGACCATCGCGGATCTGAACGCGGAGATCAAGCAGACGGCGGCGGCAGGCCAGTCGACCTCCGACCTGGAGGACCAGCGCAACACCGCGCTGCAGGACGTCGCCTCGAAGATGAACGTCAGCTACTACACGGCGTCGAACGGCGATCTCCAGATCTACACCACGACTGGGCAGGCGCTGGTCGATAGCTCCGCGCACAAGATCAGCTATACGGCCGCCGCCAACGTGTCGTCGTCGACGACTTACACCGCCGGCTCCTCGTCGAGCGGTTTCAGCGCGATCACGGTGAACGGCGTCGACATCACCTCGCAGATCACCGGCGGCGACATCGGCGCGCTGATCACGCTCCGCGACAAGACCCTGCCGGCGGCGCAGTCCCAGCTCGACCAGCTCGCAACGCAGCTTGCATCCGCGGTCAACACCGTCTCGAACAGTGCCTCCTCGGTGCCGGCGCCGACCAGCCTGACCGGAACGACCAGCGTCACCACCAGCACGGCGCTGTCCGCCACCGGCACGGTGCGCCTTGCCGTGACCGACCAGAGCGGCTATCTGGTCTCCTACGGCGATCTCGACCTGTCGTCCTATTCCACGGTCGGCGATCTCGTCACCGCCATCAATGGCATTTCCGGGATGTCGGCGTCGGTCGATACGAACGGGCATCTCTCGATTACGGCGACAGGCTCGGGCAACGGCGTCGCGGTCAATGAGATGACCAGTTCGGTCGGTAGCTCAAGCGAGGGATTTTCCGACTATTTTGGCCTCAACGATCTCGTGACCGGAACAAGCGCGTCGGATATCGCGGTCAACAGCAACATCCTGTCCGGCACCAGCGCGTTGCAGCTTGCAACACTGGATTCCTCCTCGAGCCTTACGGTCGGCAGCAATGTGCTGACGTCCGGATCTGCGACCGTGGTCAATGCGCTCTACAGCGCATTGACGGCCTCACGGACGTTTTCCTCCACCGGGGGGCTCGCCGCCACCACCGGCTCTTTTGCCGACTATGCCTCGACAATCGTGGCCGATGTCGTGAGCAAGGCCTCGCAGGCGTCCACCAATTACACAGCCAAGGAGACCGCGCAGTCGACCTATGCGAGCTCGCTGTCGTCGCAGTCGGGCGTCAACCTCGACGAGGAATCCGCCAATCTGAGCACGCTGCAAAACCAATACTCGGCGGCCTCCGCGCTGATCTCGGCTATCAACAGTATGTACTCGGCGCTTATCACCGCCGTGCAGTCGTCGTAAAGCGCGCGGGAGCAGCTCCATGGTCGCGATGCGGATTGCCACCTTCGCCCAGTCGAGCAAGATGATCGCCGACGCGATGCGCGTGGAGTCGGTCATGGCCAACGAGCAAGTTCAGGAATCGTCGGGCGTCGTCTCGACCGATTTCGGCGGTTACGGCTCGAACGCGCAGCATGTCGTCAATCTCCAGGTGTCGGTGACGCGCGCGCAATCCTATATCGATGCGGCCACGCTCGCCGACAGCAAGATCCAGGTGATGTATTCGGCCGTCGGCTCGGTGACGGACATCATCACCCAGCTTCGCTCCCAGCTCAGCGCGGCTTCGACCGGGAGCTCGACCGAAACGAATTCGGTGATCTCCTCCGCCCAGCAGATGCTGGAGCAGATGGGCTCGCTGATGAACACGCAGTATGACGGCCAGTATGTCTTTGCCGGTGGCAAGACCGACACGGCGCCGGTCGACCTCACCAGCTTTTCGTCGGGTACCGGTTCCATCACCACGGCGGACACCAGCTATTACACGGGCGATGACGAGATTGCCTCGGTACGCGTCGCCGCCGATAACACCGTGTCGTATGGTGTTACCGGCGACAATTCGGCGTTCGAGGAAGTCATGCGCGTGCTGAAGTTCGTGGCCAACAGCACCTCGTTGTCATCCTCCGACATTTCCAGCGCGCTCAACCTCGCCAGCACGGCGCTCGACGACACCGCGGCGGTGCAGGCAAAACTCTCGAGTTCGTCGTCCTCGATCGAGACGGCGAGCACGCAACAGACCGATTACAAGAGCTACGCCGAAAGCCTGTCGAACGACCTCACCGGCGTCGATGTCGCCGCCATCACCGCCCAGCTCTCCACCTACCAGGCGCAGCTGACGGCTTCCTATTCGGCAATGTCCAAGATCCTCGGCATGAATCTCGCGAGCTATCTGAAATAGGAGAGGCCTATTCGACCGCTATCCGCTCCATCGCCATGGTGCGAAGCCGGGCGCGCTGGATTTTCACGCCGTTGGCGCTATCGGTCACGGGGAAGGCGTCCACGACATAGATCCGTGCCGGAACCTTGTAGCCGGCGAGCCGCTCGCGCAGGCGTGCCGTCAGCACCTCCTGTTGCGGCGAAGTGCCGGCCGGGATGACAAAGGCGACGCAGCGCGCCTGGCCCTTCAGGTCGACCGCGACGACCTGGGCATCGGCGACGCCGGCACAGGACTTGAGCTCGTCCTCGATCTCGCCGGGTGCGACCAGGAAGCCGCCGAGCCGCATCGCGTCACCCGCGCGGGTCTCATACACGAAGGCGCCATCGCGAAGCCGGCCGATGTCGCCGGTGCGGAAAAAGCTGTCCGCGGTGAACGCATCGCGCGTCGCATCGGGGTTGTTGAAATAGCCGAGGAAGCGCGACGGCGCGCTGATCTCGATCTCGCCGGAGACGCCTTGCGCTGCAAGCTCGCCGGTCTCGGTGTCGCGCACGCGGACCTTGGCCTCGGGGGACATTGGCCAGCCACCGCCCTCGATGCGATCGGCGAAGGCGTCGCCGGGACGGGCGATCGAGAACAATGCCTGCAGCTCGCTCGAGCCGTAGAGGCCGAATAGCGGCAGGCCGCGCGCCTCGGCCTCCGCAGCCAGCTCGCGCCAGCCGGGCTGGAACGCGGCGAAGCCGCAGACCTCGAGATGCGGGAAGGGACGTGGCTCATCGGTCAGCGCAAGGATACGGCGGAACATCTCGTCGGAGCCGAAGCAGTGCGTGATCTTGTGCTCGCTGAGGATTTTCAGCGCCGGTGCCGCCTCGAAGGCGTCTAGCACGTGGATAGTCGCGCCGGCTGCGATGAAGCCAAGCAGGCTCGTCATGCCAAAGGTGCCGCAGAATGGCAGCATCGCCAGCAGCGAGTGACGCTGCGGCGAGAGCTTGAGCGTCTTGGCAACGGAGTTGGCGTGGGTCGCCAGCGTCCGCTGCGAATGCGCGACCAGCTTGGGCCCCTTTGTGGTGCCGGATGTGGTGTAGAGCAGCACCGGCAGGTCGACGTCATCCTGGACGGCAGCCGCCGGATAGGGTTTGTCGAACGCATCGAAGCGAATGCAGGGCCATTGCGCGGGGATCGCATCCGCGCCGACCACCGCGAGCTTTTGCAATGCGGGCACATCGGCCTTGGCAATGTCGGCGAGAACAGCGGCGAAATCGATCGACCGGAACGCCGCCTCGAGCACCAGCAGCCTGGCGCCCGACACTTTCAAGAGATGCGCGACTTCCGCGCCGCGGTAGCGCGTGTTGACTGCGGCAACGACCGCACCCAGCCGGGCGGTGGCGAACAGCAGCGTGATCCATTCGATCCGGTTGACCAGCCAGACTGCGACCACGTCGCCCTTGCCGATACCCTGCGCCGCGAGCCAGGCCGTGGTCTGCGCGACCGTCGCTGAAAGCTCCGCGCGCGACACGGGTGTGCCGTTGAACACGAAGGCAGGATCGGCGGCGGTGTCCGATCCGATCAGCGAATGCAGTGAAACATCGTCGGCGCGCATGCCAACCGGAGTAGCCCGATCGCGCAAACCTGTCTACTTGGTGCCGAACATCCGGTCGCCGGCATCGCCCAGGCCTGGCACGATGTAGCCGTGGTCGTTGAGCCGTTCATCGATCGCGGCGGTCCAGACCGGCACGTCGGGATGCTCGCTCTGGAACTTTGCGATGCCCTCGGGCGCGGCCAGGAGGCAGACGAAACGGATGTCGCGGGCGCCGCGATCCTTCAGCAGCGATGCGCCGGCGCAGGCTGAATTGCCGGTTGCCAGCATCGGGTCCATCAGGATCACGGTGCGGTCGGACAGGTCCTGCGGCGCCTTGAAGTAATATTCCACGGCCTGCAATGTCTCGGGGTCGCGGTAGAGCCCGATATGGGCGATGCGGGCCGAGGGCATCAGCGCCAGCATGCCGTCGAGGAAGCCGACGCCGGCGCGCAGGATCGGCGCCAGCGTGAGCTTCTTGCCGGCGATCTTCGGCGCCTGCATCGGCGAGATCGGTGTCTCGATCTCGACCAGCTCCAGCGGCAGGTCGCGCGTCACCTCGTAGGCCAGCAGCATCCCGATCTCGTTCAGGATTTCGCGAAAGCTCTTGGTCGAGCGGTCCTTCTCCCGCATCAGGGAAAGCTTGTGCTGGACCAGGGGGTGGGCGACGACGTTGACGCTGCTTGTGCTCATGAAACCGATCTACACGGTTCCGTGAAACAGCGCCAGATCGGCCGGGCGTTTTCCGACCGGATAGAAGGACTATCCCGGGAGCGCGACCACGGCTCGTGCACAGTTGCTCGCCCAATGGGCAGTCATGGTCAATTCGCGGTCGAGGTCCTAGATTCCAAGCCCGCGGGCTGCGAGCGTGATCACGATCGTGAGGACCGCACCCCAGACCAAGCTCAGCGTTATGGTCAGGATCGTCGTCGTGACGGCGTGCTCGAGATGTCCCTTGAGGAAATGCACGCTACTTGTCCGCGGCAGGAGCCGCGCCGAAACGCATGCCAAGCAGCAATGCACCCAGTAAAGCGACCAGGATGGCGATCTTGAACTCGATCATGTCCTTGGCCTTGTCGTCACGCGTGCAAGAAGCTGCCTGGCTGCCCCCGCCAGCACGATCAGGAAACTGCCGCGGTTCTCGACATCGAGCTCGAAACTCTCGGTGGGGAACACCAGGGCGCAGCGCGCCGGCGCGCTCTGACGGTTGGCGAAATCCACCGCCGAGCTCTTGAACAGGAACAGGCCGCCGACCTGTCCACTCGCTTCGCGCGCGACCCAGAGGCCGGCGTTGTTGCGCCCGATGAAGAAGACGGGGATGGCGGTACTGATGACATCCGGATCGAGTGGCTTGAGTGCCGCCGCCTGTTTGGCGTCGGCCTGGCGACGAGGGGCCTGAAGGGCAATTGCGGCCATGGCGGCCTCTTCACACATCTGCAAGGTCATGGGAGCCTCCCGCTGCTCAGACGTTCAGGTGCCAGACATAGATTGCGGTCTTCAGCGCGATGAGCGCAGTGAGCACGCTGCCCATCGAGAGCAGAGTGAGCGCGCCGAGAGCGAGATCCTTGAGCTGCGCCTTGCGCGCCCCGGAGATGCGCGCCGGAAGCTCGGACCCGAGGGGCCGGTCAAAGCCATGTGTCAGGATCGACATTTTGTAAGTCCTTGCCTCATGCGGCGAGACGGCCGCTCCGATCTGTCTCGTATGATGGCCACCGCCGCGTAAGATTGCGAGATGACCGCTGGCGCCGCCGCATAGGAATGTCATAAAGACGCCGTTCCACGCGCTGGTAGCCCTCTGAAGAGATCGGAGTTCCGCTTCGAGGGAGCCCGAGACGGTGCATGATTGGAATGTGGCATGCCGATCGCTGCGGCAAAGGCGAGCCGCAGCCGCGGTTCCTCGATTTGCCTGCAGAAGCATTCCAGCGTCGCTTCCGCATCCTGCAGCTGCCCCCTGAGGGCCGCACAGAGCTGCCAGCTGGTCCGCCGGAAGAAGTGGAGGGATTCGCCGCCGAGACAATCGAGCTCGGCCGCCAGCGCCACCACGTTGAGCCTGTCGGATTCATCCCGCGTCACGGCGAGGCGCAGCAGCGCTAGCTGCCAGGCGCGGAGCAGGCTGTGAGGTCCTTCGGGTGACTGCAGCATGAAATTGCCTCTTGACGCCTCAGGCACCTACGCCGTCGATCAGCTCCTCGTCGGCGATGGCGGCGAGTGCCCTAACCACCTCCCTCTGCGCGGCCGCGTCCAGCGGCACGATCGGCAGCCGTGTGGCCGGCGACACCAGGCCAAGCACGCTCAGGGCGCTCTTGAGCGCCGCGGGGCTGTCCTTGGAGAGACAGGCGATGAGTGGCATCAGGCGCTTGTGCAGATAGCGCGCTGTTTGCAGGCGACCTTGCCTGACCTGTGAGAAGATCGTCCGGCACAGATCCGGTGCGATGTTGGAAACTTCCGAGATGGCTCCGTCGCCGCCGCCGGCGATATAGCCGAAGGCGGTCGCGTCCTCGCCGGACAGCAGCCGAAAGCCTGCCGGCAGTAGTCGGTTCAACCGCATCGGGCGGGTGATGTCACAGCTCGCATCACGGAGGCCCACGAACCGGCGAGACTCGACGAGGCGTAGAAGCGTCTCGTCGGCAAGTGGGCGCAGCGTGCGGGAGGGAACATCGTGCAGGATCACCGGCAGTCCGGTCGAGCCGGCAATGGAGCGGAAATGCGCGAGCATCCCCTCCTGCATCGGCTTGTTGTAGGCGGGCACCACCGCCATGATGGCGTCCGCGCCAGCCGCTTCTGCGCGCCGCGCAAGTTCGACAACGCGGCCGGTGGCATTCGACATCGCGCCCGCGACGACCCGCGACCGGCCGTGGGCGACGTCGACTGCGGTGCGAATAACGAGCTCCTGCTCGGCGGGCGAGAGTGTCGGTGCCTCGCCCGCCGTCTCGCAGACCACGAGCGCGGGAACGCCGGCCGCGACCTGGCGCTCGCAGAGTGCGGCGAACGCCTTGAGATCGATCGTGTCAGCCGCATCGAACGGCGTCGGCAGATCCGGAATGAAGCCGGTGAACCAGGCCGAGGGGGGAATGAACATGGCTTGCTCGCCGAAAGGCGCCGGCTCAAGCGGCGTGCTGCGAGAGGTCGGGGTGTTTACCCATGTCGAGCTCGATCTCGCGTAGCAGCTCGACGATGGTCTCGGGATGCTGTCCGTTCTCGAACAGCGCGTATTTGATGGCCTGGGCGCGGCTGACGAACAAGCCGCCATAGAGGCCGTTCTGCTGTTGCGCGATCCATTGGCCCCGATGGTTTTGGCCGATGAAGACGATGCTGGAGGGCGAGCTGCACGAAGGAGGTTCGACGAGTTTCACGGATAGTATCCTTCCAATTGACGCGAGGGGCGGGATCTCCTCCCGCGAACCGCCGGATCAATATCTTTTCGATTGGATAGGATTTCGAGAGAGGGCGCGCGGCGATCTCATAGGAGCGCCATAAGGCCTCGCATCAAGGCTTGGCGTTCGTTCAGCTGAAATTCTCGCACGCGGCCGGCTCATAGAGCGGATCCGGGGCGGGCCGCACGTTGGGGACGCTCGGTCGCGGCGCTTCCACGGCCAATGCCTGGACTTCGACGAACGCCGACAGCAGCGCGAGCGCGAGGTCGCCGTGGCATCCCTCGACAGCCGCGTCGAGCCAATCCGGCAGCTCGCGCTCGCGCGAGAGCGCGCAATGCCATTCACCTTCGTCATAGGCGATCCGGCGGACGTGCCACAGCGGCAGTTCGAGTTCCATCAACGCCAGCGCGGCGTCGGCCCAGGCCTCCGCGTCGATCAGGCGCATGAGGCGAGCGGTGCGCTCGGTCTGTCCGAGCGAGTGAAAGCGGCGGCAGGCCTTGTCGATGATCTCGAGCATCAACGGCCGCGTCATGCCTTGCGCATTGCGCAAGTGGTCGCTGAGGGCCGGGGGATCGTAGTGCCGATAAGCGACGGTCATGTCAGGCCTCCTGGAATTGGCGTCGGTCAGTCGGCCGGCGTCTTCAGGATGGCGAGAAGGACATTGGAAAACGAGATGGGAAGGGGATGGGAGATATAAAGATTTCATAAATGCGGGCGATGCGATGCGCCGTCAACCGTCCCACCCTTTATGAGATTCCTATAACTTCGCCATAGCCCACGTCTCGAAAACCTATGCCCGCGGTGGCACTTCAGCACGGTCAAAAGTCCCGCTTGGGCCGTGGAAATGCGTCGCGCTTTTCTCCACCGGCTCCGCCGGGTCCCCGAGAAAGTGTTGCTCCCGATAGAGGGATGCAGCGAGGAACAATCCCATGATGGACATTCTGATGCTGGCGCTGGGCTTCGGCTTCTTTGCCCTTGCGATCGGCTACACCTACGCCTGCGAACGGCTGTGACGGAGCGAACCATGATCTTCGATTATGCGCTCGCCGGTGCCGTCTCGTTCGGCCTCCTGTTCTACCTCACCTACGCGCTGCTGCGGCCGGAACGGTTCTGACCCTTGCTGCTGCTTGTCGAATTGCTGCTGGCGGACGTTGCGCTCGTCGGCTGCCTGCTTGTGGTGCTCCTGCCGCTGCTGCGGCGGACACCAAGCCTGAAGGGTTGATGCCATGACTGTGATCGGTTGGCTCCAGATCATTCTTTTCTGCCTTATCATCGTCGCGCTCACAAAGCCGCTCGGCTGGTACATGACGCGCGTGTTCAACGGCGAGCGGACGTTCCTCTCGCCCGTGCTGCGTCCGATCGAGGCCGGCATCTACTGGATCTCCGGCGTCGACGAGAAGCGCGAGCAGCATTGGCTGACCTACACAGTCGCGATGCTGCTGTTCCATGTCGGCGGTTTCCTCATCATCTATGGCGTGATGCGCTTGCAGGCGGTGCTGCCCTTCAATCCGGCCGGGCAGGGCGCGGTCGCTGAAGACCTCTCCTTCAACACCGCGATCTCCTTCATCACCAACACCAACTGGCAGAACTACGGCGGCGAGAGCACGCTCTCTTACCTCGTGCAGATGGTCGGCCTGACGCACCAGAATTTTCTGTCGGCGGCCACCGGCATTGCGCTCGCGGTCGCCCTGATCCGCGGCTTCTCGCGCGCTTCGGTGCGCACCGTCGGCAATTTCTGGGTCGATGTCACCCGCACCACGCTTTATGTGCTGCTGCCGATCTGTGCCGTCTACACGCTGTTCCTGATCTCGCAGGGCATGCCGCAGACGCTCGGCGACTATGTCGAGGCCACCACGCTGGAAGGCGCCAAGCAGACCATCGCGGTCGGCCCGGTCGCATCGCAGGTCGCGATCAAGATGCTGGGCACCAATGGCGGTGGCTTCTTCAATGCCAACGCCGCGCACCCCTTCGAGAACCCGACCGCGCTGTCGAACTTCGTGCAGATGCTGTCGATCTTCGCGCTGGGCGCTGCGCTGACCAACGTGTTCGGCCGGATGGTCGGCAACCAGCGCCAGGGCTGGGCGATCCTGGCGGTGATGGGCGTGCTGTTCGTCGCGGGCGTCGCCGTCACCTATTGGGCGGAAGCCGATGGCACCTCGACGCTGCAGGCGCTTGGCCTCACCGGCGGCAACATGGAGGGCAAGGAAGTCCGCTTCGGCATCGTCGCGTCCTCGCTGTTCGCAGTGATCACCACGGCCGCTTCCTGCGGCGCGGTCAACGCCATGCACGACAGCTTCACCGCGCTCGGCGGCATGATCCCGCTGATCAACATGCAGCTCGGCGAGATCATCGTCGGCGGCGTCGGCGCCGGCCTCTACGGCATGCTGCTGTTTGTCGTGCTGGCGATCTTCGTCGCGGGCTTGATGGTCGGCCGCACGCCGGAATATGTCGGCAAGAAGATCGAAGCGCGCGAGGTCAAGATGGCGATGCTCGCCATCCTGGTGCTGCCGCTGATGTATCTCGGCTGGACCGCGGTCGGCGTGGTCTATCCGCCCGCCGTCGCCTCGATGGCCAATGCCGGCCCGCACGGCTTCACCGAGGTGCTCTACGCCTTCACCTCGGCGACCGGCAACAACGGCTCGGCCTTCGCGGGCCTCACCGGCAACACCTTGTTCTACAACCTCACGCTCGCCAGCGCGATGTTCGTCGGCCGCTTCTTCATGATCATTCCGGCGATGGCGATCGCGGGTTCACTGGCAGCGAAAAAATCCATTCCGCCGTCGGCGGGCACGTTCCCGACCACCGGCGGACTGTTCGTCGGTCTCGTCGTCGGCGTGATCCTGATCATCGGCGGCCTCACGTTCTTCCCGGCGCTTGCACTCGGTCCCATCGTCGAGCATCTCGCGATGAACGCCGGTAACGTCTTCTGATTGTTTGGAGTGACCTCCGTGGACACCATGAAACTGCAAAAACGCGCCTCCGTCTCGGCAATGCTCGATCCCAGGATCGTCGTGCCCGCGATCCGCGCATCCTTCGGCAAGCTCGACCCGCGGCTGATGATCAAGAACCCCGTGATGTTTGTGGTCGAGATCGTGGCCGCGCTCACCACGGTGATTTTTCTGCGCGACCTCGTCACAGGTGGCGCCAATCTCGGCTTCACCTTCCAGATCATCCTCTGGCTCTGGTTCACGGTGCTGTTCGCGAATTTTGCTGAAGCCGTCGCCGAAGGCCGCGGCAAGGCGCAGGCCGATTCGCTGCGCAAGACCCGCACCGAAAGCCAGGCCAAGCTCATGACCGGCGCGGGCCGGGATTTCAAGCTCGTGCCGGGCACGGGCCTGAAGGTCGGCGACATCGTGCTGGTCGAGGCGGGCGACACCATTCCCTCCGACGGCGAGGTGATCGAGGGCGTCGCATCCGTCAACGAAGCTGCCATCACCGGCGAATCCGCGCCCGTGATCCGCGAGTCCGGCGGTGACCGCTCGGCGGTGACCGGCGGCACCCAAGTGCTGTCCGACTGGATCCGCGTCCGCATCACGGCGGCGCAAGGCTCGACCTTCATCGACCGCATGATCAAGCTGGTCGAGGGCGCCGAGCGGGCAAAAACGCCGAACGAGATCGCGCTCAACATCCTGCTCGCCGGCCTCACCATCATCTTCGTGTTCGCCACCGTCACCATTCCGAGCTACGCGGCCTATGCCGGTGGCTCGATCTCGGTCGTCGTTCTGGTCGCGCTGTTCGTGACGCTGATCCCGACCACGATCGGTGCGCTGCTCTCGGCGATCGGTATCGCCGGCATGGACCGCCTGGTCCGTTTCAACGTGCTGGCGATGTCCGGCCGCGCGGTCGAGGCCGCCGGCGACGTCGATACGCTGCTGCTCGACAAGACCGGCACCATCACGCTCGGCAACCGCCAGGCGACCGCGTTTCGTCCCGTGCGCGGCGCCAGCGAGCAGGAACTGGCGGATGCTGCCCAGCTCGCCTCGCTCGCCGACGAAACGCCGGAAGGCCGATCCATCGTCGTGCTGGCCAAGGAGAAGTATGGCATCCGCGGCCGCGAGATGGCGGAGCTTGGTGCCACCTTCATCCCGTTCACGGCGCAGACCCGCATGAGCGGCGTCGATGCCGGCGGCTCGTCGGTGCGGAAGGGGGCGGTCGATGCCATGCTGAACTATGTCGGCGGCGGCGCGCAGCTGGCTGTCGCCTCCGGCAACACGGCGCGCGCCATTCAGCCCGCCGGGCTCTCGGATATCGGTCGCGAGATCCAGACTATCTCGGACGAAATCTCGAAAGCCGGTGGTACGCCGCTGGCCGTGGCCAAGGACGGCAGGCTGCTCGGCGTTATCCAGCTCAAGGACATCGTCAAGGGCGGTATCCGGGAGCGCTTTGCCGAGCTGCGCCGCATGGGAATCCGGACCGTCATGATCACCGGCGACAACCCGATGACGGCGGCCGCGATCGCGGCGGAAGCCGGCGTCGACGACTTCCTGGCGCAGGCTACGCCCGAGGACAAGCTCAAGCTGATCCGCGACGAGCAGGCCAAGGGCAAGCTGGTGGCCATGTGCGGCGACGGCACCAACGATGCGCCGGCGCTGGCGCAGGCCGACGTCGGTGTCGCCATGAATACCGGCACGCAGGCCGCGCGCGAGGCCGGCAACATGGTCGACCTCGACTCCAATCCGACCAAGCTGATCGAGGTGGTCGAAATCGGCAAGCAGCTGTTGATGACGCGCGGTGCGCTGACGACCTTCTCGATCGCCAACGACGTCGCAAAATATTTTGCGATCATCCCGGCGATGTTCTTGGCCTTCTACCCGCAGCTCAACGTGCTCAACGTCATGAACCTCTCGAGCCCGCAGAGCGCCATCCTGTCGGCGATCATCTTCAACGCGCTTGTCATCATCGGGTTGATCCCGCTGGCGCTGAAGGGTGTCGCCTATCGCGCGGTCGGTGCCGGCGCGCTGCTTCGCCGCAACCTGCTGATCTACGGTCTCGGCGGCATCGTGATTCCCTTCATCGGCATCAAGGCGATCGACCTCGTCGTTGTCGCTTTGCACCTGGCATAACCCCCGTCATTGCGAGGAGCGAAGCGACGAAGCAATCCAGACTGCTTCCAAGGAAAGATTCTTGATTGCCTCCGCTTCGTTCGCAATGACGAATAAAATTAGGAGATACATATGCTCAGAGAAATCCGCCCCGCCATCACCCTCCTGCTGGTGCTGACCGCCATCACGGGCCTGGCCTATCCGCTCGCCATGACCGGCATTGCCGGCGCGGTCTTTCCGTCACAGGCGCAAGGCAGCCTGATCGAGCAGGACGGCAAGGTGGTCGGCTCCGCCCTGATCGGTCAGGAGTTCAAGGACGAGAAATATTTCCACGGTCGTCCCTCGGCGACGCTGGCGCCGGACCCGACTGATTCGACCAAGACCGTCTCGGCGCTCTACAACGCCGCCAACTCGGGCGGCTCCAACCTTGGCCCGACCAGCAAGGCGCTGGCCGACCGGCTGAAAGAGGACGTGGACAGGTTGAAAGCCGAGAACCCGAATGCCGCCGTGCCGGTCGATCTGGTCACGACCTCGGCCAGCGGGCTCGACCCGGACATCTCGCCGGAAGCGGCGCAATTCCAGGTGCCGCGCGTGGCCAAGGTGCGGAATATGCCGGAGGAACAGCTTAGGCAGATCGTTGCTTCAAACACCCGGGGCCGTCTGCTCGGCCTGCTCGGCGAACCGCACGTTAACGTATTGGCCCTGAACCTCGCGCTCGATCGCGCCGCCGCGAAGTAGCGGTCTAGGCTCGCCGCGCTCCGGTGACTATATTGGCCTGATGGTACGAGAGCGCCGCGATCCCGAACAACGTCCGTCTCCCGAGGCGCTGCTGGAAGCTGCGCGCCGGGAGGAGGGCGCGACCGGCAAGCTGAAGATCTTCGTCGGGGCCGCTCCCGGCGTCGGCAAGACCTACGAGATGCTGCAGAGCGCCCACGCCAGGCGCAAGGCCGGTATCGATGTCGTGGTCGGATTCGTCGAGACCCATGACCGCGTCGAGACCGAGGCGTTGGTGAGCGAACTTGAAGTGGTCCCGCGCAAGCTGCTCGATTACCGCGGCCAGATCGTCGAGGAGATGGACCTCGATGCCGTGATCGCACGGCGCCCGAAGATCGCATTGGTCGACGAACTAGCCCACACCAACGCGCCCCTTTGCCGCCATCCCAAGCGCTATCTCGACGTCGAGGAGCTGCTTTCCCACGGCATCGACGTCTACACCGCTGTCAACATCCAGCACATCGAGAGCCTGAACGATGTCGTCGCCCAGATCACCCATGTGCGGGTGCGCGAGACCGTTCCGGATTCGATCTTCGACCGTGCCGATGCGATCGAGCTGATCGACCTCACGCCCGACGATTTGATCCAGCGCCTGCGTGAGGGCAAGGTCTATGTCCCCAAGCAGGCCGAGCGGGCGCTGGAGCATTATTTCTCGCCGGGCAATCTGACCGCGCTGCGAGAGCTCGCGTTGCGGCGTACGGCGGAGCGGGTCGACGAGCAGCTGCTCACTCACATGCAGGCGAACGCCATCGCCGGCCCATGGGCCGCTGGCGAGCGCATCCTCGTCTGCGTCAGTGAGGACCCGCGCGCGGCGGGGCTCGTGCGCTACACCAAGCGGCTGGCTGACCGGCTGCACGCGCCGTTCACCGCGATCTCGATCGAGACGCGGCGGTCGCTCCAGCTCTCTGATGAGGAGCGCGACCGGCTCGCCGATACGCTGCGGCTCGCGGAGGCGCTCGGCGGCGAGGCGCTGACCATTCCCGCCATCGGCCGCCGTATCGCCGACGACGTCATCAACTTCGCCCAGGGCAATAACGTCACCCAGATCGTGATCGGAAAGTCGACGCGCTCGCGCTGGTTCGAGATGGCGCGCGGCTCGGTCGTGCATGATCTGGTGCGCCGCGCCGGCAATATCAGTGTTCACGTCATCCCCGGCAATGAGCTGCCGGACGAGGCGGCGCCCAAGGCGGCGGTGCAGACCGCGGCGCGGTCCGAGCCGTTCAATCCGCGGCCCTATCTGAAGGCGCTCGGCATCGTGCTGGTCGGCCTCGGCGCCGCGGTGCTGCTGCAGCCGCGCTTCGGCATCGAGAACGTGGACCTCGTGTTGCTCACCGCCGTGGTGGCGGTCGCGGTGCGCTATGGCTTGTGGCCGTCGCTGCTCGCGAGCCTCGCAGCGTCGCTCGCCTACAATTTCTTCTTCCTGCCGCCGGTCTACACCTTTACCATCACGGATCCGACCAACGTCGCGGCGTTCTTCTTCTTCATGCTGATCGCGATCCTGGTCTCGAACGTCGCCGCGCGCGTGCGCACGCAGGCCGACACCGCGATCGGCCGCATCAGGACCACCGAGCAGCTCTACGCCTTCAGCCGCAAGCTCGCCGGCACCGCCACGCTCGACGACGTGCTGTGGGCGTCTGCCTATCAGATCGCGCTGATGCTGAAAGTGCGCGTCGTGCTGCTGCTGCCGGAGGAGGGTCTCTTAACGGTGAAATCCGGCTATCCGCCGGAGGACCAGCTCGACCAGGCCGATCTCGCCGCCGCCAACTGGGCCTGGAGCAACGACCGTCCCGCCGGCCGCGGTTCGGATACGTTGCCGGGCGCCAAGCGCCTGTTCCTGCCGATGCGCACCGGGCGCGGCCCGATCGGCGTCATCGGCATCGACAACGACCGCACCGGACCGCTGCTGACACCGGACCAGCGACGGCTGCTGGACGCGCTGGTGGATCAGGGCGCGCTCGCGATCGAGCGCGTGCTGCTGGTCGAGGACATGGACCGGGTCAAGCGTACTGTTGAGTCCGAGCGGCTGCGCTCGGCGCTGTTGACGTCGATCTCGCACGATCTGAAGACGCCACTCGCCTCTGTGCTGGGCGCAGCGTCGACCATGCGCGATCTCGCCGGCGCGCTGTCCGACACCGAGAAGCGCGATCTGCTCGCCACCGTGATCGACGAGTCCGAACGGCTCAATCGCTTCATCGCCAATCTGCTCGACATGACCAAGCTCGAGTCCGGCGCCATCGTGCCTAACACGGCGCTGCACGATCTCGGCGAGATCGTCGGCAGCGCGCTGCGGCGGGCTTCAAAGATCCTGACCGCGCACAAGGTCGAGCTGGTTCTGGCCGCCGATCTGCCGATGCTTGAGCTCGACGCCGTGCTGTTCGAGCAGGTGCTGTTCAACCTGCTCGACAATGCCGCGAAATACTCGCCGCCAGAGACAACGATTGCGATCAAGAGCCGGCGCGAGCGCGATCAGGTGGCGCTGGAGATCGCCGACGAGGGCGCCGGCATCCCGTCCGACGAGCTCGAAAGCGTGTTCGACAAGTTCTATCGTGCGCAGAAGGGCGACCATGTCCGTCCCGGAACCGGGCTCGGGCTTGCCATCTCGCGCGGCTTTGTCGAGGCGATGCGCGGCACGGTCACGGCCGCCAACCGCAGTGACCGGAGCGGCGCGGTCCTCACCATCCGTCTGCCCGTTCCGGCACAGACCCACGCATTGGATACCGCCGCATGAGCGCCGCCCAGATCAAGGTTCTAGTGATCGACGACGAGCCGCCGATCCGCAAATTGCTGCGGATGGGGCTTTCGACCCAGGGCTACGAGATCCTCGAGGCGTCGAACGGCAAGATCGCGCTGGAGAAGCTCACCGAAGAGCCCGCGCTGATCATCCTCGATCTCGGCCTGCCCGACATCCAGGGCCACGAGCTGCTGCGCACCATCCGCGCGCGCAATGAAGCCGTGCCGATCGTGGTGCTGTCGAGCCGCGGCGACGAGGCCGGCAAGGTGCAGGCGCTCGATCTCGGTGCCGATGATTATCTGACGAAGCCGTTCGGCATGGACGAGCTTTTGGCGCGCCTGCGTGCAGCCTTGCGCCACCAGCTTCAGGTGCAGGGCGAGCGCCCGATCTTCCGCTCCGGTGATCTCTCCGTCGATCTGGTTCGCCGCATCGTTAGGCTTGGCGAGCGCGACGTCAAACTCTCGCCGAAGGAATACGACCTTCTCCGCGTGCTGGTGCAGCACGCCGGCAAGGTGCTGACCCATCGCTTTCTGCTGAAAGAGCTCTGGGACGAGCTAACCGATGCGCAATATCTGCGCGTCTATGTCCGCCAGCTTCGCCAGAAGATCGAGGCGGATCCGGAGCGGCCGCAATATGTGCTGACCGAGACGGGGATCGGGTACCGGCTGAAGGCAGGGGATTAGGCTCCATCACCTCCCCACCACGAGGGGAAGATTGCGCGGCGGCGATCTAGCCCGCCTTCCTGTGCCGCGCCGTCGTCCGCTGCGTTTTCCGCGTGGCCCTCTGTCGCCCCGTGGCGCGGCGCGCATGCGACCTCGCCGCCGCCTTCTTCCCGCCGCGCCCCTTCAGGCTCTGCTTCAGCGCATCCATCAGGCTGACGACGTTGCTCGGCCGTTCCTCGGGCTCGGGCATCGCGATCTTCTTGCCGGTGGCCTTGCGCTTGACCAGCGCTTTCAGCGCGGTCTCGTACTCGTCCTTGAACTTGCTCGGGTCGAAATGTGCCGCCTTTGTGTGGAGGATGTGCCCGGCGAGCTCGACCATGTCCTTGGAGATCTTCGGGCTCCTGATGTCGTCGAAGAACTGGTCCTCGTCGCGCAGCTCGTAAGGGAAGCGCAGCGTGGTGCCGAGCAGGCCCTTGCCGAGCGGCTCGATCGCGATGATGTGCTCGCGGTTGGTGAGCACGATCTTGGCGAGTGCCACGCGGTCCTGGTCCTTCATGGCGTCGCGGATCACGGCAAAGGCATCCACCGCAGCCTTGCCTTCGGGCGCGATGTAATAGGGATGGTTGAGATAGCGCTGGTCGATCTCCTCGCTCGGCACGAAGCTTTCGATGTCGATGGTGTGATTGCTCTCGATCTGGACCGCCTCGAGCTCCTCAGGCTCGATCTCGACAGATTTGCCCTTGCGCAGCTCGTAGCCGCGGCCCTTCTGGTCGCTCTCGACGACATCGCCGGTCTCGGAATCAACCATCTGCTGCTTGAGCCGGTTGCCGGTCTCGCGGTTGATCATGTGAAACCGCGTCTTCTCGGCCGCCGTAGTCGCGGGGTAGAGCGCGACCGGGCAGCTGACCAGCGACAGTTTCAACGTTCCCTTCCAATAGGCACGGGGCGCCATTTCCATTCTCCAGCGTTCTCAATGCGTTTTGGAACCCCAACCGCCCCATAGGGTTTTGGTTCCGGGTGGGACTTTGGCCGTGATAGGCTTCAACGCAATTAGAGAATGCGGGACCGGTCGTGCTGCGAAAACTCTCCACCTACCGACAGAAACGCGATTTCGAGAAGACGCCCGAGCCGTCAGGTGAATCGGCGGTCACGCCCTCGAAGCAGCGACGTTTCGTGATCCAGAAGCATGACGCGACCCGGTTGCATTACGACTTCCGCCTCGAATTCGACGGCGTCTTCAAGTCCTGGGCGGTGACCAAGGGCCCTTCGCTCGATCCGCACGACAAGCGGCTGGCTGTCGAGGTCGAGGACCATCCGCTCGACTATGGCGATTTCGAGGGGACCATTCCCGAAGGCCAGTATGGCGGCGGCACGGTGATGCTGTGGGACCGCGGCACCTGGGAATCCGATGATCCCGAAGCCGGCTTCAAAAAGGGCGACCTCAAGTTCACCCTCCGTGGCGAGAAGCTGCATGGCAGCTGGGTGCTGGTGCGGATGCGGCACGACCGCAGCGGCGGCAAGCGAACCAACTGGCTGCTGATCAAGCACCGCGACGAATATGCCAGCGAGGATGAGGATATTCTGAGCGAGGACAAGTCCGTCGCGTCCGGCCGCGCTATGGAGCAGATCGCCGGCGGCAAGGGCCGCGCCCCAAAGCCGTTCATGCTGGCAAAGGAGGCCAAAGGCAAGGCCGATGCGGTCTGGCAGTCCAACCGCGCCGAGGAGACCAGGGGGCGGACCGTCAAGCCAGCGCCGCGCGCGGCCTTGAAGAGGGTCAAAACCTCGAAAAAGAAGGCGACGACCGCGACCGCGGCCAAGAAGGTCTCGGAGATGCCAGACTTCGTGGCGCCGCAGCTCTGCACTCCGGTCGAGCGGCCGCCGGCGGCCGATGGTTGGTGCCACGAGATCAAGTTCGACGGCTACCGCGTGCAGCTTCGCGTCGAGGACGGCGAAGCGACGCTGAAGACGCGCAAGGGCCTCGACTGGACCGATAAGTTCGCTTCGATTGCGAAGGAGGCCAGTGCACTGCCGGACGCGCTGATCGACGGCGAGATCGTCGCGCTCGACCACAACGGTGCGCCGAATTTTTCATCGCTCCAGGCCGCACTGTCCGACGGGAGGACGGAGGACCTGATCTTCTTCGCATTCGACCTCCTGTTTGCCGAGGGCCTCGATTACCGCCGTCTGCCACTCGGGGAGCGCAAGGATCGCCTCAAGGCACTCCTCGAAGCACGCAAGAAGAAATCCAGCCAGATCCGCTATGTCGAGCATTTCGAAAGCGGCGGAGACGCGGTGCTGCAATCGGCCTGCAAGCTCGAGCTCGAAGGCGTGGTCTCGAAGAAGCTCGATGCGCCTTACCGGTCGGGTCGTACCGAGAGCTGGACCAAGGCCAAATGCCGCGCCGGGCATGAGGTCGTGATCGGCGGCTGGAAGACGACGGCCGGGAAATTCCGATCGCTCATGGCGGGCGTGCATCGCGGCGATCACCTCGCCTTTGTTGGCATAGTCGGCACCGGCTTTGGCGCCGACAAGGTCAAGCGCATCATGCCGTTTCTGAAAGAGGCGGCGTCGAGCGAAAACCCGTTCGGCGGCAAGAACGCGCCCAAGAAGACCCGAGACGTGCATTGGCTGAAGCCGGAGCTGGTGGCCGAGATCGAATTCGCCGGCTTCACCGCCGACGGCAATATCCGTCAGGCCGCGTTCAAGGGCCTGCGGCAGGACAAGCCGGCCGAGGAGGTCGAGGCGGAAACACCTGCGGATACCGAACTCGCGAAGCCTTCCGCCAGGAAGCGCGCTGTGCCGAAGACGGGCAAGCAATCGAAGGGCGCTGCCACCGCCGAGGTGATGGGCGTCTTCATCTCGAAGCCGGAGAAGGAGCTATGGCCGGACGGCGGCGACGCCGAGGGCGTCACAAAGCTCGATCTCGCGCGCTATTTCGAGGCCGTCGGCGGCTGGATGATCGAACATCTCAAGGGGCGCCCCTGCTCGATCCTGCGTGCGCCGGACGGAATCGGCGGTGAAAAATTCTTCCAGCGGCATGCGATGCAGGGCACCTCGAACCTCCTCGAGCTCGCAAAAGTCTCGGGTGATCGCAAGCCCTATTTGCAGATCGACCGCGTCGAGGGGCTTGCCGCGGTCGCGCAGATTGGCGGCGTCGAGCTGCACCCCTGGAATTGCGCGCCTGACGCTTATGACACGCCGGGCCGGTTGGTGTTCGATCTCGATCCTGCGCCGGACGTCAAATTTGCCGATGTCGTCGAAGCGGCAAAGGCGATGCGGCAGCGGCTGGCCGATGTCGGCATGGAGAGCTTTTGCAAGACCACCGGCGGCAAGGGCCTCCACGTGGTGGTGCCGCTGCTTCACGGCGCGCGCGACAAGGTGAGCTGGAAGGAAGCCAAGGCGTTCGCACAAGGCATCTGCCAGTGGATGGCCGATGACGATCCCGAGCGCTATCTGCTCAACATGTCGAAGAAGCTGCGCAACGGGAAGATTTTCCTGGACTATCTGCGCAACGATCGCATGTCCACCGCGGTGGGGCCACTGTCACCGCGTGCCCGCGATGGCGCGACCGTGTCGATGCCGGTCACCTGGGCGCAGGTGAAGGGCGATCTCGATCCGAAGAAATTCACGGTGAGAACCGTGCCCGCCTTGTTGACGCGTTCGAAAGCCTGGAGCGGCTACGACGAAGCGGCTACGTCAATCAAGGCGGCGGTGAAGAAGCTGGCGGGGAAAATGAAGTAGGGTGGCAAAGCGAAGCGTGCCAACCATCCTTTTTGTCTTGCAACGAAGAGGTGGGCACGGCGCGTTGCGCCTTTGCCCACCCTACGAGATATCGACTAGATCCGCCCCAACAGCAGGAGGATCAGCAGAATGATGATGACGAGCCCGAGGCCGCCGCCGCCGTAATAGCCAGTGCCGTAGAACGGCCCGCCGCCGATGCCGCTGAAGCCGCCGAGCAGCGCGATGACCAAAATGATCAGAATGATGGTACCGATGGACATGCCAGTCTCCTCCAGCCCTTTGTTGAAAGGGTCGTTGCAACCTGTCCCGTTGTTCGGAGCCAACTTGCCGCAGGTTTTAAAGTTCCGGATTTGAAACGGGTCGACAGCTCCCAACTTGCATGGAACCTTTGACCGTCCGACCGGCATGACTATGTGAGGATCAGCCAGCACAGGCATAGCCATGTCAACACCGCTTGTCGTTTCCATTCCGCATCGCCTCGGCCGCGAGGAAGCGGTGCATCGGCTCAAGACCGGGCTCGGCCGCGCGGCGGCGAGCATTCCCGTGATGCAGGTCGAGGAGGAGCGCTGGAGCGGCGACACCCTGGCCTTTCGCATTCGCGCGCTCGGGCAGATCGCGACGGGCCAAGTCGATGTCGCCGACGATCACGTCAAGGTCGAGGTGGTGCTGCCGTGGCTGCTGCAGCGCTTCGCCGAGATGGCGCAGGCGACTATCCGCAAGCGTGGACAATTGCTGCTGACCAAGGACGAGGGAAAATAGGCGTCAGGCGCGGACGCGCTGTCTCGGAGGCCTGATGGCGCTTGCCGCGCGGGTTTCGATGACCGCAGCCGGAAAATCGCGAAAGGCCTGCGCGAGTTGCAGTTCGTTGCCCGCAAGGCTCGGCGCGGTAAAGCCGCTGACGTCGACGGTTGCGTCAAACCCCTCGAGTGTGGGCCATTCCCGCCCCGCTTTCGTGAAGAGCGCGAACTGGCGTGCGACCACGACGACCGCGGCAGCGCGGCCGCGGCGACGGGCAAAGGCGATGACATGGTCCGCGTGTGCGCCACGGACATCGAGCGGCTGATAGTCGCCCTGCGCGAAGACGTCGGCGAGTTCATTGCGCAGCTTGAGGAGATGCCGCGTCCAGGCGAGCTTGAGCTGTCCGTCCAGCCAGCTCTTGATCAGTCCACTCCAGTCCGGCGCTTCCAACGAACCCAGTGCCGCCTGCCGCGCGGCAAAATCCACCGGGCGGCGGTTGTCGGGATCGACCAGCGACAGGTCCCAGTATTCGGTGCCCTGGTAGAAATCGGGCACGCCCGGCAGCGTCGCCTTCAGCGTGAGTTGGCTCAGCGAATTCAGCGCACCGAGCAGCGCGACGCGGCGGGCGAGGGTCTGCATCGCCTCCAGGAATTCGCCTGACAGCGTGGGATCGAGGATTTTCTCGATGAAGCTCTTTACGCCGCTCTCATACGCCTCATGCGGATTGAGCCAGCTCGTCTCTTCCTTGCCCTCGCGTGCGGCCTTCAACGCATAGGCCTGGATGCGCTCGACGAAACTGGCATCCCTTTCCTCGAGCGGCCAGGCGCCGAGCAGGGTCTGGTAAAGCATATATTCGAACGTCGCCGATGGCGCGCGCAGATTGCCGTGGAGCGCGAGGTGCGGTGCGTTCAGCACCTTCCAGCGCGAAACCGCGCTGGTCCATTCGCCCGGAATTTCGCTGAGCGCCGCGATCCGCGCACGCGCATCCTCGCCGCGCTTGGTATCGTGGGTCGCGGTCGCCGTCATCCCTTGCGGCCATTCCCTGGCGCGGGCCCGCATGGCCTCGTGGAAGGTGGAAATGCTGAGGCCTTTGCTTGCGGGATCGCCGCCGACCTCGTTCAGCGCCAGCAGCCGGTGGAATTGATAGAAAGCCGTGTCCTCCAGCGACTTCGCCATCATCGGCCCGGTGAACTGCTGCACCTTCAGCGCAAAACGGCGCACGCGCGGGGCGCTGTGCGGCGGGCGGCCGGGCTTGAGCAGGTCCATGGTGAGCGCATCGCGCAGGAAGTCGAAAATGCCTTCGTCCGCGGCGAACCATTCGGCGCGGGCGCGCGCGATGGTGTCGTCGATCAGTTTTCGGTCGAGCGCCGTCGGGCCGCTATGCGTCAGGTAAGTGCGATAGACCGGGAAGTGCAGCACATACAATTCCAGCGCCTGCCGCAAGCTGTCGGCGGAAAAGTCGCGGGTCGAGTAGTGACCATTGGCGATGCGCGCGAGCAGCCGGGCCAGCACGGTAAATTCGCTGGTCAGCAGTGTCTCCAGCACGCGCCGCTTGGCGTCCTTGACATACGGCGCGAGTCGCGGCGGCCGGTTGCTGATCTGCCGCCAGGTCTCGTCCAGCGCCTCCAGCCCCTTGGCGTCGACCAGCACCTGAGTGATGGCGTTCATCCACTCATAGCCGGTGGTGCCCTGGACGCCGGCGAAATGCGGCAGTCGCTCGTGTTCGCACAGGATCTTTTCGATCACCGTGTAGAACGGCTTTGTGTTGCCTTGCGCGTCGCGCACCAGCCGGCGCAGCCGCTGGCAATATTGCGCGGGATCGCGCAGGCCATCGATATGGTCGAGGCGGATGCCCTGTAGCTTGTCGTCGGCAACGAGCTGCTTCACCAGCCGGTGCGTGGCCGCGAAGGTGCTCGCGTCCTCGACGCGCAGGCCGGCGAGCCCGTTGACGTCGAAGAAGCGACGATAATTGATGTCGCTCGACGCAAGGCGCCAATGGCCGAGCTTGTAGTTCTGCCGCTCCAGCAGATGATGCAGCGCCAGCGTTTGCGCCGGGCGATCTTTTCCCGAGCGATAGGCGGCGAGGCCGTGCGCGATGATGTCGGCGGCGCCGGCGATCTCTTTCAGTTCCGTCTTGAAGCCGGGAGCTTCCTTGCGGTTCGGCCGGCGCAGGCCGGTGTAGCGTGCGGCGAGCGAGAGCAGGCGTTTGCCGGCCTCGGTCTCGGCAGCGTCCGCCTCCTTCACGATCATCCGCAGCAGCTCGCCATAGCGCTCCGGCGCGATCGGCAGGCGATGCTCGAAATACCAGGCGGAAAAGCTGCCTTCCTCGGGATCATAGCGCAGCGCGATGTCGCTGCGCTCGAGCGCCTCACCATAGGAGGAGCCAAGGATCGGCAGCAGCACGCCGCCACGGGCCCGGTGGGGCAGCAAATCCCAGTCGATATCGAAGGCGGCCGCATGCGGCGAGGTTTGCCCCCATTCCAGCACGTCCAGCCACCAGGGATTGTCGGCAAAATGCACGCCGACATGGTTCGGCACGAAGTCGATGATGAGACCGAGATCGTGCTGCGCGAGCGCGTCGCTGAGGCGCGCAAAGCCAGCCTCGCCGCCGAGCTCTGGATTGAACTGGCTGTGATCGACGGTGTCGTAGCCGTGGGTCGAGCCCTTGCGCGCCTTCATGACCGGCGAGGCGTAGAGATGCGTGATCCCAAGCGCCTTCAGGTAAGGCACCACCGCCGCGGCCTTGTCGAAGTCGAAATCCGCGGTGAGCTGGAGCCGGTAAGTCGCGAGAGGAATCGCGGAGGGCATATCAACCTCCGAGATGCCAGATCACCGACCAGGGCGGAAGCCGATCGCCGCTTGCGCTGCCCCAGATCGGCGCGCCCGCATTGCCGATGGAATGCGCGATATCCTTGTCCGACAGATTTGCAGTCAGGCGCAGCGTGGTGCCGTCGCCCATGCGCCAATGGGCGGCAAGCAAGCCGTTGTCGGAAGCCTCGGCGTCGCCGAAGCTCGCGTCCTTGAGCCGCGGTGCGATCTCCTTGCGACGAACTGCGAGCAGCTTTCGCACCAGCGCGAGCCGTGCATCCTGCGCCGGCGTGCGCCCGGTCCAGTCCAGCACGGCCGATTGCAGTGTTGCCGGATCGAACGGATCCGGCACGTCATCGCCATATTTCTCGTAGGCCCAGGCGTATTCCTGCCGGCGGCCTTTGCGGACAGCGTCGATAAGGCCGCCGTGGAAATCACAGAAGAATGGGAAGGGGGCCGTCGAGCCCCATTCCTCACCCTGAAACAGCATCGGCACCATCGGTACGAGCAACGTGACCGCAAGTGCAGCCTCGATCTGCTGCGGCGATGCCAAACTCTCCAGCCGGTCGCCCAGTGGACGATTGCCGATCTGGTCGTGGTTTTGCAGGAAGTTGACGAAGCTTGCCGGCGGCAATTCGCCACTCGCTTCGCCGCGCGGCTTCTTGCCCCAGAATTCCGAGATCTCGCCCTGGTAGACGAAACCCGAGCCGAGCGCGCGCGCGAGATCCAGGCGCGGCGTCTGGTAGTCGGCGTAGTAACCGGCGAGCTCGCCGGTCAGCATCACATGCCAAACGTGATGATAATCATCGTTCCACTGCGCGCGATATTTGCCGTTCGGCGGCTCCTGTGCGGCGTCGAGCAGGCTGGCGCGGTTGTCGCCGTTCTCCAGCACCAGATGAATGTGTCGTCCGGTGGCCTTGGCGAGCTCACCGGCGGCCGCGCTGAGGTCGTGCAGCACTGATTGCTCACCGGGGATCGCCATGATGTGGTTGGCGGCATCCAGCCTCAACCCGTCGAAACGGTAGTCGCTGAGCCAGGACAGCGCGTTTTCGACGGCGAAGGCCCGCACCTGCGGCACGCGATAATCGATGGCGCTGCCCCAGGGCGTGTGCGCGTCGGTGAAGAAGGTCGGCGCGTAGCGGCCAAGATAGTTTCCTTCGGGGCCGAAGTGATTGTAGACGACGTCCAGGAACACCATCAGCCCGCGCAGATGGGCTTCGTCGATCAGCGCCTTCAGCTGTTCGGGGCGGCCATAGGCGCTGTCGGGCGCATACCACAGCACGCCGTCATAGCCCCAGCCGCGGCGGCCGGCGAAATCGGCCAGTGGCATCAGCTCCAGCGCCGTGATGCCCGTCGCGACGAGATGATCGAGCTTGTCGATCATGGCGCGGTAGGTGCCATCGCGCGTGAAGGTACCGACATGGGTCTCGATCAGCACCGTCTCTTCCCAGGGGCGGCCGCGCCAATCCTTCGCGCGCCACGCGAAGGCATCGTGATCGATCACCTCGCTCGGGCCGAACACATCCTCGGGCTGAAAGGCCGACGCCGGATCGGGCACGTCGATCTCGTCGTCAATCCGAAACTTGTAGGTGCTGCCGACCGGCAGCCCGGCGATCTCGGTGACATACCAGCCATCCTGGCGGCGCTGCATCGCGTGCCCTCTTCCGAGCAGGAGATCGACGCGACGCGCGCCAGGCGCCCACAATCGGAACGATATGCCGTCCTTGGTCGGCTTCGCCCCGAACGATGGCCTCATAGCGCCCCCGCGAAGGCGAGCACCGAGCGAGGCGCCGCCTTGCTGTCGCTTCCGGGCAGGAAATCAACGCTGTTCAGCTTGGCATCCGTCGTGTTCAGGATCTGCTGCCAGCTCTTGTATTCGGGCATTTTTGGCAATTTGAATGCGATCTCTTCGGGGGCGGCGTTCAATACGATAAAGATCGCCGCGCTGCCCGGTTCCATCGGTCCCATCACATAAGAGAGGAACCGGCCCTCCGGGAATTTCCAGTCGTTTTCCGTCATCTCGTCGCCGGCGGGCGTCAGCCACAGCGCGCCGTAGGAGATGCCGTCCTTCGGTCGGCCGTCGAGCCAGCGATGGCTGCGAAGTTGCGAGAACCGGCGGCGGATCTCGGCGAGGTCGGCGACGAAATCGATCATGTCGTCGCCGTCCTTGCCGAGATTGTCCCAGCCGACCCAGCCCACCTCGTTGTCCTGGCAATAGGCGTTGTTGTTGCCGGACTGCGTGTTGCCAACCTCGTCGCCGGCGAGGATCAGCGGAATGCCCTGCGCCAGCATCAGGCAGGCCAGCACGTTCTTGCGCAGCTGCCGCCGCAGGCTGAGGATGTTCGGATCGTCGGTCGGGCCCTCGACACCGCAATTGTTGCTGTGGTTGTCGCTGGAGCCGTCGCGATTGTCCTCGCCGTTGGCCTCGTTGTGCTTCTCGTTATAGCTGAACAGGTCGGCGAGCGTGAAACCGTCATGCACGGTGATGTGGTTGATGCTGGCGCGGGGGCGCCGTCCGTCGTGGTTGAACAGGTCGGAGGACGCGGTCATGCGGCTGGAGATGTCGCCGATCAGGCTGCCTTCGCCGCTCCAGTAACGGCGCATGGCGCTGCGATAGCGGTCGTTCCACTCCGACCATTGCGAGGGGAATGCGCCGACCTGATAGCCGCCGAGGCCGAGATCCCAGGGCTCGGCAACGAGCTTGACGGTCGCGAGCACCGGGTCCTGCCGGATCGCGGTGAGGAACGAGATGCCGCGATCATAGCCGTTCGGGCCGCGTGCCAGCGTGGTGGCGAGGTCGAAGCGGAAGCCGTCGACATGGCAGACCTCGACCCAGTAGCGCAGCGAATCCATCACCATCTGCAGCACGCGCGGATGGGTGAGGTTCACCGACGAGCCGCAACCGGTGAAGTCGTCATAGTAGCGCGGGTTCTCGCGGTTCAGCCAGTAATAGGAGGCATTGTCGATGCCGCGGTAGCACAGCGTCGGTCCGAGATGATTGCCTTCGGCGGTGTGGTTATAGACGACGTCGAGCATCACCTCGATGCCGGCATCGTGCAGGCGCGCTACCGTGGTGCGGAAGGAATCGAGCACGTTGTCCTGGGCGTAGCGCTGCTCCGGCGCAAAGAAGGACAGCGTGTTGTAACCCCAGTAATTGACGAGCTTCTTCTCCACCAGCACGCGGTCGTCGACGAAGGCGTGGATCGGCAGTAGCTCGACCGTGGTGACGCCGAGCTTCTTCAGATGCTCGATCATCGCCGGCGACGACAGGCCGCCATAGGTGCCGCGCAAATTCGGCGGCACGTCATCGCGCTTCTGCGTCAGGCCCTTGACGTGAGCCTCGTAGATGATGGTGTCTTCCCAGGGAATATTGGGCCGGATTTCGCGCCGGCCCCAGTTGAATGTCTCGTCGACCACGACGGCCTTGGGCATGCCGCGCGCATTGTCGCGTCGGTCGAACGACAGATCCTCGCGCGCCGAGCCGGTGCGGTACGCGAAATGCGCGTCGCTCCAAACCAGCCGTCCGGCGAGCCGCTTGGCGTAGGGGTCCAGCAGCAGCTTGTTGGAATTGAAGCGGTGGCCGTGCTCGGGCTCGTAGGGGCCGTGCACGCGGTAGCCGTAGAGCTGGCCCGGCGAGACGTCGTTGAGATAGCCGTGCCAGACGTCTTCGGTACGCTCCGGTAATTCGATGCGCTCCAGCTCGCGCCGGCCCTGGGGGTCGAACAGGCAGAGCTCTACCTTCTGCGCGTTGGCGGAAAACAGCGCGAAATTGGTGCCGCGTCCGTCCCAGCTTGCGCCGAGGCGTGCGTGCGATCCAGTAGTCAGACGCATCGGTCAGCTTTCCGGAACGAGGAAGATCGCGGCGAGCGGCGGAATGGTGAGGCGGAGCTCGGGCGTCTTGCCGTCAACAGTCTGGACCTCGCCGATGTTCCCGACATTGGTGCCGCCATAATGGGCGGAGTCCGAATTGAACACCTCTTTCCACTTGCCGGCAAACGGCACGCGAACGCGGTAGTTGCGGTAGACGTTCGGAGAGAAGTTGACGATCACCAGGCACCGCGCGTGCTCGTCAAATCCCTTGCGCATCCAGGCGAACACGTTGCGGTTGGCGTCATCCGTGATCAGCCATTCGAAGCCGGCCTGGTCGCAATCCATCTGATGCAGCGCCGGCACCGCGCGATAGGCCCGGTTGAGGTCGCGGATCAGTGCCTGGATGCCGGAATGATATTTGTATTCGAGCAGGTGCCAGTCGAGCGACTGATCGTGATTCCACTCGCGGCTCTGCGCGATCTCCGCGCCCATGAACAGCAGCTTCTTGCCGGGATGGCCGAACATGAAGCTGTAATAGGCGCGCAAGTTGGCAAAGCGCTGCCATTCGTCGCCGGGCATGCGACCGAGGAGCGAGCGCTTTCCGTGCACGACCTCGTCATGCGACAGCGGCAGGATGAAGTTTTCCGAGAACGCGTAGTGCAGGCCGAACAGGATATCGCCGTGATGATGCTTGCGATGGATGGGATCCTTGCTGATGTAGTTCAGCGTGTCGTGCATCCAGCCCATATTCCACTTGTAGCCGAAGCCGAGCCCGCCGAATTCCACCGGACGCGAGACCTGCGGCCATGCCGTGGATTCTTCGGCCGCCGTGGTCGCCTGCGGGAAGCGCGCGAACAGTTCGGTGTTGAAGCGGCGCAGAAAGTTTATGGCCTCGATGTTCTCACGGCCGCCATACTGGTTCGGGATCCACGCGCCGGGCGGGCGGCTGTAATCGAGGTAGAGCATGGACGCGACCGCATCGACGCGCAGGCCGTCGATGGCGTAGCGTTCGAGCCAGAACAGTGCGTTCGACACCAGGAAGTTCGTCACTTCGGTGCGACCGTAATTGTAGATCAGCGTGCCCCAGTCGAGGTGGCGGCCCTGCAGCGGGTTGGCGTGCTCGTAGAGCGAGGTGCCGTCAAAGCTGCCGAGCCCGTGCGGATCGTCCGGGAAATGACCGGGCACCCAGTCGAGCAGCACACCGATGCCCTCGCGATGGCAGGCATCGACCAGGGCGGCAAAATCCTCGGGCGAACCGAAGCGGCTGGTTGGTGCATAGAGGCCGGTCGGCTGATAGCCCCAGGAGCCGTCGAACGGATGCTCGCTGACAGGCAGGAATTCGAGATGAGTAAAGCCCATATCGCGCGCATAAGCCGGCAGCTGCTCGGCGAGCTCGCGATAGGTCAGCCATTCGTCGCCGTTCTTGCGCCGCCACGAGCCGAGATGGACCTCGTAGATCGACATCGGCGCCGAGAGCGCGTTGATGCCGTCGGGCGCAGGACGCGGCCGTGGCAAATGCGCTTCGTCGAACACGATGGAGGCCGTCTTCGGCCGAACCTCGCTGGCAAATGCCAGCGGGTCGGATTTCAGCGGCAGCAGATGGCCGTGTGGCCCGATGATCTCGAATTTGTAGTGGTCGCCGGCCTTGGCGTGCGGAATGAACAATTCCCAATAGCCGGCGCCGCGCACCCGCATCGGGTGACGCCGCCCATCCCAGAAATTGAAATCGCCGACCACGGACACGCGTCGCGCATTCGGGGCCAGCACCACGAAGCCGATGCCGTCGATGCCCTCCAGCCGCATCGGATGCGCGCCGAGCTTGTCGTAGATCCGCTGATGGGTACCTTCGCCGAGCAGGTAGAGGTCGAAATCGGTCAGGATCGGCGGGAAGCGATAGGCATCCTCGAACTCGACGACGTTGTCGCCGAATTTGGCGCGGAGCTGGTAATGCTTCGAGCCGTTGGGCAGGGCACCGATGAACAGGCCGGAATCGTGGACGCGGTCGAGCTGGGCGACCTCGCCATGCTCGCCGACGGCCTCGACATTCGAGGCTTCGGGCAGGAAGGCGCGCACCACGCTCTTGCTCCCCTCGGGGTGCAGCCCGAGATAGTGGAAGGGGTCGGAGTGGCGGCCCTCGATGATCGCGTAGGCTTCGGCTGGCAGTTTAGGCATGGGCTTCGCTCTCGGCATTGGACAGAATGCGAAGCAGGCCGGTCAGCGGCGCATTGAGCCCCTCCGGCCGGTGGGACAGCTCGTACTCTACCTCGTCGAACGCTTGATCAAGCAGGAAAAACCTTAACATGCCGTCCGCGGAATGGTTCTCTTCCGGCCAGAGCCGTCGATCGGTCATGGCCTCGCGATAGGCGGACAGGAAGGTCGCGGTGGCGCGCTCGCGCCATTCGTCCAGCGCCGCCGTGAGCCGGCCCTGCTCGTCGCTGCCCCCGGAGATCGCCCGGTTAAGCGCCGCGTTAACCGAAAGATCAATCGAGCGGACCAGACCCGCGACGTCGCGCGCGGCAGGCAGCTTGCCCCGCTTGTCTGCCAGCGCGAGACGCGGATCGCCGTCGAAATCGATGATGAAGATGTCGTCCTTCACGATCAGAATTTGCCCGAGGCGGAAGTCGCCATGATGACGGATGTTCAACCCGCCGATGTCCGATGGCAAGAGCGCATTGAGGTGGTCGGGCAGGGTCGCGCGCACCGCGACCAGCTGGTCGATCAGCGGACGGTCGCCCTCACGCAGGCCATCGCGGCTGTCAGCCAGCCGTTCGATGACGCGCTCAGCGCGAGCCTTGAGGTCTGAGATCCAGCGCTTGACGTGCGCGGAGCCGATCGGCTCTGGCGCGAGAGCGGCGGGCTTTGCGGCGGCCAGAGCCACGTGCAGCTCGGCAAGTCGCCGGCCGGTCTGCGCCATGAAATGCAGATAGGGCGCCTGCTCCTGGGTGGCCCGGGGCATCTCGTCCACCGGCCCCAGCCGCTGCTCATCGATGTAGCGGTCGAGATAACCCGTGGTCACGGCCCAGCCGTCGCCCTGGTTTTCGACATAGGCGTGCAAAACGCCGACCGCGCTGCGGCTATCGCCTTCGACCAGCTCGACGCTGCCAAGCAGCGCCGGTGTATTGGGGAAGCGCACGATCTCCGTGAGATAGTGGCCGATCTCGATCTCCGGGTTGGCGCCGCTTTCGAGCTGGCGATAGATCTTGGCGACATACTGGTTGTCGACCAGGGCTGTGCTGTTCGATTGCTCGATCGCGCGGATGCGCGCGGGCTCCTTCACGATGTACTCGGAAAACAGGCTGGTCGGCCTGAATTCGAGCCTCAGATTGTTCTCCTCCACCACCAGGTTCTGCGACAAGCCTCGCAGGAACAGTCCGATGAAGATCTGATCCGTGGCGACGTCGAGCAGCGTGCCTTCGCGCGCGCCCTGGCGTACGGCGGCAAGTGCCTTCGGGTTGAAGCGTTCACGGTCGAAGCGCATCCACTCGATCTGCATCGGCAGCACATAGCGCGTGGTGACGCCGTCCTTCGCCGTCTCGAAGAATGCGATCCAGGGCCGGTTGTCGCCGATGTCGCAGAACGGCACCGCCGAGGTCAGCGTGGGCTTGATGTGCTTGGGGTTGTGCTCGGGATACCAGCGCGTTCGCGACAGGAAGCCCGGCAGCACGTCGTGCTCGAACACGCCGCGTTCGCGGGCCAGCGATACCCAGGTCGAATTGACCGGGACCACCAGCGTCTCGAATTCCGGCACGGCGCTCGGCGCCACCAGCTCGGACTTGTCGCGCTCCTGAAGCTGGAACCAGTAGAAGCCGTAAGGCCCCAGCGTGATCATGTAAGGCAGCTCGCCGATCGGCGGAAAACGCGTGCGGCCGAGCATCTCCTGCGGGATGCGGTCCTTCCACGGCGACAGATCGAGCTCGGTCGCCTGCGCCGCGCGCGACAGATTCGCGACGCAGAGGATCACCTCGTCGCGATATTGCCGGACATAGGCGAGCACGGCGCGGTTGGCCGGGCGGATGAAGGTCATGGTGCCGCGGCCAAAGGCCAGCGTCGACTTGCGTACCGAGATCAGCCGCTTGGTGGCGCTGAGCTGCGAGGACAGGCTGCGCGACTGCGCTTCCACGTTGACCGACTCGTAGCCGTAGACGGGATCCATGATCAGCGGTGCGTAGAGGCGGGCCGGATCGGCACGGGAGAAGCCGCCGTTGCGGTCCGGGCTCCACTGCATCGGCGTGCGCACGCCGTTGCGGTCGCCGAGATAGATATTGTCGCCCATCCCGATCTCGTCGCCGTAATAGATGATTGGCGTGCCGGGGAAGGACAGCAGCAGCGAGTTCATCAGCTCGATCTTGCGCCGGTCATTGTCCATCAGCGGCGCGAGGCGCCGGCGGATGCCGACGTTGATGCGGGCGCGCGGATCATTGGCGTAAGTGGTCCAGAGATAGTCACGCTCGACGTCGGTGACCATCTCCAGCGTCAGCTCGTCATGGTTGCGCAGGAATAGCGCCCATTGGCAGCTCGCGGGAATGTCCGGCGTCTGCCGCAGAATGTCGGTGATCGGGAAGCGGTCCTCCTGCGCGATCGCCATGTAGATGCGCGGCATCAGCGGGAAGTGGTAGGCCATGTGGCATTCGTCGCCACGGCCGAAATATTCCTGCACGTCCTCCGGCCATTGATTGGCCTCGGCCAGCAGCAGCTTTCCCTTGGAGTAGGCATCCATCTCCTGGCGCAGACGTTTGATGATCGCATGCGTCTCGGGGAGGTTCTCGTTCGAGGTGCCTTCGCGCTCGCAGAGATAGGGAATCGCATCGAGCCGGAAGCCGTCGACACCGGCATCGAGCCAGCGCTTCATCACCTGGATGAGAGCGCTGACCACGCGCGGATTGTCGAAATTGAGATCGGGCTGGTGCGAGAAGAAGCGGTGCCAGTAGAACGCACTGGCCTCGGGATCCCAGGTCCAGTTCGACTTCTCGGTGTCGGTGAAGATGATCCGCGTGCCCTGGTATTTCTGGTCGGTGTCGCTCCAGACATACCAGTTGCGGGCGCTCGAGCCGGCAGGACTGCGGCGCGCGCGCTTGAACCATTTGTGCTGGTCGGACGTGTGATTGACGACGAGCTCGGTGATGACGCGCAAGCCGCGCTTCTGCGCCTCCTGGATGAAGCGCTTGAAATCCTTCATCGTCCCGAAATCGGGATTGACGGCGCCGTAGTCGGCGATGTCGTAGCCGTCGTCGCGGCCGGGCGAGGGGTAGAACGGCAGCAGCCACAGCGCGGTGACGCCGAGATCCTGCAGATAGGGCAGCTTCTCGGTCAGGCCCGCGAAATCGCCGATGCCGTCGTTGTTGCTGTCGGCAAAGGCCTTGACGTGGAGCTGGTAGATGACGGCGTCCTTGTACCAGAGCTCATCCACGATCTCGGCAGCCTCGACCTTCTTGGCATCGACGGAAGACAAAACATTCATGGCGTGAATCCTTACGCCAGACAGCGGAACAAGAGCGCCGGATCGCGGTCGGGATCGATACGCAATTTGATCCCGCCCCATTCGATGCGGGACTGTTCGCCGGTGAGGAGATTTTCGAGGGCGGTGACGTGGCGGCGTTCGCCGCCGACATCGATGGTGAGGTCGCCGAGCGGCAACCAGAACTCGCGCGCATGACGTGAGAGTGCGATCGTCGCGACAACGGTGTTGGCCGGATCAACCGCCTCCTTGGCGAAGGCGATGGTCTCGCCGTCCTCGATGCCGAGAAAGCGCAGGTCCACCGTCTGCTGAAGCGCAGCGTTCTCGTTGCGGATGCGGTTCAACTCCGTGATGTAGGGCTTGATGTTGCCGGCCTTGTCCCAGTCGCGCTGCCTGATCTGGTACTTCTCGGAATCCTGATATTCCTCGCGGCCGGGAACGGCTTCATGCTCGAGCAGCTCGAACCCGCTATAGACGCCGTAATTGCCTGATAACGTTGCGGCCAGCGCGAGCCGCGATTTGAACGCCCAGGCCTCACCGCTTTGGAGGTGATAGGGCAGCAGGTCCGGCGTGTTGACGAACAGGTTCGGCCGATAAAAGTCGCGCTCCGGATAACGCGTCAGCTCGCCGAGATATTGCTCCAGCTCCCACTTCCCGGTGCGCCAGGGGAAATAGCTGAAGGATTGCGCGAAGCCGAGCTTGGCGAGGCCCTTCATCAGCTTCGGCCGTGCAAAGGTCTTGGAGAAAAGGACCACCTCGGGATGCCGGCGGCGGATGTCCAGGATGAGCCACTCCCAGAACGGAAGCGGCGCGGTGTCGTGATTGTCGATGGCGAAGATGGTCACCCCGTGGTCGATCCAGAACAGCATCGCGTCGCGAAACGCGTTCCAGAGCCCGACCCGGTCGACGGAGGCGAAATCGGGGATGACGATATCCGGATAGGGACCATCCGCAGTGCGCACCGAGCGGTCCGGCCGCCATTTGAACCACTCCGGATGCTGGATCAGCCAGGGATGGTCCGGCGAGCATTGCACGGCGAAGTCGAGCGCGAGCTCGAGGCCGTATTCCAGGCAGGTCGCGACCAGCGCGCGGAAATCCTCGATGGTGCCGAGTTCGGGATGCAGCGCATCATGGCCGCCCTCGACCGCGCCGATCGCATAGGGCGAGCCGGGCTCGCCCTCGGTTGCGACAGGGGCATTGTTGCGGCCCTTGCGGCGGGTACGGCCGATCGGGTGGATCGGCGTGAAATACAGCACGTCAAAACCCATCGCGGCGATGTCGGGTACCCGCGCGATGCAGTCGCGGAGCGTGCCGTGCTGGCCGGCGACCTGGCTCTGGCTGCGCGGCATCATCTGATACCAGGCGCCGAAGCGCGCTCTGTCGCGGTCGATAACCAACGGAAACAGCGGCGAGCGGGTGAGGTCGGGTCGCGCCTGGCTCTCGGCCATGGCCGCGCCCAATTCGGTCGCAAGCAGCGGCGCGACATCGCCGCTGCCGAGATAGTTTTCGCATTGCCTGACAATCACGGCCGCGGCGTCCTGCTGCGCACCATGCGCCTTGGTCAGCAGGCCCGCGCCTTCGATCGCATCGAGCGTGACGTCGCCGCCGGACAGCTGCTTGCGCTCGAGCCCGTGACGCCAGGTGGCGAATTCGTCGGTCCAGGCTTCGATGGCGTAGACATATTGACCTGATACGACTGGTGTGAACGCACCGGACCAGCGGTCATCGCCATGGTGGGTCATGATCTCGCGCTGCCATTCGCGGTCCTGCTCGCCGCGCCAGATCAGCGCGGCGCTGATTGTGGCGTCGCCGTCGCGATAGATGTCGGCCCACACCTCGACGCGATCGCCCGCGATCCGCTTCACGGCGAAGCGGCCGCCGTCGATCAAGGGATAGACGTCTTCGATCAGGAAAGCGCTGCCGGCAGCGGCACTCTCGACAGTTTGAATTGTCTTGTTCACGGTGATGCCATTGACAAGAGTGCAGGGGCCCGTTTCCCTTGTCGGGAACCTACGCTTGGTACCTATATAGAAAGCCGCTTGTGTGTCATTGGTTCCCTTGGGAACGGCAGGCGCAGTTTGCGAGTTAAGTGCGACTAACCTCTTCCGCGATCACGTTAAAATCGATGCCCCCGGCCTGAGAATGGCCTGCAAGCTGCGTGCCGAATGGACCTTTTAGCTCAAGCCCGGATCAAGGGCGTTCAATCCGAATTCGTCGATGCCCTCGGAAAGCTGCGGGTCACCGCGCCCGGCGCGCTGAAATCGATCCTCGACGCCCTGCCCGAGAAGCGGGTTTACCGCTTCGTCAGCGGGCCGGTCGTGGTTCGCGCTCTCGGCAGTCCCCGCACCGAGCTGGCCGCCCTCGGCGCTGCGCCCTTGCAATGGCAAATCACGGGCAGCGGCAATGTGATCGCGCAAGGCGAGACGCGCGAGCCCGTGATCGCCTGGCCGAACGGCCTGCCGCTTGGTTATCATCGGTTGACGCTGACCGACGCGGCAGGTGCGACGGAAGAGGTGCCGATGATCGTGGCACCCGAGCGCGCCTTCGGCGGCGATTTCGACCGCGGTTGGCTGCTCGCCGTGCAGCTCTATGGCGTCCGCTCGAATCGCAATTGGGGCATCGGCGATTTCACCGATCTGGCCGGCCTGGTCAGGCTCGCCAAGCAACTGGGTGCCGACGGCGTCGGGCTCAATCCGCTGCACGTCCTGTTCGACGATCATCCGGCCGATTGCAGCCCCTATTCGCCGAACAGCCGGCTGTTTCTCAATCCGCTCTATATCGACGTCGAGGCCATCCCGGAATTCTCGGCAGACTTCATCCCGGACGCGGCCACGACCGCCGCGCGGCTGCGCAAAGGTGATCGTGTCCCGTATGCCGATATGGCGGCTCTTAAATGGCTGGGCCTGCGCGCCGCCTTTGACAGTTTCGTGAAAAGCGCGAGCGGCGTCCGCCGCAACCAGTTTGACGCTTTCCGCGCCGATCGAGGACCGCTGCTGTCGCGCTTCGCCTGCTTCGAGGTGCTGCGACATCGTTTCAATGTGCCATGGTGGGAATGGCCGGTGGAATGGCGGCAACCGGACGATGCCAGATGCGCCGAGCTCCGCAGGGGTCCCGACCGCCGCGAGGTCGAGTTCGTCGAATTCGTGCAGTGGACCGCTGACGCGCAATTGCACGCCGCCAAGCAGCTGTCTGCCGAGCTCGGCATGCGCGTCGGGCTCTATCTCGACGTTGCCGTCGGCGTACAGTCCAACGGCTTCGACGCCTGGAACGAGCAGACGGCGATCTCCCGCCACCTTGCGGTCGGCGCGCCGCCCGACGTGCTCAATACCGTCGGGCAGGACTGGGGCCTCGCCGGCTTCAACGCCGGCGGCCTCGAGGCGCAATCCTTCGTGCCGTTCGCCAACATGGTGGCCGCCTCGATGCGGCATGCCGGCGCGATCCGGCTCGATCACGTGCTGGGCCTGAAGCGCTTGTATCTGGTGCCGCGCGGCTTCAAGCCCGACAACGGCGCCTATGTGCAGATGCCGCTCGAAGCGCTGCTGGCCGCGGTCGTGCGCGAGAGCGTCATCCATAAATGCATCGTGATCGGCGAGGATCTCGGCACCGTGCCGGAAGGTTTTCGCGAGACCATGCAGGATTTCGGCATCTGGTCCTATCTCGTGATGATGTTCGAGCGCGACGATGCCGGCCATTTCCGCAACATCGACCACTACCGGCCAAACGCGCTGGTGACACTGAACACGCATGATCTCTGCACCTATGCGGGCTGGCGCTCCTTCAGCGATCTCAGGATGAAGCGCTCGCTCGGGCTCGATCCCGGCGAGGACGACCAGGCGCGGTGGAACGCGCTCGGCGGACTCGACCAGATCCTGCGCCAGAACGGCATTACCGGCAACGATCTCTATTCCGTGCTCAATTTCCTGTCGCGCACGCCGTCGCGGCTGCTCGCGGTGTCGATGGAAGATTTGCTCGGCGTGATCGACCAGCCCAACATTCCCGGTACGATCGACGAGCATCCGAACTGGCGCCAGCGTCTGCCGGTTGCGCTTGACAAGATCGCCGCCAAGGTCGATCTCGCGGCTTTAAGGGCCGCGACGCGGGAACGTTCCCTGATCGGCGGGAGTTGATAGGCGGGTATCTTTCAGGCTCGCAAGACATTGTCAGAGAAGATCGAGGATTATGCGCTGATCGGCGACTGCGAGACCGCGGCGCTGGTCGGGCGCAACGGCTCGATCGACTGGCTGTGCTGGCCGGCCTTCGATTCCGACGCCTGCTTTGCCGCGATCCTCGGCACGCGCAAGGCCGGCCGCTGGCTGGTCGCGCCGGGCGAGGACGTCACCGCGGTCTCGCGCCGCTATCTCGGCGATACCCTCATCCTCGAAACGCGATTTGAGACCAAGAGCGGCACCGTTGCGCTGATCGACTTCATGCCGCCGCGGGGCAAGGCCTCCGACATCGTGCGGCTGGTGCGCGGCCTCACCGGTACCGTCAAGATGCGGATGGAGCTCGTGATCCGCTTCGGCTTCGGTGTGGACATTCCCTGGGTGCGCCGCTGCGAGGATCGCTCGCTGCTGGCAGTCGCCGGCCAGGACATGACGGTGCTGCGCACGCCGGTCGAGACGCGCGGCGAGGACCTGACCACCGTCTCCGACTTCGAGGTCAAGGCCGGCGAGACCGTTCCGTTCGTGCTGACCTATGGTCCCTCGCACCTCGATCCGCCCGAGCCAATCGATCCCGAAATCGCGTTCCAGGAGACCGGGAAATTCTGGACGGAGTGGAGTGGCCGCTGCGTTCGCGAGGGCGACTACCGCGAGCTCGTCATGCGCTCGCTAATCACGCTGAAGGCGCTGACCTTCGGCCCGACCGGCGGCATCGTCGCGGCGCCGACCACGTCGCTGCCGGAAAAGTTCGGCGGCGCCAGAAATTGGGACTACCGCTTCTGCTGGCTGCGCGATGCCACCTTCACGCTGCTGGCGCTGATGAACTCGGGCTACACCGAGGAAGCCTCGGCCTGGCACAATTGGCTCCTGCGCGCCGCCGCCGGCTCGCCGGCGAACATGCAGATCATGTACGGCATCTGGGGCCAGCGGCGGCTGCTGGAATGGGAGGCGGGCTGGCTCGATGGCTATGAAGGCGCCCAGCCGGTGCGGGTCGGCAACGCCGCCCATGCCCAGCTCCAGCTCGACGTCTATGGCGAGTTGATCGACGCCTTCCACCAGTCGCGCATGGCCAAGCTCAAGCTCGACAATGAGGCGACCTGGGCGCTGGAATGCGCCGTGCTCAATCATCTCGCCGAGGTCTGGGACCAGCCCGACCACGGCATCTGGGAGCGGCGCGGCAAGCCGAAGCATTACGTTTTCTCCAAGGTGATGACCTGGGTCGCCTTCGATCGCGGCATCAAGAGCGCCGAGACCTTCGGCTTCAAGGCGCCGCTGCTGCATTGGCGCGCCTTGCGCGAGGCCATTCACCGCGACGTCTGCCACAGGGGATTTGATGCGGAGGAGAACGCCTTCGTCGAATCCTATGGTTCGAAACTGCTCGATGCCAGCGTGCTGCTGCTGCCGGGCGTAGGCTTCCTGCCGTCGGACGATCCGCGCATCCGCGGCACCATCGCCGCCGTCGAGAAGCACATGATGCGCGACGGTTTCGTGCTCCGGCACGATCCCCGCGAGATCTCCGAGGAGAAACAGCCGATCGAGGGCGCGTTCCTGGCCTGCACGCTGTGGCTGGCCGACGCCCATGTGCTGGCGGGCAATCTCGACAAGGCACAAATGCTGTTTGATCGCGTCGCTGCGCTGGCGAACGATGTCGGGCTGCTCGCCGAAGAATACGATTCCGTCGCCCGCCGCCAGACCGGAAATTTCCCGCAGGCGCTGACCCACATCGCGCTCATCAACACCGCGCACAATCTTTCGGCAGCAAGGCACGCGAGCGAGAAGCCGGCGATGCAGCGATCGAAGTAGTGACTTAGCCGGCCCCGTTCCGCTTCAAGATCATCTCCATCGCTTCCGCAAAGCCATCCTGCTCGTTGGTTGCGGTGACGTTTGTCGCCTGGTCCTTGACGCTGTCGGTGGCGTTGCCCATGGCGATCGAGACGCCGCTGACGCGGAACATCGCAAGGTCGTTCTGCATGTCGCCGACGGTTGCGACCGCGTCGGTGGAGATGCCCAGCCGCTTGGCCATGGCCTGCACGAACGTGCCCTTGTCGAAGCCGGGCGGGGTGACATCGAGATAATAGGTCTGCGAGCGGACGGCAGTGGCCTCGCCGCCGAGGGCGTGCTGCATCGCCTTCTCGCAAGCCTCGAGGCCCGCCGCATCGGCGCTGGCGCCGACAATCTTGCAGGCGCTGGCAAGATAGGGCGAGAAATCCGTCACGATGGTCGGATCGGAGCGGATCGTGTGCTGCTCATGCGCGACATATTTGCCGGCCGGGTTGTCGATCAGCCATTTGTCGTAGGTGAACAGCCAGATGTCGGCGCCGAATTCACGGAGGATCCGCAGTGACCGTTCGGCGGCGCTTTTCGGGATCAAATGCTGCTCGACCGGGTTCATCTCGGGATCGACGATCGAGGAGCCGTTGAACGGGCCGACCGGCAGCCACAGCGCCAGCGGCTCGATCAGGAAGCGCATGCCGATCGCAGGCCGGCTGGAGGTGATGGTGAAGCCGATGCCGGCCTGGTGCAGCCGCTGCACGGCGGACCTCGCGCGCTCCGTCAACGTCTTGTCCTTGGTCAGCAGCGTGCCGTCGACATCGGAGACCACCAGTGAGATTTTCGTCATGGCTTGCGTTTCCCGCCGTCGATTTTCAACTGCCGCACGATGCCGTCCACGATCGCCTCGACCGATTCATCGATCGACGCCGTGATGACATGCTCGCTCGCCTCGGGCGGCTCCAGCGTGTTGAACTGGCTGGTGAGGAGCCCGGGCGGCATGAAATGACCCTTGCGGTGCGCGAGCCGGTCGGCAATCAGCTCCTGCGTGCCCTTCAGGAACACGAAGCGCACGTCGTCGCGTCCACGCAGCAGCACGTCGCGATAGGTGTGCTTGAGCGCCGAACAGGCGATGATGACGTGCTCGCCCTTGTTGCAGACCCGCGCGATCTCGTCGGCGATGGCGTTGAGCCAGGGCCAGCGGTCCTCGTCGGTGAGCGGATGGCCGGCTCTCATCTTCTCGACATTGCTCGCGGGATGAAAGTTGTCGCCGTCCTCGAATCGCCAGCCCAGCCGCTTGCCGAGCAATTCCGCCACCGTGCTCTTGCCCGAGCCCGACACGCCCATCACGATCAACGCACAAGGTGCTTTAGCGCCCGCCACGAATCCCCTCCGGAAGCGCGGCCTGGTCGACCAGCCAGAGGGTCTCGCCATTCGAGCGCGCGCGTACAGCCGGCAGAGTCTCGCCATTGAGGAGGCGCGTCAAGATCGGCTGCTTGTCATGCCCGGCAATCTCGAACAGCATCTCGCGGCAGGAGGCCAGCGCAGGCAGCGTCAGCGAGACCCGCGGCACGAAGGGCGCGACATTGGCCTTGGGGACGCCGACGACCCAGCGTTCGGTCTCCTCGACGGCGGGATAGCCGGGAAACAGCGAGGCAGTGTGGCCGTCAGGACCGGCGCCCATCAGGACGAGATCGAATAGCGGCCGCGCCGGATCGAGCTGGTCCGAGCCGTAGAAGGCCTGCAGCTCGCGCGCATAGGTTTCCGCACTCTGGTCGGGACTCTCGGCTGTGGTCGGAATCGGATGGATATGGCCTGGTGGCGCGTTGCGATCGAGGAAGATCTCGCGCGCGACGGCCATGTTGTTGAGGGGATCGCTCGCGGGGACAAAACGCTCGTCGCCGATGAACCAGTGCACGCGATCCCATGGAATCTTGCCACGCCAAGCCTCGCTGCCGAGCAGCTGATAGAGCTTCTTCGGGCTCGAGCCGCCGGTGAGGCAGATTGCGATCCGGCCGGGATTGGTCGAAATCCGGGCCATCACCCGCTCGGCCGTAGCCTGAGCGAGCGCCTCGACGTCGGCGACGACGATCAGCTTCGGCTGCCCGGCCGTCGCCATCACGAAAATTTCCGCCAGCTGCGGCCGTCGCGCCGCAGCAGCTCGTCGGCACAGGCCGGGCCGTCGCTGCCGGCGGGGTAGGTTTCGATGCCGTTGCTGCCTGCGTCCTTCCAGGCATCGAGGAATGGCTGCACCGCCTGCCATCCGGCTTCGATGCCGTCGGCGCGCTGGAACAGGATGTTGTCGCCGATCATGCAGTCGTAGATCAGCGTCTCGTAGCCAGTCGAGGGATCGGCCTGGAAATAATCGCCGTACTTGAACTTCATCTCGACGCCGTCGATGGTGATGCTCGGCCCCGGAATCTTGGCGTTGAACTGAAGCTCGATGGTCTCGGTCGGCGCAATGCCGATGGTGAGGAAATTTTGCGAGAGACGGTCGACCGCCGTGCCGGAGAACATCGAGAGCGGCGCCTGCTTGAACTTGATTGCGACTTCCGTTCGTTTGTGCCCCAACGCCTTGCCGGTACGCAGATAGAACGGCACGCCGGCCCAGCGCCAATTGTCGATCATCAGCTTCAGCGCGACAAAGGTCTCGGTGGCGCTGCCGGGCTTGACGTCCTCGGTCTTCCGATAGTCCGATATTTCGTCGTCGCCGATCCGGCCCGCGAGATATTGCGCGCGGACAGAATTCTTGAGCGCCTCCTCGTGACTCGGCTGCTGGATCGCGGTGAGCACCTCCGCCTTCTCGGAGCGCACGGAATGGGCGTCGAAACGCGCCGGCGGCTCCATCGCGACCAGCGACATCAGCTGAAACAGATGGTTCGGCACCATGTCGCGCAGCGCGCCGGTGGCGTCGTAGAAGCCGCCGCGGTGGCCGACGCCGAGCTTCTCCTCGACCGTGATCTGGATGTGGTCGATGTGGTTGCGATTCCAGATCGGCTCGAACATGCCATTGGCAAAGCGCAGCACCAGAATGTTCTGCACCGTCTCTTTGCCGAGATAATGATCGATCCGGTAGATCTGGTGCTCGCCCATGATCTTCAGCAACTCGGCATTCAGGGCCCGCGCCGAGGTGAGATCGGTGCCGAACGGTTTTTCGATCACCAGCCGCCGCCAGGCGCCGTTCTCCTTCATCATGCCGGTGCGGCCGAGCTCGCGTGCGGTCGGTGCGAATGCAGCGGGCGGGGTCGCCAGATAGAACAGGCGATTGCCGCCGGTGTCTTGCGCGCATTCCAGCGAATCCAGATGCTCGCGCAGGCGATCGAAGGAGGGCGGGTCCTTCGGATCGGCCTCGACGAAGGTGACGCACTCCAGCAGTCTCTGGGCGATATCGTCGTCCACGGGTCGCGTTGCGAATTGCTTCAGGCCCTTCAACAGACCGTCGCGCAGATCGTCATCCGACATGGCGTTGCGGCCCACACCGACGACGCAAAATTTCTCCGGCAGCAAATGTTCTGCGGCAAGATTGTAAAGCGAGGGGATCACGAGACGGTGCGTGAGATCGCCGGTGGCGCCAAAAATGACGAAGGCGCAATTTTCCGGCTTGGGCTTTGCTTGCGGGTCTTTTGTCACGAACGATTGGCCTTCGCTGTGTTGCTTGTTGCTTCGACTTCTTATTCGGGCTTCGAAGCGTCCGGCTGCTTCGGCTCCTTGTGGCCGCCGAACCCCGCGCGCATCGCCGAGAGAATTTTTTCGGCGAAGGTGTGGTCCTTGCGGGAACGGAAACGTGTGTAGAGCGCTGCCGTCAGGACTTCGGCCGGCACGGCCTCGTCGATCGCCGCATTCACGGTCCAGCGTCCCTCACCGGAATCCTCCACGAAGCCGGAATATTCAGCCAGTGCGGGGCTGTCGGCGAGCGCGGTCGAGGTGAGATCGAGCAGCCATGACGGGATCACGCTGCCGCGCCGCCAGACTTCGGCGATGTCCGCGAGATCGAAATCGTAACGATGATCGGCAGGCAGGGCGTCGATATTGGCGTTTTTGAGAATGTCGAATCCTTCCGCATAGGCCTGCATCAGGCCGTATTCGATGCCGTTGTGGATCATCTTGACGAAATGGCCCGCGCCGACGGGACCGGCATGGATGTAGCCCTGCTCGATGCGCGGATCGCGCCCGTCACGTCCCTCCGTGCGTGGAATATCGCCGGCGCCGGGCGCTAGGGCTGCGAAGATCGGATCGAGCCGGTCGACGACCTGTTTCTCGCCGCCGATCATCATGCAATAGCCGCGGTCGAGCCCCCAGACGCCGCCGGACGTGCCGACGTCTACATAGTGGATGCCGCGCGCCTTCAGCGCCTTGCCGCGCCGGACGTCGTCCTGCCAGAAGGTGTTGCCGCCGTCGATGATGACGTCGCCCTCCTGCATCACGCCCGCGATCGTGTCGATCGTTTGCTCGGTGATGCGGCCCGCAGGCAGCATCACCCAGGCCGCGCGCGGCCGCTCCAGTTTCGAGATGAACTCTTCCAGCGTCGCCGAGCCGACAGCGCCATCCGCGGCGAGACCGGCGACGGCCTTGGCGTCCTTGTCATAGACCACGGTCGAATGGCCGTGGTGCATCAGCCGGCGAACGATGTTGCCGCCCATCCGGCCGAGGCCGATCATGCCGAGTTGCATTGAGAAATTCCTCTTAATTCAGCGCGTCAGTAAGCGCGGCATTGAGCGCAGCGAGACCTTTCTTGAGCGGCCCCTTCAGGTGCACCCGAAGCGCGCGACGGCCGCGCTCGGTGAGCACGTCGAAATCGCCGCGTGCCTGCGCCGCCTTGATCACGCCAAAACTTGCCTTCTGGCCCGGCACGGCCAGGTCCTTGGCGTCATCTGCGGTGATCTGGAGGAACACGCCGCTGTCGGGCCCGCCCTTGTAGGCCTGACCCGTGGAGTGCAGGAAGCGCGGTCCGAATTCGGCGGCAGTCGCCAGATGCCGTTTCTCCAGCACGGCCGTCCGCATCTCCTGCAGCGCCTCGATTGTGGCCTTGTCGCGGGCGATGTAGCCGAGCAGGGCAAAATAATCGCCGCGCCGCGAGCGCGTGATATGTGCCCTGAGCCAGGAGGTGAGGTCGCCATTGGCTCCCATCGTGCGCAACGCGACTGCGTTGGTGTCGTTGGTGTAGAGGTCGAATTCCGCGGTGCTGACCACGGGCTCTTCGGCCGGCAGCGCGCCGGTCTTCTCGTAGGCTGACGTCAGCTCGCGGGTCTTGATCTTGGCGGCTTCGACGTCGGGCTGGTCGAACGGGTTGATGCCGAGGATCGAGCCTGCCACCGCCGTCGCCATCTCGAAGCGGAAGAACTCCTGACCGAGATGGTCGATCGACTTCATGACGATGCGCACCACGGGATGGCCGGCCGCCTCGATCCCGGCAAGTGCCGAGTCGTGCGCGGCGTCTGTCTCGCCCTCGGTGCGGATGTCGATGAAGAAGCGGTCGTTGCCGTAGAGCGAGGACTCGCCCAGCGGCTCGCCGGCGATCGGGATCAGGCCCTTGCCCTCCTTGCCGGTCGATTCCGCGATGAGCTGCTCGGCCCAGGCGCCGAAATCGGCGATCTTCTTCGACGACAGGATTGTCACCTTGTCGCGGCCTTCGAGTCCGGCGAGGCCCATGGCGAGGCCGAGCTGGACGCCCGGGTTCTCGCTTGGCGGCACGTCCGGTCCGCAGGAGCGAGCCATCGAGAGCGCATGCTTGACCAAGGTCTTGACGTCGATGCCGGCCGTGGCCGCCGGCACCAGGCCGAACGGCGACAGCACCGAATAGCGGCCGCCGATCGACGGTTCGCCATGGAAGACGCGGGCGTAGTTGAGCTTCTTCGCCGCCTTTTCCAGCGAGGAGCCTGGGTCGGTCACCGCGATGAAGCGGAAGCCGGTCTTGGCCTTCGGGCCGAGCGCCTGCGCGACGCGCTCATGGAAATAATCCTTCATCGCGTTCGGCTCGGTGGTGCCGCCGGATTTGCTGGAGACGATGAACACGGTCTTGGCGATGTCGATCTTGGCCTCCATCGCCCGCACCTGCGCCGGATCGGTGGAATCCAGCACGTGCAGCTTCGGGAAGCCCGCTTTCCTCGCAAAGGTCTCGGCCAGCACCTCCGGTCCGAGGCTCGATCCGCCCATGCCGAGCACGACGGCGTCGGAGAAGTTCTGGCCCTTCACGCGGTTGGCATAGTCCTCGTAGTCGGCGACGTCGGCTTTCGCTGCGCTGTCGAGCCAGCCGAGCCATTTGTCCTCGTCCGTCCCCGTCCAGACCGATTTGTCGCGCTGCCACAGCCTGCGGATCTTTGCCGATGCGCGCCATTCCTCGGTGCTCTTGGCCACGGCCTTGCCGAGGCCGTCCCCCAGCGAGAGCTGCTGGCGGTCGATCGCGGGGCCGAGCACGGTGGCGCGCTTGTGGGCGACGGCGCCGTAGAGCTTGTCGGCGGCGTCGGCGAACTGCTTGACGCCGTCCTTGACGAGTTCCTCGGTGATGGCATCGAGCGAGACGCCGGAGCGCTCCAGCTCTTCCAGCACGCGGCGGGCGTCGTCGACGTTCTCCTCCAGGCTGTCGCGCAGCTTGCCGTGGTCGCGGAATGCATCCAGCGTCGCCGGCGGCATGGTGTTGATGGTGTCGGGGCCGATCAGCTCCTCGACATAGAGCACGTCGCTGTAGTCCTTGTTCTTGGTGCCGGTCGAGGCCCACAGCATGCGCTGCGGCTTGGCGCCCCTGGCGGCGAGCTTGTCCCAGCGCGGGCCCGAGAACAGGCGCTTGTAATCCTGATAGGCGACCTTCGCGTTGGCGATCGCGACCTTGCCCTTCAGCGCGGCGAGCCGCTCTTTCTCGGATGGGTCGTTGGCCCGCGCGATCTTCTCGTCGAGCTGCTTGTCGACCATGGAGTCGATGCGGCTGACGAAGAAGCTCGCCACGCTCGCGACATGCGAGGGGTCGCCGCCGCCGGCGATATATTTCTCGAGGCCGGCGAGATAGGCCTCGGCGACCTCGAGATAGACTGCCTTGGAGAACAACAGCGTGATGTTGATGCTGACGCCGTCGCCGATCAGCGTTTCGATCGCCGGCAGGCCCTGAGGCGTCGCCGGCACCTTCACCATCAGGTTCTTGCGGTTGACGTCCTTCCAGAGCCGCCGTGCCTCGGTGACGGTACCGGCGGTGTCCATCGCCAGATAGGGCGAGACCTCGAGGCTGACATAGCCGTCATGGCCTTTGAGGCGGTCATAGACCGGCCGCAGCACGTCGGCGGCGTTCTGGATGTCCTCGATCGCGACCGCCTCGAACAGATCGGCCACGGTCCGGTCGCCGCGCTTCAGCGCCTTGCCGATCGAGGCGTCGTACTCGTCCGAGCTACCGATCGCCTTCTCGAAGATCGACGGATTGGAGGTGACGCCCTTGAGGCCGTCGTCGTCGATCAGCCGCTTCAGGTCGCCCTTGGCGATGAAGCCGCGGGCGAGGAAGTCCAGCCAGACGGCTTGTCCGTGCTTTTCCAGTTCTTTGACGGGATTCATGATGCTTATTTATCTCCAAGCCTGCGGGCGGAGGGGGTTTCCGCGCCGGTCCTGACGCGCTATCCTTTAGCTCACATGCTCCCGGGAGGGAACCAATCAAGGGTATTGGCGTCATTCTCTCAGCTTAACTCCGTCGCGATCATGGCGATCCAGGCGGCAGTTGTCCTTTTGCGTAATAAAAATTTGGCCGCGATGGTTCGGCCGAGGCGTTGTTGCGTGAGGACATCGGTCGCGTCGCGAAGTGTCGTCAGCGGTTATCGATCCGTCTGATCGTCATTGGCTCGGTCGCGAATGGCCATGCTGGGGGAAGCATGCACGCAAATCCTGATGGCGTCGCCGTAGCCGATCACGGGCCGTCGATCGCGTCGACCGTCTGCATCGGCGCATCCCATGATCTCGACATCGGTCAATCCGTCATGCGGCTCCTGGTCGCGGCGCACCTCGCGATGATGCGGCGGCGCGCAAGCGTTGCTTTCAAAAGGCTTGCTTTCAAAAGGCTTGCTTTCAGACGGCTTGCCTTCAAGTCAAGCGCGGCAGCTCTTCTGCATCCGGGCCGCCACGCAGAACGACGTTATCCGTTCGGAGGGTTTGGCGACCGATTATGATACAGCGCTGCGCGCTTGCCCACGCATCGCATCGCAGCAGGAAGATGAACGCGGCGCGCAAGGCATCGCTCTGCAAGCGTCATAAGTTTGCCGCTGGCAAATTGTCATGTTGCAGTGCCCGAGGGACTCGTCCCCGGTATTGCCCGGATGTGGCGAGCGAGTGACATTTTCTGGAAATGAGCGAAGATGGATAGAGATTCGCACAAATTACAGGCAAGTGCCTGTTCGTAATTCAGCGAGTGCCTACCTTGTGCGTTGCGTCGTCTCGGCACCCGGGTGTCCAATGATGGTCATGTGCTCACGCTGATTCGAGAAGCGGCCTGAGGAACGGTCCAGTAACTGCTTTCGTTTCAGCTTGTAGCGGAACTCACGCGGAGAGGGATCATGTACAACGATTCTCTATTCAACGCTTTCGCTAAGTCGTTCGAGGCGAGAAGCCAGCACGACATGTCGATGGCGGAATACCTGGAATCGTGTCGAAGCGATCCCATGAAATACGCGAACTCGGCCGAACGGTTACTGGCGGCGATCGGCGAGCCCCAGACGATCGACACGGCCAAGGACCCACGCCTTGGCCGTATTTTTTTGAACCGCACGATCCGCACCTATCCGGCCTTCGCCGGCTTCTACGGCATGGAAGAAACCATCGAGCGCATCGTCGGTTTCTTCCGCCATGCGGCGCAGGGCCTGGAAGAACGCAAGCAGATCCTCTATCTGCTCGGACCGGTCGGCGGCGGCAAATCCTCGCTCGCCGAGCGGCTGAAGTCGCTGATGGAGGTGCATCCGATCTACGTGCTCAAGGCCGGGGATGAACTCTCGCCGGTGTTCGAGAGCCCGCTCAGCCTGTTCGATCCCGATCAGCTCGGTCCGATGCTGGAAGAGAAGTACGGCATTCCGCGCCGGCGTCTCACCGGCTTGATGAGCCCGTGGTGCTACAAGCGGCTGGAGGCCTTCGGCGGCGACATCTCGCAATTCCGCGTCGCCAAGATTCAGCCGTCGCGGCTGCGCCAGATCGGTATCGCCAAGACCGAGCCCGGTGACGAGAACAACCAGGACATCTCCTCGCTGGTCGGCAAGGTCGATATCCGCAAGCTCGAGACCTACGCGCAGAACGATCCCGACGCCTACAGCTATTCCGGCGGCCTCAACCGCGCCAATCAGGGCGTGCTCGAATTCGTCGAGATGTTCAAGGCGCCGATCAAGATGCTGCATCCGTTGCTGACCGCAACGCAGGAAGGCAACTATATCGGCACCGAGAACATCGGCGCGATCCCGTTCACAGGCGTCATCCTCGCGCACTCCAACGAGGCGGAGTGGTCGAGCTTCAAGGCCAACAAGAACAACGAAGCCTTCATCGACCGCATCTGCGTTATCAAGGTGCCCTATGTCCTGCGCTACACCGAAGAGCAGAAGATCTACGAAAAGCTGATCCAGGGCTCCGAGCTTGCGTCTGCACCGTGCGCGCCGGCGACGCTGGAAACGATGGCGCGATTCTCGGTGATGTCGCGGCTACGCAAGCACGAGAATTCCACGCTGTTTGCCAAGATGCGGGTTTATGATGGCGAAAGCCTGAAGGAATCCGATCCCAAAGCGCGCAGCGTCCAGGAATACCGGGATGCCGCCGGCGTCGACGAAGGCATGGACGGTGTCTCCACGCGCTTTGCCTTCAAGATCCTGGCCGCGACCTTCAACCACGATCCGCAGGAGGTTGCCGCCGACGCCGTGCACCTGATGTATGCGCTGGAACAGTCGATCCGCCGCGAGCAGCTTCCTGAGGAAATCGAAAAGCGTTACCTCGAATTCATCAAGGCGGAACTTGCGCCGCGTTATGCCGAGTTCATCGGCAACGAGATCCAGAAGGCCTATCTGGAATCCTACTCGGATTACGGCCAGAACCTGTTCGACCGCTACGTGGATTACGCCGACGCCTGGATCGAGGACCAGGATTTCAAGGATCCCGACACCGGACAACTCCTTGATCGCGATCTCTTGAACCAGGAGCTGACCAAGATCGAAAAACCGGCCGGCATCGCCAACCCGAAGGATTTCCGCAACGAGGTGGTCAAATTCTCGTTACGGTCGCGCGCCCAGAACGGCGGCAAGAATCCGACCTGGACCTCCTACGAGAAGATTCGCGATGTGATCGAAAAGCGGATATTCTCTCAGGTCGAGGACCTGCTTCCGGTCATCTCGTTCGGGTCTAAGAAGGACGGCGAGACGGAGAAGAAGCACGGCGAGTTCGTCGCACGCATGGTGGAGCGCGGCTACACCGAGCGTCAGGTTCGCCGACTGGTCGAATGGTACATGCGCGTGAAGCAAGCCGGTTGAGACGGATGAGAAAGTGGCCATTCACATTATTGACAGGCGCCTGAATCCAGGCGGCAAGAGTCTTGAGAACCGGCAGCGGTTCTTGCGTCGGGCCAAATCCCTGGTGCAGGGCGCCGTCAAGAAGACCTCGCAGGAACGCGACATCAAGGACGTCCTGGAGGGTGGTGAGGTCACGATACCGCTCGACGGCATGCACGAGCCGCGTTTCCGCCGTGAAGGCGGAACGCGCGACATGGTGCTGCCCGGCAACAAGAAGTTCATCGAGGGCGACTACCTCCAGCGCTCCGGCCAGGGCAGCGCCAAGGATTCCGGTCCCGGCGAAGGCGACAGCGAGGACGCCTTCCGCTTTGTGCTCAGTCGCGACGAATTCGTCGATCTCTTCCTCGACGATCTCGAGCTGCCCGATCTCGCCAAGCGCAAGATTGCACAGACGGAGAGCGAGGGCATCCAGCGCGTCGGCTATACCACGTCGGGGTCGCCGGCCAACATCTCGGTCAGCCGCACCGTAAAGCTCGCGCTGGCGCGCCGCATCGCGCTCAAGCGTCCCAGCAAGGACGAGATCGAAGCGCTGGAAGCCGAGATCGCCGCCTGCGCCGACGAGGACGAACGCGTGGAGCTTCTCGCCCGGCTCGAAAAGCTGAAGGCGAAGACCAAGCGCATTCCCTTCATCGATCCGCTCGACATCCGCTACCGCCGCTACGAGAAGGTGCCGCGGCCGGTGGCGCAGGCCGTGATGTTCTGCCTGATGGACGTCTCCGGCTCGATGTCCGAGCATATGAAGGATCTCGCCAAACGCTTCTATATGCTGCTCTACGTGTTCCTGAAGCGTCGCTACAAGCATGTCGAGATCGTCTTCATCCGCCACACCGACCGCGCCGAGGAAGTGGACGAGCAGACCTTCTTCTACGGCCCGGCCTCCGGCGGCACGTTGGTCTCCAGCGCGCTGCAGGCGATGCACGAGATCGTGCGCGAACGCTTTAATCCGGCGGACTGGAATATCTACGCGGCGCAAGCCTCCGACGGCGACAATTCCTATTCCGACGGCGAGCTCACCGGCCTGCTGCTGACCGAGAAAATCCTGCCGGTCTGCCAGTTCTTTGCCTATCTCGAGGTCGGAGAATCCGGCGGCAGTGCCTTCGATCTGTCCGATTCCTCGCTCTGGACCCTTTATGAGCGCCTGCGCAACAGCGGCGCACCGCTCTCGATGCGCAAGGTCAGCGAGCGCAGCGAGATCTTCCCGGTGTTCCACGATCTGTTCCAGCGCCGCGAGACTTCTCAGGAGAAAGCCGCTCCATGACGGAACGCTTGTTCGAAGGCGCCGATTGGGATTTCCACACCTTGCAGCGCATCACCGATGCCTGCGAGGAGGTGGCGTTGAAGGATCTTGGGCTCGACGTCTACCCGAACCAGATCGAGGTGATCACCGCCGAGCAGATGCTGGATGCCTATTCATCCGTCGGCATGCCGCTGTTCTACAAGCACTGGTCGTTCGGCAAGCATTTTGCGTATCACGAGGCGTCGTATCGCAAGGGCCTGATGGGCCTCGCCTATGAGATCGTGATCAACTCCTCGCCCTGTATCTCCTACCTCATGGAGGAGAACACGGCGACGATGCAGACGCTGGTGATCGCGCACGCCGCCTTCGGCCACAACCACTTCTTCAAGAACAACTACCTGTTCAAGCAGTGGACCGATGCCGAAGGGATTCTCGACTACCTGGATTTCGCCAAGAAATACGTGATGCAATGCGAGGAGCGCTACGGCCGCACCGAGGTCGAGCGCACGCTTGACGCGGCGCACGCGCTGATGTCGCACGGCATCGACCGTTATCCCGGCAAGAAGAAGCTGGATTTACGCGAGGAAGAGAAGCGGGCAGGGCGCCGCCGCCAGCACGAAGAGGAAGTCTTCAACGACCTCTGGCGCACCGTGCCCAAGGGTGCCTCGAAGAGCAGGACCGCGATCTCGCTCGAGCGGCGCCGCAAGCTACTCGGCCTGCCGCAGGAAAACCTGCTCTACTTCCTGGAGAAGAGCGCGCCGCGGCTGGCGCCCTGGCAGCGCGAGCTGCTGCGCATCGTCCGCCACATCGCGCAATATTTCTATCCGCAAAGCCAGACCAAGGTGATGAACGAGGGGACGGCGACCTACGTCCACTATCGCATCATGACCCAGCTGCATCAGCAGGGCCGCATCACCGACGGCAACTTCCTCGAATTCCTGGGATCGCACACCAATGTGGTGTTCCAGCCCGAGTTCGACGATCAGCGTTTCTCGGGCTTCAACCCCTATGCGCTGGGCTTCGCCATGATGCAGGACATCGAGCGCATCGTCACCAGTCCGTCGGACGAGGACCGCGAATGGTTCCCTGACATCGCCGGCAAGAACGACGTGATGGGCGTGCTGCGCGACGTCTGGGCCAATTACCGCGATGAAAGCTTCATCGCCCAGTTCCTGAGCCCGAAGCTGATGCGGCACTTCCGCATGTTCCATCTGCACGACGATCCCGAGGAGCGCGCCGGCATCCGGGTTGACGCCATTCACGACGACCGCGGTTTCCGCCGCGTCCGCCGCGAGTTGGCGCGGCAGCACGACGTTGGCTACATCGACGCCAATATCGAGGTGGTCGATGTCGATCTCTCCGGCGACCGCCGGCTGATCCTGCACCACCGCGTCATCAAGGGCTCGCAACTCAACGAGACCGACGCCAAGCGGGTGCTCCAGCATCTGGCCGATCTCTGGACCTACGACGTCGCGCTGATCGAGGTCGATGGGAGTGACAAGGTGCTGCGCGAATACGTCGTGAGCCCGCGGCCGATCACAGCGGCGGCGTAACGTGGCTGACTGCGCGGAGCCAAGAAGGCGAGATGCGCGTTAATGTGCCCTCGCCCCTTGTGGGAGAGGGCAGCGACGCCGGCAGACACAAGCTCACTGGGGTGAGGGGTATCTCTCGGCATTTTCCCGTGTCGATAGAGACCCCTCATCCGGCGCTTCGCGCCACCTTCTCCCACAAGGGGAGAAGGAAGGAGTTCGCGGCTGCACAACGGGTGCTTTAGGCCGATTGCTTCTTCGCCGGCTTCTTCTTCGCCTTGGACGCATTCAGCGCCACGGCCGCGCGGATCAGTGCCTTCAGCGCTTTTTCGTTGATCTTGGCGCCCTCGGGAATATCGATCGCGCGCCGTACATTGCCGTCGAGGCTGGAATTGAACAGGCCGGCCGGGTCGTCCAGCGCCGCGCCCCTGGCGAAGGTCATCTTGACGACGGCCTTGTAGGTCTCGCCGGTGCAGATAATGCCGTCGTGCTCCCACACGGGAACGCCGCGCCATTTCCATTCCTCGACGACCTCAGGATCGGCCTCCTTGATCAGCGCGCGGATTCGCTTCAGCGTCTCGCCGCGCCAGTCGCCGAGCTCCTTGATCTTGCCGTCGATCATCTTGGCAGGCGAAGGTCCATCGGTGTCCTTCGCGGCGTTCTCCCTTGCCGTCACCGCCTTTTTCATGATCGCGCCCCGCTGCGCCGGCCGACATAGGGCAGCGCGAACAGATAGAGCCCGGTCGCGAGCAGCGGGATCAGCGGCACGAAGGCCAGCAAGCCGATCCATGTCGCTTGAATCTGCATGGTCAGCGCAACGATGTTGGCTATCACGGCGAGCGTGAAGGCAAGCGACAGCCAGCGATGGATCTGTCGAATCCACATGTTCGAGCTCATCTAGGTCTCCTGTGGGAATGTTCGGAATGGACGCTCGTGGCAAGGCTATTCGGCCCGCGCCAGCAGCTCGTCCAGCTTGGTGAAAAACTGCTTCCAGCCGGCATGCGCGCCGCCATAGGCCTGCTTCTGGCTGGGGCGGAAGCCCGCCTGCTCGACGCGCAGATGCGTGCCGGCGCCTTGCGGGGTGAGCGTGAACGTCACCACGCTTTTGAGGTCGTAGGCTGAATCCTCATGCGTGAAATTCCAGGTGTAGGCCAGCGAGCGCTGCGGCTCGATGGCGAGCACCTCGCAATCGAGCACGCCGCCCCATTCGCCGCGGAGATTGAAGCGGTGACCGACCGTCGGCTTGAAGTCGTTCTTCATCAGCCATTCCTCGATCAGATGCGGCTGCGTCAGCGCGCGCCACAGCCGCTCCGGCGGATAAGCAAATTCCCGCTCGATGACCACGGAACGTGTTTCGGTCGCAGCCTCAGTCATTGGTCCATCCTCTTGAGGAGATCGTCGAGCGCATCGAGCCGGTTCTGCCAGAAGCCCGCCATCTGGCTGGTCCAGTCGATCAGCGGATTGAGCGCGCCTGGCTGCGCGCTGTAATGGGTCTGGCGTCCTTCATGGCGGTCGCGCACCAGGCCCGCCTGCTTCAAGGCGCCGAGGTGCTTTGAGACCGCCGGTTGGGAAACGCCGGATCGCACCGTCAGTGCCCCGACCGTCTGCTCGCCCTCGCGGCACAGCCGCTCGAAGATCGCCCGCCGCGTGGGGTCGGCGAGCGTCCGGAACAGAAGGTCGGGGGCGGCGGACATGGAAATCCATAACTCGTAGGTTATGGATCATTCATAACCGAAGGGTTATGGGTATGTCAAGCGGGATGGCTCGCTCGCGCAACGCGCTCCGCGTCATTGCGAGGAGCCCTTGCGACGAAGCAATCCAGTCTGTCTCCGCGGAGAGACTGGATTGCTTCGCTGCGCTCGCAATGACGGAGAATGTGGCGGCGCCTCGCGCGCCCTACGGCCGCAGATACAGATACCCCTGCGACTGCAGCTCGGCCAAACGAACCACGCCGCCCTTCTCCGCGCTGACAAACCCCGGCAGCAGATCCGTCAGCGTGATGTTCTGCGCCTTCATCGTGTTGCCGCAGGCGGCGAGCTCGACGCCGTCCCTGGAGAAATCGCCGATCCGCTTGCTGATGTCCGGGTTGGCCTGCGCCAAGTGGAATGCCTTCAACGCCGGCCCGTGGATTATCAGCGCGATCGTGACATGGTCGGGGCCGCCGACGCCGTCGATGTGGTTCTGGATGTTGCCGAGCACGAAATTGACCTTGTCGGCGTCGCTGAGGTGATAGACGACCTTCAGCCTGTCCGATTTCGCTTCCGTTGCAGCATTGGCGCGCGAGGCAAACGCCGCGCCCAGCGCCGAGACGGTGCTCCACAAGATGTTCCGGCGGTTCATCGCGGTCTCCCTCGCAGCGACTGGCTTTGCCGGAGACATATCATTTGTGGCGGAGCGCTGCGAGTTCCTTGCGGTCGGTCACGAGCGCGGCGCACTCGCTGTTGTCGGTCCGGTCGAGCCGGAAAATCCCGTCGTCGTGGCCTGCGACCAGCGACCGCTCGGCCTCGTCGTCCGGCTTGTTGTGCAGCCAGACCCTGATGCTCGCGAGCCGCACGATGGCCGATTTGTCGTCCTTCGAGAGTGCGACACCGATGCCACCGCCCTCGCAATCGACGCCGCAGCCGAGGCGGACCTCGCCGCCGTCCTTGGTGAACGCCACGTGGTGACAGGAGCCGCTGGAGTCGAAATCGCCGCTGCGGTGGCGATACCGGAAGCCTAGCCGGAAGGAGTTGTGGAACTGCTTGTCCTCGCTGTCGATCTCCGCCGAGACCAGCAGCGTCATCGAGGCGACCTTCTGCATCGGATGCCGCGCCAGGTGCTCGGCATCGTAGCGGCGGACGAAGCAGGCATAGGCCGTCTTGCCGGGCGTGCCCGCATACATGCGCGCGTTGAAGGTCTCAGCTTCGGTCTTGCTCGCCTCGCGGATGTCGTCGGCCTCCTCGGCCCGGGCGGCGCCGATGAAGGCGGCAAAAGCAAGCGGAAGGATGAGGGCAAGCTTCATGATCGCACCGGATACATCAGCCATTGACGGCCCGCATCGGCAGGGTGGGGGCCAACTGGCCGTTAGTCGCAAGCCGCATGCCGCGCGTTCAACTGCATCGCTTCCGGCAGCCTCGCGCAAGGTTCCAGGCTTAACCGTTGCAAGGGAGGGGCGTGGATAGACCCCAGATTGTTGCAAATGGCTGGAGGCGATCGAAATGTCCGAAAGTCAAAACTTGCCCAATCTTGCGATCGGCTATTCGCGAGCCCGCCTGCTGACGCTTTTCGGTGGCAGCGGGCTACTGACGCTGCTCTTTGCCGGACTCGCATTCACCTGGCAGGAAGGCAAGAACATCACCTCATTCCAGGTCGCCGCCTGCTATGTCGGTGCGGTGTTCTTCGGCCTTGCCACCTGCCGCATGCTCTGGCGGCTGTTCTCCGCGCGGCAGCCGGTGGTCTTCATCAGCCGTGTCGGCATCCGCGACACCAGGCTCGCCGGCGAGACCATCGCCTGGAGCGCCGTGCGAAAGATCATGCTCTGGGAGCAGCGCACGCAGAAATTCGTGGTACTCAAGGTCGACCCACTCATCGCCGAGCGATTCTCCGGAGGATTTGCGACGCAAGCCTTGGTGCTGATGAACAAGGCGCTTGGCGCTGACAGCGTGATCGTCAAAGCGGGCGGCCTGACCATGAACACCGAAACATTGCTCGAGACCTGCAAGCAATATTGGGGCGCGGGACGACCGGCCCACGCGGACCATGCCGTGCCGGAGCCTCAGCCCGCGCCGGAGCCTGTCAGCTAGAGTTCGCCAAAGCGGGCGTCTCGACCATGCCGGCCGAACTCGTCCGTCACCCTGTCTCTCCCCCTTCCGCGGAGCCGAGATCGGTGGTCCGAGCGTTGCCTTAGTCGCAGGTTGGGGCAAGAAGGTTCAGGCAAATGGGTAAGCCCTTTGCTCTCCGGAACTCGCTGTCGGCGATCCCTTCGCCGTTGTCCCGGTTCGTCAATGTGATAGCGTTCACACGCGATTGTTTCTCGAAGTCGTAGGCTGGGGCCGCCTCTTGTAGGTTTTGTGGAGTCCCCCGCAATGGGCGAAATTCGCAACTTCAGATCCGGGAATACGAACGAGCCGCCTCCGCACGGCGGGATGCCTCGTCGTCTCGCAGCCATCATTGTCGGTGACATCGCATCCTACAGCCGCTTGATGCAGGCCGACGAGGAAGGCACGCACGTCCGCGTCAAGCGGATCGAGCGGGACCTCATCGAACCCAGCATCGTCGAGCATCACGGAAATCTGGTGAAGACCACGGGCGATGGTTTCATCGCCATTTTCGACAGCCCCGTCGAGGCCGTTCGATGCAGCATTGTCATCCAGCAGAACCTCGTCGGCCGCAATGCCTCGATACCGAGGGACTCCCGGATCGAATACCGAATTGGCGTCAATCTCGGTGATGTCATCGTTGAGCCGGACGACATCTACGGCGATGGCGTCAACATCGCCACACGCATCGAGGGCATTGCCGAGCCCGGTCAGGTCTACATCTCGGGCGCGATCTACGAGCAGATCAAGCACAAGGTGGTGTGCGGCTATGAGTCGCTCGGGGATCGCAAGGTCAAGAACATCACGGATCCCGTGCGCATCTATCGTGTGCTGCCGGATGCAGATGCAGTCGGCAGGACGCGGGGCCGGCGCGAGAATACCCTGATCTTTCTCCTGGGCATCACGCTGCTGGTGATTGCCACGGGCGTGCTCTGGTATCTGCTGGCGCAGCCGCAGGGCAGGGTCGGCAAGCAGGCGGCCGCGCCGACCGCTTCTCCGGCCGCATCGCCGATCCCGCAGCCGTCGCCGCGCGAGGCGGCGACGCAGACACCGCAACCGTCTCCCTCACTGGCCTCAGCACCTGCGTCGCCCACTCCGGCGCCCAGCCAACCGACAGCGGCACCGGTCCGTGAACCCGAGATGATCGCTGTTCGCGGCGGCAGCTTTGCGATGGGAAGCAATGATGATCCGACCGAACGTCCTGTCCACCAGGTCACGGTCAAGCCATTCTCGATCGGAAAATATCCGGTGACGGTGCAGGAATGGAACGAATGCGCCGCCGCCAAGGCGTGCGGATTCACGGCCGCCGGCAAGGACGATGCGCCAATCACCAATGTGAGCTGGACCGACGCACAGCAATATGTCGCGTTCCTCGTGCAGACGACGAAGAAGCCTTACCGGCTCCCAAGCGAAGCCGAATGGGAGCATGCGGCGCGCGGCGGGACGTCGACAAAGTATTGGTGGGGCGACAAGTCCCAGCAGGGCATGGCCGGATGCAAGGACTGCGGGGATGCCGTGGCCGAGCAGCCGGCGAAAGTCGGCAGCTTCAAGCCCAATCCTTTCGGTCTCTACGACATGGGCGGCGGCGTCGACCAATGGGTCGAGGACTGCTGGCACAGGACCTATCAGGGCGCGCCCAATGACGGTTCGGCATGGAGCGGTGGGGACTGCAGCTCGCACGTCCTGCGCTCGGGCTCCTGGAAGAACGACTTGAGATACGTACGCCCGTCCAACCGCGACGGTTACGATACCAATGTTCGTTACCCGACGCATGGCTTCCGTGTCGCGCTCAGTCCTTAACTGCCGGAGTAGATTGATGCATATCCTTCGCTGCGTGGCGCTGTCGGCGATGCTCGCATTGCTCCCGGGCATGGCCTTCTCGCAAGGCAAGGCTGCTCCAAAGGACGCAAAGGTTTATTTTATCACCCCGTATGACGGGCAAAGGGTGCGCGGCGGATTCCTGGTCCGGTTCGGCCTGCGCAACATGGGTGTGACGCATGCCGGCGACGACTATCAGAACGCCGGCCACCATCATTTGCTGGTCGACGTCAACGACCCCATCGATCCGAAGGAGCCGATCCCGCAGGACAAGTCGCATCTGCATTTCGGGGCAGGGCAGACAGAAACTTTTCTCGAGCTTCCGCCCGGGACCCACACCCTTCAACTGGTGCTGGGCGATGCGAAGCACTACCCGTTCGACCCGCCGGTTGTCTCGGACAAGATCACCGTGCGCGTCAGGCAGCCCGTTTCAGCGCGGAGCAAATGATCAACGCAGGCTGGGCTCTCGCCCGGGCCGCGCGTTGCAACTGGTGCAGAGCGATGCCAAGCATGATCCGTTCGAGCCGCCCGTCGTTTCGAGCAAGATCACGGTGCGGGTGAGATAGAGCTTTCGGCAGCAAAGATTTGCCATTCGCCGGGAACGCCCTTCAGTGGCGTGACACCACGGCTGCCAAAGCGGAGGCCAGACCCAGCGACGAGATCCTTCACGGTGCTCGACATCAATACTTCCCCGGCGCCGGCCAGCGCCGCGACCCGTGCCCCGATGTGGACGGCGATCCCGCCGACATCATCGTCGATGATCTCGCATTCGCCCGTATGCAGGCCGGCGCGGATATCGATGCCGAGCGACTTGACTTCATCAGCGATCGCTCGAGCACAACGGACCCCGCGCGCAGGCCCGTCAAACGTCGCGAAAAACCCGTCGCCGGTGGTCTTGACCTCATGGCCCCTGAAGCGAGCGAGGATGCTGCGGACCATGGCGTGATGGTCGTCAAGCAGGGCGCGCCAACGACGATCGCCGAGGCTGGCGGCCTTTTCAGTCGAACCCACGATATCGGTGAACAGCACCGTTGCCAGCACGCGATCAGCCACTGCGGAACCACGTGCTCCCGTCAGGAATTCCTCGATCGCATCGGAAATGTCGTCGGCGTTCTCGCCGACATAGAAGAGGTGATCGCTCCCGGGAAATTCCGCCAGACGCGCTCCGGGAATTTTCGCGGCGACGTCGCGCCCGCCCGCGACGTTGACGACTTGGTCCCCGGTCCGGTGGATGACGAGGGTTGGCACACGAACTGCCGGCAATACGCCGCCGATCTCGATCTGGCTGTTCATGCGCATCAAGGCCGTCACTGCGGCCGGGCTGGCGCCCAGTCGCTCGTTGCGCCCCCACCAGCGCTGAAACGCGGCGTCGTTCGCCCGCGACGGCGCGAACTTCTGGATGCTGCCGCCGGTGCCCCAGGCTTTCTCGACATAGTCGAAGAATGCCGCAAGCGCCTCGTCGGTCGCAAACCAATAGGAGAAGCGCGAAAAGCTGCCGTAAAGCACGAGCGCGCGGCACCGATGCGGATAGGTGGCCGCAAACAGAATGGAGAGTGGCGCGCCCTCTGAGATCCCGAGCAGGGCAGCCTGCTCGATGCCAGCCGCGTCCATCACCGCACGCAGATCGTCCATGCGCACGTCGAGGCCCGGGAGTTCGCTGACGCGATCGGATCCGCCGGTACCTCGCTTGTCGAAGGTGACGACGCGCGCGTAGCTCGCAAGGCGGGTCAGGAAGCGAGCGAGGTCGGGTTGGTCCCAGTAGTTCTCGACGTTGGACACGAAGCCCGGCACCAGAACAAGATTGATCGGACCGTCGCCGAACGCCTGGTAGGCAACGTGGACGTCTCCGCTCCTGGCGTACTGCGTAACCGGCTGCATACGTGATCCCTGCCTGCAGGCTGACCATAGCAAACAAGATTTGCAGACGGAAAGCCGTCACTTTGGTCCAAAAGGCTAAGGCGCGCTCGGGGACGAACGCGCCTCGGAATCGCGACGCCGGTGTTTAACGCAGGCTGGCGTTGAACTTGTCCAGCGCCGCCGAGCCCGGGCAGAGCGTATCCGCTTCCAGCGTGTTGAGCGGCGTCTCGACCGTGTTGAGATGGCTGTGCAGATCTTCCGCGTCGGGATCGACGTACAGCAGCCCGGTGACGATCTGGCCCTTGGCGGCGTGCCTTGCAAGGAAGGTCTGGGCGCCGAGCCGGTCATGCGGATCGTAGTCGGCGTCGATCTTGCGCAGCGCGATCTTGCTGCCGTCATGCTGCTCGACCACCTGCACCGTGCCCGGCGCATAGTCCACTGCAATGGGATCGCGGCCGACCAGCACGTCGAGCCGGTTCACGGCGTCGTTGTGCTCGCGGACATAATCAAAGCTCTTGGTCGAGCCGGCGTGGTTGTTGAAGGCGATGCAGGGGCTGATGACGTCGATGAAGGACGCGCCCTTGTGGCCGATCGCAGCCGCGATCAGCGGCACGAGCTGGGCCTTGTCGCCGGAGAACGAGCGCGCCACGAAGGTGGCGCCGAGCTGCAGCGCGATCGCGACGAGATCAATCGCGTTGTCGGTGTTGGTGACGCCCTTCTTCGACTTCGAGCCACGGTCGGCGGTGGCCGAAAACTGGCCCTTGGTGAGGCCGTAGACGCCGTTGTTCTCGACGATATAGGTCATGTTGACGGCGCGCCGGATCGAATGCGCGAACTGGCCGAAGCCGATCGAGGCGGAATCGCCGTCGCCGGAAACGCCGAGATAGATCAGATCGCGATTGGCGAGATTGGCCCCGGTCAGCACGCTGGGCATGCGGCCGTGCACGGAGTTGAAGCCGTGCGAATTGCCGAGGAAGTAATCCGGCGTCTTCGACGAGCAGCCGATGCCGGAGATTTTTGCCACCCGATGCGGCTCGATCGAGAGCTCGTAGCAGGCTTCGATGATCGAGGCCGTGATCGAGTCATGGCCGCAGCCGGCGCACAACGTCGAGATTTTTCCTTCGTAGTCGCGATGCGTGTAGCCGAGCTCGTTCTTCTTGAGGCCCGGGTGATGAAATTTCGGCTTGGCAATATAGGTCATGACACGGCCTTGCGGAGCGGGGTCACCTTGAGGTGATCCTGGTGGTCGCCAATGGCTTTTGCGATGTAGCGGGCGGTGATCGGTGAGCCGTCGTAATGCACGATCGGCACGAGGCGGATCGGGTCGATGCCGTTCTCGTTGACGATGAGCTGACGGAGCTGGCTATCGCGGTTCTGCTCGACGACATAGACGAAATCGTGCTCGGCGAGGAAGCTCGCCACGCTCGAATGGAACGGGAAGGCGCGGATGCGCAGGCGGTCGAGCTGATGCCCGCGTGCCTCAAGCAATCCGATCGCCTCGTCCATCGCCGGCGAGGTCGAGCCGAAATAGATCACGCCATATTTGGTAGGCCGCTCCGCATTGGCCTGGAGTGGCCGCGGCACCAGGTCCTGCGCGGTCTCGAACTTGCGCACCAGACGCTGCATGTTGTCCGCATAGACCGAGCCTTCCTCGGAATAACGCGCATAGCGATCACGCGACGTGCCGCGGGTGAAATAGGAGCCCCTGGTCGGATGCGTGCCGGGATAGGTGCGGTAGGGAATGCCGTCGCCGTCGACGTCGAGGTAGCGTCCGAAGTCACGGCCTTCTTCCAGCATCTCCGCCGTCATCACCTTGCCGCGGTCATATTGCTTGGAATCGTCCCATTTCAGCGGGCGGCAGAGCCGGTGGTTCATGCCGATGTCGAGATCGAGCATCAGGAAGATCGTGGTCTGGAGCCGCTCGGCGAGATCGAACGCGGCGGCCGCGAACTCGAAGGCCTCGGCCGGATCTTCCGGGAACAGCAGCACGTGCTTGGTGTCGCCGTGCGAAGCATAGGCGCAGGCGATGATGTCGCATTGCTGGGTGCGGGTCGGCATGCCCGTGGAGGGACCGGCGCGCTGGATGTTCATGATCACGGCCGGGATCTCGGCAAAGTAGGAGAGGCCGATGAACTCGGTCATCAGGGAGATGCCGGGGCCGGATGTGGCGGTGAAGGCGCGTGCGCCATTCCAGGAGGCGCCGATGACGATTCCGATCGAGGCCAGCTCATCCTCGCCCTGCACGATCGCGTATTTCGCCTTGCCGGTCTCCGGATCGTGCCGATACTTCTTGCAATGGGCGGTGAAAGCCTCCGCCACCGACGAGGACGGCGTGATCGGATACCAGGCGCAGACCGTTGCGCCGCCATAGACGGCGCCGAGCGCGGCCGCGCTGTTGCCCTCGATGAAGATGCGGTCACCGACCGTGTCGGACTTCTTCACCCGCAGCCCGATCGGGCATTTCAAATTTTGCAGTGCCCAGTCGCGCCCCAAATGCAGCGCGTGGACGTTGGAGGAGAGCAGCTTCTCCTTGCCTTTGTATTGCTCGCCGATCAGCTGCTCGATCAGCTTCGGGTCCATGTCGAGCAGCGCCGAGAGCGCGCCCAAATAGATGATGTTCTTGAACAGCTGGCGCTGGCGCGGATCGGTATAGGTCGAGTTGGTGATCGCGGTCAGCGGCACGCCGATCACGGTGATGTCGTCGCGGAATTTGGTCGACGGCATCGGCTTGGTGGAATCGTAGAACAGATAGCCGCCGGGCTCGATGCCGGCGACGTCCTTGTCCCAGGTCTGCGGGTTCATCGCCACCATCAGGTCGACGCCGCCGCGGGCGCCGAGATGGCCCTCTTCCGTCACCCGCACCTCATACCAGGTCGGCAGGCCCTGGATGTTGGAGGGGAAGATGTTGCGTGGGCTAACCGGCACGCCATGACGCAGGATCGCGCGCGCAAACATCTCGTTGGCGCTGGCCGAGCCGGAGCCGTTGACGTTGGCGAAGCGGACGACGAAGTCGTTTACGCTGCTGATCGGCTTTTTGTCGGACATGCTGAACCTGCGTGGGTCATTTCGATGAGATATTTCTGCATGTCCCAGGCTCCGGTGGGACAACGCTCGGCACAGAGCCCGCAATGCAGGCAGACATCCTCGTCCTTCACCATCACGCGCCCGGTCTTGAGGTCGGAGGAGACGTAGAGGTCCTGGTCCGGATGCGGCGAGGGCGCCTTCAGGCGCTGGCGCAGATCGGTTTCCTCGCCATTCTCCGTGAAGGTGATGCAATCCATCGGGCAGATATCAACGCAGGCATCGCATTCGATGCAGAGCGAGGTCGAGAACACGGTCTGGACGTCGCAGTTCAGGCAGCGATGCGCCTCGCCGAGCGCGAGCTTGACGTCGTAGCCGAGCTCGACCTCGGTGCGGATGTCCTTCAGCGCGATCACCTTGTCGCGATGCGGCACCTTGAAGCGCTTGTCGTTGGAGATGTCGTTGTCATAGCTCCATTCGTGGATGCCCATCTTCTGTGACGAGACATGCACCTCCGGCAGCGGGCGCTCGGTGATGTCCTCGCCCGACAGTAGCTTGTGGATCGACAGCGCGGCGTCGTGACCCTGCGCCACCGCCCAGATGATGTTCTTGGGCCCGAACGCGGCGTCGCCGCCGAAGAACACCTTCGGGTTGGTCGAGACGAAGGTCTTCGGATCGACCTTGGGCATGTGCCATTTGTCGAACTCGATGCCGCAGTCCTGCTCGATCCAGGGGAAGGCGTTCTCCTGGCCGACCGCGACCAGCACGTCGTCGCATTCGAGGGTCTGGTCCGGCTCGCCCGAGGGGACGAGGTTGCGGCGGCCCTTGGAATCGTATTCGGCCTTCACCTTCTGGAACGTGATGCCGGTGAGCTTGCCGTTGTCGTGGATGAAGGCGACGGGGACGAGGAAGTTGAGGATCGGAATGTCCTCGTGGATCGCGTCCTCCTTCTCCCAGGGCGAGGCCTTCATCTCCTCGAAGCCGGAGCGCACGATGACCTTGACGTCCTCGCCGCCGAGGCGGCGCGCGGTGCGACAGCAATCCATCGCGGTGTTGCCGCCGCCGAGCACGATCACGCGCTTGCCGATCTTGTCGGTGTGGCCGAACGAGACCGAGGACAGCCAGTCGATGCCGATATGGACGTGAGCGGCGGCCTCTTTCCGGCCCGGAATGTCGAGCTCGCGGCCGCGCGGCGCGCCGGAGCCGACGAAGATCGCGTCGTATTTCTCCGCGAGCAGCGCCTTCATGCTCTCGATGCGGTGCCCGCCCTTGAACTCGACGCCGAGATTGAGGATGTAGCCGGTCTCCTCGTCGATGACCGAATTGGGCAGGCGGAATTTCGGGATCTGGGTCCGCATCATGCCGCCGGCTTCGGGATCGCCGTCGAACACGGTGCAGTCATAGCCGAGCGGCGCCAGATCGCGCGCCACCGTCAGCGAGGCCGGTCCGCCTCCGACGAATGCGACGCGCTTGCCGTTCTTGGCTGAAGGCTTCGGCAGGCGGTGCTTGATGTCGTCCTTGAAGTCGGCGGCAACGCGCTTGAGGCGGCAGATTGCCACCGGCGTTTCCTCGACGCGTCCGCGGCGGCACGCCGGCTCGCATGGACGATCGCAGGTGCGTCCCAGAATTCCGGGAAACACGTTCGATTTCCAATTGATCATGTAGGCGTCGCTGTAGCGGCCTTGTGCGATCAATCGGATGTATTCGGGAACCGGGGTGTGCGCAGGACAGGCCCACTGGCAATCGACCACTTTGTGAAAGTAGTCGGGGGCCGCGATATCGGTCGGTTTCATTCCTACCCTGTCCGCGCAGGCTCAAAGACCCGGCGGCCTTTTCTTGAGCTTGTCGGACGCTTAACGCGCGGCGATCTGGTTTCTGAATGACGTCATTGGGTTAGCTTATTAGAACCGGTCCGAAGTACAACGGCAAATTTGGGTGAATCACCCGCTTTCATGGGAGCTGCGCGCAGACAGCATTAATGGCCGTCCGCAGGCAATGCGGCGGTGCAATATGTTGCGCTGCATGCCGGTGCGTCAGCCGTGCGTGATGTCGCTCTTCGCGAGGTCCCACATCAGCGCATAGGTGCCGACGGAGACGGGCAGCGGGAAGGGCGCGGCCGCAGGACCGGTGAAGCGTTCGGCGATGACAGCCGAGACCGCGCCGACGCGCGTGCCGTCGATCAGCACGAACCAGTCGCGCGCGCCTTCGTTGCGCACCGCCGGAATATCCGCCGTTGCGCCCGACAATTCCGGTTCGCTCTCGAGCAGATGCATCGAGATGATGCCCTCGCGCTCTCCGGGTGCCAGCTTTTCTTGCAGTGCATCACGCCACGCGCCGGCATTGCCGGCCGTGGGGCGCAGCCGCACGAGCCCCAGCGCAGCACCGCGTCCAGTGCCCTTGCTGATGGTGATGCGCGCTACCACGCGCAGCATGTTCTTGAAATGCGCCATGGTCCGCCGCGACCATTCGGTCTGGTTGGCGAGCCGCGTCCGGTAGGCGGGACTGTCGAGCACGTCGAGCGTCGACGTCGAATACAGCGAGAGATATTTGGGATTGGCGGCGTGCGCGACATAGCGCCGCGCCTCCAGGAAACCCTCGATCGCGACGCGCTCTTCCAGATGCTCGCGATCGTACCAGCGGTTGAAATCAGGTTCATCTGCGGCGTCGATGTTCATCGACGTCAGCAGCATGCCTTTCCCGGCGAGCGGCATTTTCTTGTTGTCCTTGCTTCGCGTGTTATCGCGCGGCCTTCGACGCGAGGTCGGCGATCGACTTCATCACCGCGTCCCGCACGCCGGCATCATAGAGCGAATGTCCGGCTTCTTCCACGATCCGAATCTCGGAACCCGGCCAAACTTTCGCGAGCTGCGCGGATGTCTCAGGAGGGCACAACAGATCGTAGCGGCCCTGCACGATGATGCCGGGGATGCCGGCGAGCCGGCCGGCGTTTTGCAGCAGCTGGTTCTCGGTCATGAAGCTGTCATTGATGAAGTAATGCGCTTCCATGAACGGTGTCGCCGGCAATGTGCGCCAGACGTTCAGCGAGGCGAGGTCGATCCGCGTCTTGGCCGGCTTGTGCTCCGATAGAGCGCGTTCGGTGTCATGCCAGGCGCGCGAGGCCGGTCCGTGCACGGCCGGATCGGCATCGAGGATGCGGCGATAATAGGCGTCCACCGGTTGCGCGCGTTCCTCCGGCGGCAGCACGCTCAGAAAATCGTCGTGCAGCGCTGGATAGAATTGCGGCAGGCGCGAGGTGAAGGCCGTCGCCACCTCTGCCCGCGTGCCCAGGAAGGTTGCGCGCAGCGCAATGCCGGAGACGCGCTCGGGGTGGGCCTGCGCATAAGCCAGCGCCAGCGTCGCGCCCCAGGAGCCGCCGACCACCATCCAGCGGTCGAAGCCGAACTTTTCGCGGATCTTTTCCATGTCCGCGATCAGATGCGCCGTCGTGTTGTGCTCGCGCGAGCCCTTGGGACGGCTGCGGCCGCAGCCGCGCTGGTCGAACAGAACCGCATGCAAACGCTCGGGATCGAACAGGCGGCGATGATCCGGCTGGCAGCCGCTGCCGGGGCCGCCATGCAGATAGATCGCAGCAATGCCGCCAGCACGGCCGACGCTCTCGACACAGAGCTCGTGGCCGTCGCCGACGTCGAGCATGTCGGAGGTCAGCGGCGCAAAGGGATCGGCACGTCTGGCCGCTGCGGCCGCGTCGGCGTCAGGCATCATTCCCGGATTCCAGAGTGCCGCCGGCGAAGTTGCGATAGAGGAAGCGGTTGGTTTCGCCCTCGGCCTCGTGTTCGGCCTGCTTGAAGATGGTCTCGTGCAGCGGCGACAGCGCGCAGGCAGGGTCTGTGTTGGCGGCATCGCCCGTCAGTGCAAAGGCCTGGCAGCGGCAGCCGCCGAAATCGATCTCGCGGAACTCGCAACTCTTGCACGGCTCCTTCATCCAGCCGGTGCCGCGATAGCGGTTGAAGGCGTCCGAGTTCTGCCAGATCCAGGCGATCGAATGGTTGGAGCGCACCGATTCGAAATCGAGCCCGGTGATGCTCTCGGCGGCATGGCAGGGCAGCACCTTGCCGGCCGGCGAGATGTTGAAGAACTGCCGGCCCCAGCCGCCCATGCATTTCTTCGGCCGCAGCGCGTAGTAGTCGGGCACGACGTAGTCGATCGCGAGCGTACCCTTCAGCCGCTCGCGCGCCTCCTCGACGAGGCGGGTGCACTCATCTAATTGCGCGACCGTCGGCATCAGCGCGGCGCGGTTCTTCAGCGCCCAGCCGTAATATTGCACATTGGCGACCTCGAGCCGGTCGGCGTCGAGATCGATCGACATCTGGATGATGTCGGGGAGCTGGTGCAGGTTCTGCCGGTGCATCACCGCGTTCACGGTGAGCGGCAAATCGAGCTCGCGCGTCCACTTTGCGACCTCGAGCTTCTTGCGGTGGGCGTTCTTGTAGCCGGCGACGCGGTCGGCAAGGCCCTCCTCGACGCCCTGGAAACTGATCTGCACGTGGCACAGCCCGGCGTCGGCGAGGTCGCTCAGCCGCTCGCGCGTCAGCAGCACCGCCGAGGTGATGAGGTTGGTGTAGAGGCCGACGTCGCTGGCATGCTTGACCAGCTCGACCAGGTCCTTGCGCGCGGTCGGCTCGCCGCCGGAGAAATGCACCTGGAGCACGCCGATCTCGGCGAGCTCGCTCAGCACCTTCTTCCACTCATCCGTCGTCAACTCCTTGCCGGCGCGGTCGAGCTCGACGGGGTTGGAGCAATAGGGGCATTGCAGCGGGCAGCGATGGGTGATCTCGAGCAGCACGGCGAGCGGAATGCCAAATGTCTCCGCCGTCGAGCGGCTCTTCTCCAGCACCGCGAGGCTGTCGCTGGCATCAGGCGGGATGGTTGGGAGCACATCGCTCATGGCGTCTTCTCCCGGGCTTCGGTCAGAAAGCCCTTGTCGGCGAGATCCTGCAGCATGACGACGACGTCGGCGAGGATCGCCTCGCGCGGTGCGGCGTATTTTTCCGCCAGCAGGTCGGACACGTCGCCGACACTGCGCTTGCCGTCGCAAAGCTGCAAGACCTCGACCGCGATCTCATCAGGCGCCAGCACGCGTTCCGGCGCCAGGATCACCCAGACTTTTCGCGTCTCGTCATACTTCAGCCTGGCATGCCGCGGCAGCACGGGGCGGCTTGCCTCGCTGACGCTGATGTTCCGCGGCCCGGCCATTGCTCTCGTCCCTCAACTCGCTTTTTTAGTTTCCTGGGGCACGAACGCGCCCGGCGGAATGTTGCCCTCGACATAGGCGTGCTGGAGCGCATCGAGCTGCACCCACAAGACGTTGGTCTTGAAGATCAGCGCGTTGCACACCTGCGCGCGCTGCTCCGGCGTCGTCGCATGCGCCTTGACGTAGTCGAGCGCGAAGCCGGCATCGCGCGGCGCCTGTGCGAGGCGGCGCTTGAAATAGCTCATGATGTCAGGATTGACGAAGTCGTAATGCTCCAGCATGCCGGAGATGCGTTCCTCGTGCAGGTTCGGCGCGAACAGTTCGGTCAGCGAGGAGGCGATCGCCTCCAGCGGGCTCTTCTCGCGGCAGTAGTGGACGTAAGCCTCCACGGCGAACCGCGTCGCCGGCAGGATGCCTTCGGTGGATTCCACGTAAGATGTGTCAAGGCCGAGGCCTTCGGTCAGCTTCAGCCAGCGCTCGATGCCGCCCTCGCTGCCGACATCGCCGTCATGGTCCTCGATGCGGTGGCGCCATTCCAGCCGCGTAGCGCGGTCGCGGAAGCGCGAGATCACCACCGCGTCCTTGATCGGGATCGTGCTCTGGTAATAGTAGCGGTTCAGCGCCCAGGCCTGCACCTGGCCCTTGTTCAGCTTGCCGCCATGCAAGAGCTTATGGAACGGATGCAGGCTGTGGTAGCGCGTAGCGCCAATGTGGCGCAGCGTCGCCTCCAGCTCCGCGGCCGAATTGAGCCTGATGTCCTTGCCGACCGAGAGCGCAGTCATTCCAGTCATGGACGCGGCATTCACAGCACGATCTCCGTTCCGTCGGCAGGTATCTGCCAGCCCGCCGCTTCAGCCGTCTTGCGTTCAGGCGAGGAGGGCAGCAGCGCCGGGTTCGAGTTGTTGATATGGAGAAACATCTTCCTGTCGATAGTGAGATCGGCCAGCCGCGCGATCGCGCCATCGTCACCGGACATCGCGACATGGCCCATGCTCTTGCCGGTCTTGTGGCCGAGCCCGGCCTTGATCATCTCGTCATCCCGCCAGACCGTGCCGTCGAAGAACACCAGTGCGGCGCCGTCGATCTCGGCCTTGAGCGCGTCGGTGATTTCGGCGCAGGCGGCGATGAAGTAGAAGCATTTTCTGGTCGACTTGTCGGTGATCTTCAGACCCAGCGTATCGCCGTCGCCGCTCTCGCCGCCCGGATGCGCCTTGCCTTCGAGATACCAGGCCGATTTGCCCGGCACCGCGAAGGGCCGCACCTCTAACCCCGAGCGCGCACCATCGGTGAGACGCGGCTCGAACGGCTCACCGATACCGATCGGCTGCCGCCGCACGTTCTTTTCGTTGAGCACATTGAAGATGGTGTTGCTGTTCAGGATCGCCAGCACCTTCTCATGCGCATAGACCGTGAACGGCGAGCCCTCGCGCATCGAGAGCAGGCCCGCGACCGCATCCACTTCGCTGTTGGTCAGGATCACGCCTGCGATCGGCGTGTGGCGCAGCGCGCCTGCCTTGGGATGCAGCTGCGGCGTGGCATTCAATTGCTGGCGCAGATCAGGGGAGGCGTTGATCAGGAACCAGTGCTCGCCGTCGCCGCTGAAGGCAACCGAGGCCTGGGTCCGATAAAGCTCATGGCCGTGGTGACGCGCCGCCCGGCAGCCCTCGCAACCGCAATTCCATTGCGGGACTCCGCCGCCGGCCCCGGCGCCCAGGACGACGACGCGAAGCATGATCCGTCTCCTGGAAGCAACGTCGCCAGGTGGATCCTAGGCCAACACAGTTTCCATCGTCCGGAAACCGATCGTGACCGGCAAGACCCACCTGCGCAGAACGCCTACTCACCAACCGCTTACTTGCGGGTGGCGCTCACATACATGTTGATTTCCATGCCGCAGGGCACTTCAACGATCTTGGGGGCTTTCCAGGCCATTTTGGCGCTCCATTCTTGAGATTTCGGACGTATCCGCCCGGGGGCTAAGTTACTGCGGGCGCAAAAGTTCGCCAGTGAAATTTTCCCGAGAACGGCATGTTGCGCCGCGAAAAATGATGGTGGAACATCACTTCTGACGATGCTGCCTTGCGGCAGGCGCATTCGGTCGCGAACCCTGCCCTGATAAAGCAGTTGTGAGTGCAGTGCAGCTTTCAATCCGGTACAGGCGCCCCAAGTGGAATCGCCCCAAGTGGAATTCGGTGATGCCCAGATATTTCTTCAACACCCGTATCGGCGATGAGTTGATCGTGGATCCCGATGGCGAGGATCTGCGCAATCCCGATCGCGCCTGGGAGGTCGCCCGCCAGATGATCCTGGAGGTGCTGAAATCCGAGGGGACCCAGCCGGCGCTCATGGAGGCGGTGATCGAGGTCACCGACGTCGAAGGCGAGATCGTGCTGGAATTTCCCTTCACCGAGGCCCTGCTGGACATCCCGGACCAGTCCGCGACGCGGCATTAGGGCCCGGCTCTCTCCGCCGTCATTGCGAGAAGCCCTTGCGACGAAGCAATCCAGACCGCCCCCGCGGAGGGATTCTGGATTGCTTCGCTTCGCTCGCAATGACGGTGGTAACCCCGCGAAATCCGCATGGCTTTGCCGCGTTCCCGGCGCTAAAAGACGCCGGTTAAACGGAGCACGTCATGCAAGATCTCTGGCGCCTGTCGGCCGCCGACCTCGCCACCCTCGTCAAATCCAAAAAGGTGTCCGCCCGGGAGGCCGCCAAGGCCGGGCTCGCCCGCCTCGACGCCGTCAACCCCCAGCTCAACGCCGTGATCGACCACCGGCCCGAGGACGTGCTCAAGCAGGCCGACGCCGTCGATACCGCCATTGCCCGGGGCGAGGACCCCGGTGTGCTGGCCGGCGTGCCCGTCACCATCAAGGCAAATGTCGACCAGGAAGGCTTTGCCACCACCAACGGCCTCAAGCTCCAGCGCGACCTGATCGCGCGCGAGGACAATCCGGTGGTCGCCAATTTCCGCAAAGCGGGCGCCATTCTCCTGGGGCGCACCAATTGCCCCGCCTTCTCCTACCGCTGGTTCACCACCAACCTGGTCCATGGCGACACCAAGAACCCCCGTGACGCCTCGCTGACACCGGGCGGCTCCTCCGGCGGCGCCGGCTCGGCGGTCGCGGCGGGTATCGGCCATATCGCCCACGGCACCGACATCGCCGGCTCGATCCGCTATCCCGCCTATGCCTGCGGCGTGCACGGCCTGCGCCCGACCTTGGGCCGTATCCCCGCCTTCAACCCGGCGCTGCCGGAGCGGCCGATCGGGCCGCAGATCATGGCGGTGTCGGGCCCGCTGGCACGCACCGTGAATGACCTCCGCATTTCGCTCGCGGCGATGTCGGCCCGCGATGCGCGCGATCCCTGGTATGTGCCGGCGCCGCTCGATGGCCCGGCCGTGCCGAAGCGCGCCGCGCTCTGCCTCAATCCGGACGGTCTTGCGACCACGCCTGAGGTGAAGGCGGCCGTGACCGACGCCGGCAAGCGGCTCGAGCGGGCGGGGTGGACCGTCGATGTGATCGAGAACACCCCGCCGATGCGCGAAGCCGTCGCATGGCAGCGCAAGCTCTGGCTTGGCGATGGCTACGAGGCGCAGCTGGAAATGGCCGAGCGCGAGGGCGATCCCGGCGCGCTGGCGTGCCTGCGCGGCATCCGCGCCAAGGTCACGCCGATGGATCAGGCCAACTACGCCCAGGCGCTGACCCGCCGCGCCACGCTGACCCGCGACTGGATGCTGTTCTTCGAGAAATACGCCGTCGTGCTGACGCCGGTCTCCGGCGAGCTGTCATTCGCCGATCATCTCGACTGCAAGGACGCCGCCTCCTTCGAGCGCGTCTGGGAAGCGCAGCTGCCGCAGATCGCGATCCCGTTCATGGGACTGCCGGGCCTCGTGGTCTCGACCGGCCTCGTCGGCAAGTCCCCGGTCGGCGTGCACATCGTCTCCGGCCGCTATCGCGAGGATCTGTGCCTGCTCGCCGGCGAAGCGATTGAGGCGGGCGGCGTGCCGCCATCGCCGATCGACCCCGTGGGTTAGCGATGGCTGCGATCTACGATTTCAAGGCCAATTCGCTTGCCGGCGAGGAGGTCGCGCTGCGACAGTTCGAGGGCCAGGTGCTCTTGATCGTCAACACCGCGAGCAAATGCGGCTTCACGCCGCAATATCGCGGACTCGAGGATCTGCATCGCGATCTGGCGCCGCGCGGCTTCTCGGTGCTGGGCTTTCCCTGCAACCAGTTCGGCGCGCAGGAGCCGGGGCAGGCCGCCGAGATCCAGGCGTTCTGCTCGACCAATTACGACGTCACGTTTCCGCTGTTCGAGAAGATCGACGTCAACGGCGCCCACGCGCATCCCTTGTACGAGTACCTGAAACACCAGCAATCCGGCCTGCTGGGCGCCTCCATCAAATGGAATTTCACCAAATTCCTGGTGGACCGTGCCGGCCAGGTGATCGCGCGCTATGCGCCGACCGCGCGGCCGGAAGGATTGCGGCAGAAGATCGAGACCCTGTTATGAGCGAGACAATCATGAGCGACGAATTTCCGGACCGCCTCTCGGTCGACCCCAACAGCCCCCATTACAACGCCGACATCCTGTCGCGCGACGTCGGCATCCGCTTCAAGGGCGTCGAGAAGACCAATGTCGAGGAGTACTGCATCAGCGAAGGCTGGGTCCGCGTCACCGCGGGCAATGCCAAGGACCGCTACGGCAATCCCCTGACCATCAAGGTGCATGGTCCGGTCGAGCCGTATTTCCGGGACAAGAAGTAAGCGCGACGCGCTCTCTCCTCGTCAGCGCACTCTCTTTCCTCGTCATTGCGAGGGACGCATTCTCCCTCCTCGTCATTGCGAGGAGCCCTTGCGACGAAGCCATCCAGAGTCTTTCCGCGAGTAGCAGACTGAAAGGCGCTGGCGGAGTAGCCTCCGCTGGCGCAACCAACTCCGTCATTGCGAGCGCAGCGAAGCAATCCAGAATCTCTCCGCGTAGGCAGTCTGGATTGCTTCGTCGCAAGAGCTCCTCGCAATGACGGTGGAGAGGGCGGTGTCGGTTACCGGCGGCCCCCGTCTGCGATGCACGGTGGTACGGAATTGCGCGAGGTGCTGCCACACACTCCGTCATTGCGAGCGCAGCGAAGCAATCCAGAATCTTTCCGCGAAGGCAGTCTGGATTGCTCCGTCGCATCAGTGCAAATTGCTTCGCAATCCTGTCGCGGGCTCCTCGCAATGACGGTGTGGCGACGTCACGTTTTTTTTGCTCCTGTCTCAAGCGTCGCTCGCAATTTCCTTCAGGTTGTGTTATCGTAAAGGCTCTCCTGGCCGAGCACAATCATGAAGCAGCCCTGCGTGTACATGTTCGCCAATCGTCGTAACGGGACGATCTACACAGGCGTCACCTCGAATCCGCCGCGCCGCGCGTTCGAGCATCGCGAGGGCCTCGTGAAGGGCTTCTCGTCGCAGTACGGCTGCAAGCTCCTCGTCTGGTTCGAGCTGCCCGCGACCATGACCGACGCGATTACGCGCGAGAAGCAGATCAAGGGCGGCAGCCGGGCGAAGAAACTTGCGCTGATCGAGAGTGTCAATCCGGACTGGACCGATCTGTACGAGACGCTGATCTGATTGTCGGACGAATTTCAATCAGGCGCGAGGTGCCGCCACACACTCCGTCATTGCGAGCGCAGCGAAGCAATCCAGAGTCTCTCCGCAGAGGCGGTCTGGATTGCTTCGTCGCAAGAGCTCCTCGCAATGACGGCGGAGGGAGCTGGGTCGTCTGCTGGTGCCTTCGTCTGCGATGCGCGGTGGTGCCGAATTGCGAGGTGCCGCCACATTCTCCGTCATTGCGAGCGAAGCGAAGCAATCCAGAATCTTTCCGCGGAGGCAGTCTGGATTGCTTCGTCGCAAGAGCTCCTCGCAATGACGGTGGACGGAGCGGTGCAGCCGTAAAGTTTCATTCAGCGCGCGTCGGCTCCTCAAGCCGATCCCAACTCGCAATGAGACGCGAGCGTCTCCGCTACGACAGCCGCATATCCAGCAGCCGCCGCCCCTCACCCTTGAGCAGCTTCTTCACCGCGCCGGACGCCACGACTTCGCCGTCGTTGGCATACGCTTCGTGGTTCTTCTCGATGTCGTCGAGGCGGTAGAGGTAGTTCACCATCACGCCGGCGGATTCGCGCACGCCCTTCGGCGAGAGGTCGCCGAGCCAGTTGATGCGCTCGAGGCGCGCGCCGTTGCCGAGATGGAAGCGGGCGACGGAATCGATCAGCTTCCCCTTCGGCGTGCGCGCCTTCAGGAAGTAATGGGCGGCGAGCGGCTCGATCAAGGCACGCAGTTGCGCAGCCGTCTCGGGGTTCTCGAACCATTTGGAATCGTCGAGGCGCTTCAGGATCTCGCGATCCTCGTCCGACAGCGGCAAATCCTTGTCCTGCTTCAGCCACGGCATGAAGCCCGGCACCGGCGACAGCGTCACGAAGGTGTCGAGCTTCGGCGTCTCGCGGCGCAGCTCCTCGACCACCTGCTTGATCAGGAAGCTGCCGAAGGAAATGCCGCCGAGACCACGCTGGGTGTTGGAGATCGAGTAGAACACGGCGGTGCGCGCCTTCTCGATCGGAAGGTGCTGCCGGTCGACGGCCAGCAGCGGCGCGATCGCACCGGGAATGGTCTCGGTCAGTGCGACCTCGACGAAGATCAATGGCTCGTCGACCATCGCGGGATGGAAGAAGGCGTAGCAGCGGCGATCGACCGGGTCGATGCGGCGGCGCAGATCGTCCCAGTCGGAGATCTCGTGGACGGCTTCATAGCGAATGATCTTTTCGAGGATGTTGGCCGGGGTCGACCAGTCAATCCGGCGCAGCACGAGAAACCCCCTGTTGAACCACGAGGAGAGAAGATGCGAGACGTCGCGGTCGAGCGCGGCGAGATCGGTGTGTCCGTTCATCATGCCGAGCAGGTCGGCGCGCATGGCGACGAGATCGCCGGTGCCGCCCGGCGCGCGGTTGAGACGGCGGATCAGCTCCTGCCGCCGCGGTTCGGAGGCGAAATGCAACGCGCTTGCGTCCTCGTCTGCCGGCTTGGCGCGCCATTTCTCGATTGCCTGTGCCAGCCGTTCCCGGTCCGGGCCGAAGTCGCGCACCAGCGCCTCGAAGAAGGCGCGGCGTCCTGCCGCATCCAACTCCTGGTAGATGTCGAGCACTTCACGCGCCATGGCGGTGCCGGAGGCTTCACCCCGGCCCGACAGCAGCGCGTCGCAGAGCTCGATCAGCCCGTCGGCGTCCTGTTTGGTGTCGGCAGAATCGCGGCGCAACAGCGTGCGGCCGCGCTCGGAGATGGTGGCGAGCAGGTCGGAGAAGAAGGCGTTAGCCATCTGGGCCTTTCGAAACCGGGTTTGTGCGGTGCGGAAGCTTACACGGGATTTAGGCGGAAGCCGATCACAATCAAGCAGGCGAATTTGCCAACTTTAGCTGGGCCGTGCGTTTCGAGAAGGCTGTCATGCCCGGCGAGGGCGGAGGCATCAGGCGGCATTTAGGCAGCGAGGGGGCGGCCTCACACGCCGTCATTGCGAGCGCAGCGAAGCAATCCAGACTGCCGCCGCGGAAGGATTCTGGATTGCTTCGCTGCGCTCGCAATGACGAGGTTGGGGCTAACTCTTCCCCGCAAACTCCGTCGGCGTACGCCCGGTCACCTGACGGAACGCGGCCGAGAACGCCGGCACGCTGGCATAACCAAGCTGCGTCGCGAGCTGCTTCACCGAGACACTCGCATCCGTCGATAGCCGCTGGATCGCCGCCGCAATCCTCGCGCGCTGGCACCAGCTCTTGAAGCTCAGTTGCGTCTCGCTCGAGAACAGCCGCGACAGCGTGCGCGCGGAGGTTCCGACATCGCGCGCCAGGGTGTCGATGTCGTGCAGGCCGGTCGGATCGTCGAGCACGATCATCGCGGCGCGCCGGCAGCGCGGCTCGTGCGGCAGCGGCACGAAGGTTGCGGAATCCTCGGCCTGGTGCAATTCCAGCATCACCAGACGCACCAGCAGCTCGGTGCGCTCCTCGGTGTTGCGCGCGTCGAACAGCGCGAGGATCGCCTGATTGAGCAGCGGCGACACCCGCACCACGAATTCCCTGGTCAATCCGTCGTAGCGCTTCTCGCGCTTCAGCCAGGCGAGGTCGAAATACAGCGTACGCATCTCGATGTCGGCGAGCACGTCGATGGCGTGCTCGAGCCCGGCCGGCACCCAGACCGCGCGATCCGGCGGCACCAGCCAGCGTCCCCCGGGTGTCGTCACCTGCATGGTGCCGCGTGCCGCATAGACCAGCTGCGCCTCGCGGTGCATGTGCGGGTCGAGCCGCAGGCCCTTGGGATAATCGCGCGCGACCAGGTGCACGCCCGCGGTGGAGCGGTGGTTGCCGCGAACCTCCCTGAGGATTGGCGTTTCGACGACACTCATTGGCAGCATCCCGTCATGGCTCCGACATATAACTCATTTCGGAGCAGGAGAGGATTCGCATGAACAGCCCCAGCCGGGTCATCAGTTTCGTCAATGCCGGCCATTTCATCGACCATTATGCGATGCTGATCTTTGCCGCCGCCGTGATCATCATGGGGCCGGCGCTCGGCATGGCCTATTCGGAACTGTTGCCCTACGCGACCCCCGGCTTCATCGCCTTCGGCGCCGGCTCGCTGCTCACCGGCTGGCTAGGGGACCGCTGGAGCCGCCGCCACATGATGCTGATCTTCTTCATCGGAATCGGCCTTGCCATGATCTCGGTCGGCTTCGTGCAGACGCAGGTCGAGCTCGGCGCCGCGCTGCTTGCGATCGGCGTGTTCGCCTCGATCTATCATCCCGTCGGCACCGCGATGATCGTGTCCTATGCCGACAGGCTCGGCCGCGAGATGGGCATCAACGGCGTCTGGGGCAATCTCGGCGTCGCCTCGTCCGCGTTGGTCACCGGCGTGATCGGCCAGTATCTCGGCTGGCGCTTTGCCTTCATCGTCCCCGGCATCGTCACCGTCCTGATCGGCATCGGCTTTGCGATGATGGTCGTGCATGAGGATCGCAAGGGCTCGAAGCAGGCGGCGGCGCAGGCGCGTGTCGCCAAGCAGGACATGTGGCGCGTGGTGCTGTCGCTGCTGATCGTGGTGATCGCGATCTCCACCACCTTCAATGCCGTCACGGTGGCGCTGCCAAAGCTGTTCGCGGAGCGGCTCGCCGATCTCACCAAGAGCCCGGCGCTGCTCGGGGTCATCGCGGCCTGCGTCTATGTGTTCGGCGCGATGACGCAGTACACGATCGGCCGGCTGCTCGACCGCTACTCGCTGAAGACGGTGGCGCTGCCGCTGTCCTTCATGCTGGCGCCGTTCCTGTATCTTGCCGCGAGCCTGTCCAACCTGCCGCTGATCCTGGTGTCGATCGGCATCGTCATGGGCGCCTTCGGGCAGGTCACGGTGAACGACGCCATGGTCGGCAAATACACCAGCGAGGAATGGCGCTCGCGCGCCTACGCCGTGCGCTATTTCATCGGCTTCACCGCGGCGGGTGCCTCGGTCGGCCTGGTTGCCTGGCTGTATGAGCAGGGCGGCTTCGTCACCATGCTGCACGCGTTCGCCGCCCTCTGCCTGCTTGCGATTGCAGCGGCGATCATCCTCCCGCGCGAGATCCGAACGCCGGCTGCGGCGTGAGGTCTCGTGTCCCGGACAAGCTGCAACGCGTGAGGCCGGGGACTCCTTCCACTCGTCGTTGCCAGTTCCACTCGTCATTGCGAGCGCAGCGAAGCAATCCAGAATCTTTCCGTGGAGGGACTCTGGATTGCTTCGCTGCGCTCGCAATGACGGGGAGGCGGGGTCGCACCGCGCCGCGCGCACCACCCATGATGCCATCATGCCGGTGTTTTGCCCGACGGAGCAAGCGATTTCGGCAAGGCCGAAATTTCTCGGGCCTTTTCAACCTCATATCTACTGTGCATGGGGTTGTTTTCGACTTTCGCCTCTAGCTGACCGTGAATGCCGCGGGAACCCGCTCCACCTCCCGCGGGTTCTATCCCCGTGGCTCCGGCACCTTGCCGGGGCGGGTGAAGGGGGAAGACACCTGCATGCGGTGGAGCCTGCTCCGACCGGTCGGCCTTGTCCCCGCGGCGCTTGTCCTCACGACCATTGCGGCCAGCGCCGAGGGCGGCAAATCGGCCGGCCCATCCGAATTCCTGCTGGTGGCGCAGATCGTGCTGCTGATCGCGGTGGGGCGCGGCCTCGGCGAGATCATGCAGCGGATCGGCCAGCCCTCGGTGATCGGCGAATTGCTCGCAGGCATTCTGCTCGGGCCGTCGCTGTTCGGCTGGATCTGGCCCGAAGCGCAGCACGCGATCTTCCCTGCGACGCCCGAACAGAAGGCGATGATCGACGGCATCGCCCAGTTCGGCATTTTGCTGCTGCTCCTGCTCACCGGCATAGAGACCGACCTCAAGCTGGTCAGGAAGGTCGGCAAGGCCGCGATCGCGATCTCGATCGCCGGCATCCTCGTGCCCTTCGCCTGCGGCTTTGCGCTCGGTGAGTTCCTGCCCGATGCGCTGTTGCCCAAACCGGAGCAGCGCCTGGTGGCCGCGCTGTTCATGGGCACGGCGCTGTCGATCTCCTCGGTGAAGATCGTCGCGGTGGTCGTGCGCGAGATGAATTTCATGCGCCGCAATGTCGGCCAGATCATCGTCGCGACCGCCGTGATCGACGACACCATCGGCTGGATCATTATCGCCGTCATCTTCAGCCTGGCCTCGCAAGGCACGTTGGATATCGCCTCGGTGGCGAAGGCCGTGCTGGGCACGCTCGCCTTCCTCGCCATCAGCTTCACCATCGGCCGGCGGCTGGTGTTCCAGCTCATCCGCTGGGCCAACGACAACCTCGTCAGCGCCGCGGCGGTCGTCACCGTGATCCTGCTGTTGATGGGCGCGATGGCGCTGATCACCCATGCGATCGGCGTCCACACCGTGCTCGGCGCCTTCGTCGCCGGCATCCTGGTCGGGGAGTCGCCGATCCTGACGCGGCAGATCGACGAGCGCCTGCGCGGACTGATCTCGAGCTTCTTCATGCCGGTGTTCTTTGGTCTCGCCGGCCTGAGCGCCGACCTCTCGGTGCTGCGCGATCCGAACCTTTTGATGCTCACCGCCCTCCTCGTCGTGATCGCCAGCGTCGGCAAGTTCGGCGGCGCCTTTGTCGGCGGCACATTGGGCGGCCTGCGCACGCGGGAATCGCTGGCGCTCGCGAGCGGCATGAACGCGCGCGGCTCGACCGAAGTGATCATTGCAACCATCGGCCTGTCCATCGGCGTGCTCAGCCAGAACCTGTTCACGATGATCGTGACCATGGCAATCGTGACCACAATGGCGATGCCCCCGATGCTGCGCGCGGCGCTCGCGAAGCTGCCGATGAACCGGGAGGAGCAGGAGCGCCTGGAGCGCGAGGAATTCGAGAAGCGCGGCTTTGTCGCCAACCTCGAACGTCCGCTGCTGGCGGTCGACGAGAGCGTCAACGCTACCTTCGCCTCGCACATCATGGGCCTGATGGCCGGCATGCGCGGCCTGCCCATCACAGTGCTGCATATCGGCACGCACGCCAGGGAGCAGGAGAAGGTCCGCGATGAGGAGGAGAGCCACGAGGCCGTGGTGAGGAAGGCAGCCGTCTCCGCCAATGGTGGCGGCGACGCCGGCAGCGTCGATGTCGTCACCCGTGCCAGGCGCGCGGAGCTCGGCGAGACCATCGCCGATGAGGCGCGCAAGGGTTTTGATCTCCTGATCGTCGGGGTCGACAAGGTCACTGCGGCCAACGATCGGTTCGATCGGAAGATCGAGGACATCGCCGCAAGGTTCGACGGACCGCTCGCGATCGTGGCCGCCAGGGGCAAGCACCTCAAGCAGCCGATGCCGGATGCGCTCAACATCCTCGTTGCCGTCTCCGGCAGTGGCGTCTCCAAGCGCGGCGCGGAGGTTGCGGTCGCGCTGACGCAGGCCGGATCGGGCTCGCTGCGCGTGATCTATGTCGCGACGACGCGGGACAAGGGCGCGCAGCGCGGTGCCTCCCGCGGCCTGAGCCAGGAGGCCGGCATCCTCAAGGACGCCGGCGATCTCGCTGCCCGCTACGACGTCGACATCACCACCACGCTGCGTGTGAACCGGGCGCCGGAAGCTGCGATCCTGCGCGAGATCGACACCACCGATGTCGATCTCGTCGTCATGGGCGTCGACCGCATCCAGGCCGATCACCTCTCCTTTGGCGGCGTTGCGGACGCCGTGCTCAGGCAGTCAAAGGTCTCGGTGCTGCTGGTCTCGAGCGGCGAGGCGCGGCAGGCGCCAAGCGAGGCCTAGGACTTCACCTCCGCGACCGGCTGCGCCTTCGGCGCCTTCTTCGACGCGCGCCAGTTCTCGAACCGCTGCACCACCACGAAGAATGCCGGCACAAACAGCACCGCGAGGCAGGTCGAGGCCAGCATGCCCGAGAACACCGTGATGCCGATCGACTTGCGGGCGCTGGCGCCTGCGCCGGTCGCGATCACCAGCGGCACCACGCCGAGGATGAAGGCGAACGACGTCATCAGGATCGGGCGGAAACGGGCGCGCGCCGCCTCGATAGCACTTTCCAGCACCGGCTTGCCGTCGCGCCCGTGCAGCTCGAGCCCGACCTCGACGATCAGGATCGCGTTCTTGGCCGACAGCGCGATCAAGAGGATCAGGCCGATCTGGCAATAGAGGTTGTTATCGATCTTCAAGCCGTTGAGGATCAGCATGGGCCCGATCAGCGACAGCGGCACGGCGAGGATCACCGAGATCGGCGCGTACCAGCTCTCGTACTGGCCGGCGAGCACGAGATAGACCAGCAGCATGGCAAGACCGAACACCCAGTAGATCTGGTTCGAGACCGCCTTCTCCTGATACGACATCGCAGTCCATTCGAATCCGGTGCCCGGCGGCAGCGTCTTGTCGCCGATCTCCTCCATCAGCTTCAGCGACTGGCCGGACGAATAGCCCTGTGCCGGTAGGCCGACGATGGTCGAGGACGGATAGAGATTGTAGAGGCTGATCAGCGACGGGCCGGTGACCGGCGTGATCGTGGCGACGGTGCCGATCGGGATCATGTCGCCATTCTGGTTGCGCACCTGCATGTTGGCGATGTCGCGCTCGGTGACGCGGAACGCCGGATCGGCCTGGGTGTAGACCTGGAACACGCGGCCGAACTTGTTGAACTGGTTGACGTAGGACGAGCCGAGATAGGTCGACAGCGCCGAGAACACGGCGTCCGTGGTCACGTGCAGCGTCTGGGTCTTGACGCGGTCGATCTCGACGTTGAATTGCGGCACCGCCGAACGAAACGAGGACGAGACGCGCTGCAGCGCGCTCTGGCTCTGGGCGTTCGAGACCATCGCGCCGGTGATGGCCTGCAGCTTGGCGAAATCGCTGTTGCCGTCGCGCAGCTCGACCTGCATCGAGAAGCCGGCGGCGTTGCCGATGCCTTGAATGGGCGGCGGCGGCAGCACTAGCGTGCGCGCCTCCATGATGGTCGCGACCTTGTCGTTCAGGCCGTAGACCAGCGAGCGCAAATCCTCGCCGGGGCCTTTGCGCGCGTCCCAGTCCTTCAGGATGATGTAGGCGACGCCGGCATTGGCAAGGCTCGCGCTGTTGTCGAGCGCGGAGATGCCGGCAATCGTGATGACCTGCTGAACGCCGGGCGTGTCCTTGATCATATCGGCGGCCCTGTCGAGCACCTTCTGGGTTCGCTCCAGCGAGGCGCCGTCGGGCAGCTGAACCGCGGCGATCAGATAGCCCTGGTCCTCAATCGGGAGGAAGCCGGTCGGCACCCGCGACAGGCCGTAGCCGCCGATCCCGATCAGGACCAGTGCGATCGCAACCGAAATCGTACTGTTCCTGCACAGCACGCCAATCAGCCGGATGTAGCCGCGCTCGACGCGGTTATAGACGGCGTTGAAGCCACGGTAGAAGAAGTTGCGCTGCTCCGGCGGCACCGTCGGCCGCAGCCAGAGTGCGCACTGGGTCGGCTTCAGCGTCGCTGCGTTGATGGCGGACAAAAGCGCGGTCGCCGCGATCACCAGCGCGAATTGCGAGTAGATGCGGCCCGTGAGGCCGGCGAGGAACGACGCCGGCAAGAACACCGAGATCAGCACCAGCGTGATGCCGACGATCGGCGCGAACAGCTGGTCCATCGCCTTGATCGCGGCGTCGTGGCCGTTCATGCCCTGCTCGATATTGTGGGCGGCACCTTCCACCACGACGATGGCGTCGTCGACCACGATGCCGATCGCGAGCACGATCGCAAACAGCGTCGACATGTTGATGGTGAAGCCGAGCGCCGCCATCGCGGCGAAGGCGCCGATGATGGTGACAGGCACGGTCGTTGCCGGCACCAGCATCGCGCGCCAGTCTTGCAAAAATACCAGGATCACGACCAGCACCAGCAAGCCGGCCTCGATCAGCGTCATGTAGACCTCGTGCACCGAGGCCTGCACGAACTTGGTGGTGTCGAACGGCGTGTCGTATTTGATGCCTTCCGGGAAGCGCCTGGCGAGCTCCGTCATTTTCTTCTCGACGGCCTGCTCGACCTCGAGCGCGTTGGCGCCGGGCGACTGGAATACGCCGATGCCGACGGCGGGCTGCTTGTTGAGCGAGAAGATCTGGCTATAGGTCTGCGCACCCAGCTCGACCCAGCCGACGTCGCGCACACGCGTGACGTCGCCGCTGGTGCCGGTCTTGACGATGATGTTCTCGAACTGCGTGGTGTCGTCGAGCCTTCCGTTGACGTTGAGCGTGTACTGGAACGCTTGCCCCGGCGGCGTCGGCGGCGCGCCGACCTGGCCGGCCGAGACCTGCTGGCTCTGCTGCTGGATCGCCTGGATCACGTCCTGCGGCACCAATCCGCGCGCTTGCAGCTTGTTTGGATCGAGCCAGATCCGCATCGAATACTGGCCGGCGCCGAACACCGTGACGTTGCCGACGCCGGGCAGTCGCGAGAGCTCGTCGCGTAGGTTGATCGTCGCGTAGTTGCTCAGGTAAAGGCTGTCGAACCGGGAGTCAGGCGAAGTCAGCGTCACGAACAGCAGGATCGAGGTCGATCTCTTCTGGACGGTGACGCCCTGGTTCTGCACGGACGACGGCAGCTGCGACAGCGCGCTGGAGACGCGGTTCTGCACCAGCACCTGCGCGAAGTTGAGGTCGGTTCCGATCTTGAACGTCACCGTCAGCGTATAGGTGCCGTCGGAGCCGCTGTAGGACTGCATGTAGAGCATGTCCTCGACGCCGTTGACCTGCTGCTCGATCGGCAGCGCGACGGTGTCGATCACGGTCTTGGCGCTGGCGCCGGGGTAGCGCGTCGTCACCTGCACCGTCGGCGGCACCACGTCGGGATATTGCGCGATCGCGAGGTTGAACAGCGCGACGCCGCCGATCAGGATCATCAGGAGCGCAATGACGTTGGAGAGGACAGGCCGCTCGATGAAGAATTTTGAGATCATGACCGGCGCCTCATTTGTTCGAGGCCTGTGGCTGCTCGATCTTGGTCATCTGCGGGTCGATCTTCTGGCCCGGGATCACGCGCAGCAGCCCTGCGATCACGACGCGGTCGTCTGGCTTCAGGCCGCTCTCGATCACGCGCAGGCCGTTGTCGACGGCGCCGACCTGCACCTTGCGCTGCTCGACCACATTGTCCTTGTTGGCGACCAGGAGATAGCGCCCGCCCTGGTCGCTGCCGAGCGCGGTGTCGGGGACGAGGAGGGCGTTCTTGTCCTGGTCGAACGGCACGCGGACGCGGACGAAATAGCCGGGCAGCAGCACCCGCTTGTCGTTGGGCACGAGCCCGCGCACGGCAAGCGTGCCGGTTGATGAATTGATGGTCGGCGCGACGTAGTCGAGGTGGCCTTCATGCGGATAGCCGGTCTCGGTCTGGAGGCCGACTTCGATCGGGAATTGCTTGAGGTCGGCGGCGGTCAGTCCGCGGCGCTGAGCCTCTGCCCGGATCCGCAGCACGTCCTGCTCGTTGACGGTGAAATTCACCCAGATCGGGTCCATCGCGACGATGGTGGCGAGCTGGGTCGGGGAGGAGACGCCGACGAGCTCGCCGATCGAGACCATATGCGCGCTGACGATGCCGTCGAACGGCGCGCTCACCTTGGTGTAGCCGTAGTTGACCTCGGCGAGCCTCGTATTGACCTGGGCCTGCTGGAGGCTGGCCTGGGCGTTGTCGCGGGTCGATGTCGAGGTGTCGAGTGTCGCCTGCGAGACCGCCTGGCGCTGCACCAGATCGGCCTGCCGCTTGAAGTCGGCTTCGGCCTGCTTGAGCGTGGCCTGCGCGCCGGTCTCGGCAGCTTGCGCCTGTTCGAGCTTGAGCTTGTAGGTCTCGGGCTCGATCGTGAACAGCTGGGTGCCTTGCTTGACGAAGGTGCCGTCCGTGTAGTCGATCGATTGCAGGAAGCCCTGGACGCGCGCCACGAGATCGACGCTCTTGACCGGCGCGGTGTTGCCGGTGGCCTCGACATAGCGCGTCACCGACCGTTGTACGGGTGTGGCGACGTCCACCTTGGGCGGCGGCGGCGCGACGAAGGCGTTCTTGTCCTCGCAGCCGGCGAGCGCAATCACGACCGCCGTGGCGGCCAGGGCCCGCCCGACATGCCTCCATGCGCCACGAGATTGTGCGGAATGGACGGGATACGCTGAGGTCATTCGGTGGCCCCCGATGGCTAGCTGTCGGTGCGGCAGGCTAGCAACAAATGACCCGCCGTGAAACACCATAGCCATGGCAGGCGCAGCCCTTGCACTGCAAACAGCGGCGTGTCTTCGACATTTTGGTCGTGACAAATCGCTTTTCACCGGGCGCACGATCGACCAGAATTGTGTCAAAGGCAGCGCGATCGGCGCGAGGCTGGCGGAAAGAAGCGGACAAGAAGAAACGTGAGGAGAACATGACATGTCTACGCCATTCTGGTCAGCCTGCGCCGGCCTCGTCCTCGCAGCGGCGGTCGCCATGCCCGCACTAGCTGATGGCCTGAAGGACGAGATCGCACCGACCGGCAAGCTGCGGGTCGCGATCGCGATCAGCCCGGCGGGCGGGGCGTTCTGGTCGACCAAGACCGAAGCCGGTTACGCCGGCGTCCCCGTCGATCTCGGCAAGGACATGGCGGCGCAAATCGGCATCCCCGTCGAGTATGTCGTGTACCAGAATTCCGGACAGATCACCGACGCGGCCGGCAAGGGCAGCTGGGACGTCAGCTGGTTGCCGAAAGATCCCGAACGCGAGACCAGGATGATGTTCGGCCCGATCTACGAGGTCGCGGACGCCACCTATATCGTCAAGGCGGGTTCGACCGTCACCAATTTCGCCACGCTCGACCAACCCGGCATCAAGGTCGCGGCAGTCAACGCCACGACCACGATGCGCGGCGCCGTTGCGCATCTGAAGAATGCGAAGGTCACGGGCTATCAGACCTACGATGAGATCTTTGGCCTCCTGAAGAGCGGCGAGATCGACGCCTTCGCGCTGTCGCGCGACCAGCTCAACAAGATGGCACAGAAGATCCCGGGCACGAAGGTGCTGGACGAGACGTTCAAGAAGACGGTGACCGCCGTTGCGGTCCCGCTCGGCCATGGCCAGTCGCTGGCGTTCGTCACCAGGTTCATGACCGAGGCCGTGACCAACGGCACCTTGCGCAAGGCTTATGATAATAACGGGCTGAAGGACACGCCGATCCGCACCGAATAGGTTTATCCTGCCGGCCACATTGGATTTCGACTGGGCGCACATGCTTGGACGTTGGATTGCAGCCGCGGTGGTGTCGCTGGTCTTGATGATGCAGAGCGCTCTGGCCCAATCGCTGAGGGTCGATCCCGAGACCATCGTCCCGCTGCCGCCCGGGTTCGACATGGAGCCGCCGGCCTCCGACGTGCCGCCCGAGATCGCGCGCTTCCAGCGGGACCTGGAGCGACGACAGGCACATCCTCGTGGTCGAGCGCGTCAGGGCTGACGGACATGCAGACGTCGTCTTCGCCAGGTCGGACTCGGCCTTCAACGGCATGAATCGCGAATGGTGGCGCGACCAGGCGACGGTCGTGGACGGCGTGCTGACCATGACGGGGTTTCGCATCTTCCGTTATGCCTTTGATGGCCCCGACCGATTATACGTGACGGCCACGCTCAAGAATGGCGTCGTCACCTCCGGAGCGCTGGTCCGCGCCGATCCTGCGCGTCTTGCTGCGGGCGATCGGCCGAACGACTGGCCGTGGCCCGGCGCGCGCGTCCGGATTCCGCATCTTGCGGTTCGCACGCCTGATGGCACGCGGCCGATCACGCTCGAGGGCACTTTCTACCCGCCGTCGGGGCCGGAGCCGGCACCGCTCGCGATCGTCACCCATGGATCCGACGTCGGTCGGAATCAGCTGAGATCCTGGTCGTTCTCGACCGAAGCGCATTGGCTGCGCGACAACGGATTTGCAGTGCTGGTGCTGATGCGCCGCGGACGCGGCAGCTCCGAGGGCATCAACGGTGAAGAGACTTTCGGCCGCGATCACGACGGCAGCCTGATCGACGTCTCGGCCGGTGTCGCTGAAGCCGTCGAGGATATCGAGTCCGCGATCGCCTATGGCCGGACGCTGCCCGGCGTCAAGCCGGGCAAGGTGCTGCTCGCCGGCCAGTCGCGTGGTGGCTTCCTCGCCATGCACTATGCCGGCCTCAAGCCCGGCGAGGTCTTGGGCGTGGTGAATTTCAGCGGCGGCTGGTACCCGTATGGACCGGTGACCACGCCGTACTATGCCAATGCGGGCCGCGGCGCAGCCGCCAAGGTCCCGCAGCTCTGGCTCTATGCCGACAACGACCGCCTCTACAAGGAGGATCTTATTCGCGAATATCACGAGGCGTTCGCAGCCGCCGGCGGCAGCGCGCGCTTTGAGATTCTACACGGCGTCCCCGGCGATGGCCATCTGCTGCGGCTTTATCCCGAACGCTGGCGAGCGATCGCCGACAAATTCCTGGCTTCGCTCGATCGCGAGCATTAGTCGCCGCGGACAGCCGCGGCAATCTTGCCATGCAGGATTTGTTCTTGTTCCGCAAAGCCAAATGCAGGGCTGCGATTTTTTTATCTCCACGCGTGGAATAATTGCCGATGGCGCATTCCGGCAGAAGACCCGCCTTTGTCGCCAGCACGAGCACGTAAAAATCTCTTTCTGATTGGCTGCGCGAAGTGTCTCACGCGTCAAACTGACACAGCTCTGTCAAATGTGAACGCTAGGGTCGCGGCGTCATTCCTTCGGGGCAAACAGAGATGAAATCCAAATTTTTGACGACGGCTGCGATTTTCGCGGCCGCGACCGCACTTGCGTGCGCCATGCCGGTTCTCGCAGACGATTTCGGCCGGGACCGGGATCATGACCACGATCGTGATCATGACCGGCATCCGCATGAGATCCATACGGAAACGCCGATCAAGCATCTCGTCATCATCTTCAACGAGAACCGCTCGTTCGACCATTATTTCGCGACCTATCCGAACGCGGCCAATCCCTCGGGCTCGATCCCCTTCGTGCCGAAGCCGCATACGCCCCGGGTCAACAACCTCGCCAACGCCAGTTTGCTGGTGAACAACCCGAACAACAATCCGGCCAACGGCACCGGCGCAACGGACCCGTTCCGCCTTGACCGCACCCAGGCCAACACGCGTTCGCAGAACCACGCTTATACGCCCGAGCAGCAAGCCGTCGACAACGGCAAGGAAGACCTGTTCCCGAAATTCACCGGTCGCGGCACCGCCGGCGGCGCCGGCGCGTTCGGCACCAATGGTCAGGTGATGGGCTATTTCGACGGCAACACCGTCACCGGATTCTGGAACTACGCCCAGCATTTCGCCATGACCGACAACAACTGGACCGACACGTTCGGTCCGTCGACGCCGGGCATGCTGGAAGTGGTCGGCGGCCAGACCAACGGCGTGCAGCCGGTCATCGGCACCACGGCGTCGATCGCGGACGGGCAGGGCGGCCTGACGCTGACCGGCGACACCGATCCGGGCAACGATGCCTGCTCCAGCAAGACCAGCACCATGCTGATGGGCGGCAAGAACATCGGCGACCTGCTCACCGCCGAGCGTATCAGCTGGGGCAGCTTCATGGGTGGCTTCGATCTGACCCTCAAGAACGCCAACGGTACCACCGGTTGCGCCCGCAGCACGTTCTCGACCAACGTCAACGGCACCATCGTCGACTACATCCCGCACCACGCCTTCTTCCAGTATCACGCGTCGACGGCGAACCCGACCCACGCGCGGCCGAGCTCGGTGCACGCGATCGGCCATACCCATGACTTCAACGGCAAGGTCGATCCGGCCAACCACAATTACGACCTCGAAGACCTCTATGCGGCGATCAAGGCCGGCAATTTCCCGGCCGTGTCCTACGTCAAGATGCCGGCCTTTCAGGACGGTCACGCCGGCAACTCCGACCCGCTCGACGAGCAGGCCGGCAATGTCGAGCTGATCAACTTCCTCCAGAAACAGCCGGAGTGGCGCGAGACCGCCGTCATCATCACCTATGACGACTCCGACGGCTGGTACGATCACCAATACGTTGCACCGAAGAACGCCTCGTATGACGCGACCGCCGATCAGGTCAACGGTCCCGGCCTGTGCGGCCTCGGCCCGACCAAGCAGCCGGCGCCGAACGGTCTCAGCGGCAAGCCGGTCAACGGCCGTTGTGGTCCGGGCACCCGCGTGCCCCTGATCGTGGTCTCGCCTTACGCCAAGACCAACTATGTCAGCCACACCTATACGACCCAGGCTTCGGTGGTTCGCTTCATCGAGGACAACTGGCTGCATGGCCAGCGCCTCGGCGGCGGCTCGTTCGACGCCACCACCGGATCGATCATGGACCTGTTCGATTTCGACCATGATCATAGCCATGACTTCCGCACCGACGCGCTGTTCCTCGATCCGACCACAGGCACGGTGATGGTCAGCCCGCCGGACGAGCACCACCACCACTAGTCCAACGGGACGTCATAATGAACAGCCGCACTTTGTGGCTCCTCGGCGCCGGCCTGCTCGTCCTGGCCGGCGCCGTCTTTGCAGCCGAGACGCAAGGACTCGCGCAAGGGCTTGCAGAGGCGAATACGGCGGGCACCAACCCGAACCCGGTTCGCCTCATGCGTCCGTCCGTTGCCCCGTTGTCCGCGATGGCGCAGCTCGGCAAGGAGATTTTCTACGACGCCTCGCTGTCGTCGTCCGGCTCGCTGTCTTGCGCATCCTGTCACAGCCCGGATCACGCCTACGGCCCGCCCAACGATGGGCCGGTGATGCTCGGCGGCGCCAGTCTGTCGCGTCAAGGCGCACGCGCGGTGCCGTCGCTGACCTATCTCGATCGCCAGCCGAATTTCAGCATCGGCCCTGACAAGGGCGACGACGACAACATCATCGACCTCGCGCAGATGGCTATGCTCGGCCAGCAGGCCGCGCGCACGACCAAGACCGCGGGCGGCACCGGCGCCTCGGCCAACATCGTGCCGCAGGGCGGCCTGTTCTGGGACGGCCGCGCCGACACGCTTCAGGACCAGGCGCTGTTTCCGCTGCTCGACGCCAACGAGATGGACGGCGGCAGCGCGGAGATCGTGGCCGACAAGCTGCGCCGCGCACCTTATGTCAACCGCTTCGTCGAGCTGTTCGGCGCCGGCGTGCTGAGAAACCAGCGGCTGCTGATCGCGGAGGCGATGTTTGCGGTTGCGCGCTACCAGGTCGAAGAGCCGAGCTTCCATCCCTACACCAGCAAGTACGATTACTGGCTCGAGGGTAAGGCGCGGTTGTCGGAGAGCGAATTGCGCGGCCTGCAATTGTTCAACGATCCCGACAAGGCGAACTGCGCCGGCTGCCATACCTCGGCGCCGGCCCGCGACGGCTTGCCGCCGATGTTTACCGATCATCAATATGAAGCGCTCGGCGCGCCACGGAATGCCGCGCTCGCGGGCAACAAGGATTCCGGCTATTTCGATCTCGGCGTGTGCGGTCCGCATCGGACCGACATTCCCGAGCAGACGCAGTATTGCGGCATGTTCCTGACGCCGACGCTGCGCAACACCGCGACGCGTCGCGCCTTCTTCCACAACGGCGGCTTCAGAACCCTCGAGCAGGTGCTCGACTTCTACAATTTCCGCGACACCAATCCGGAAAAGGTGTTTCCGCGCGCAGCCGACGGCACGGTGCGGAAATACGACGACCTGCCTGAAAAATATCACGCCAATGTCGACGTCACCGATCCCCCGTTCGATCGTCACTCCGGCGACAAGCCGGCGATGACCGATCAGGACGAGGCTGACATCATCGCCTTCCTGAAGACGCTGACGGACGGCTACAAGGCGGAGAACTAGGGCGCGTCCAACAGGGCTAGTGCGGTTTGATCTCCGCGTATTTCACCATCGCCTTCTCGAACTTCCGCTTGAACAGCCACATCGCGCCGAGAATCTCACGGAAGCTGGCCGAGCTTCGCGCCCGGTCGGCCTTGCCGAAGGCGAAGATGCTGTTGTTGCGCAGGTGCTTCATGATGGTGGGATCGGATACCCGGTAGTTCAGCAGGTCGCCCGACTTGAGCGCCGAGCGTGTCGGTGTCGGGATGATCTGGATCAGCTCGAACAGCTTCATCTGGTCGATCGGATCGGGCAGCGTCTTCACGATCGCCGGGATCTCGGCGAACAGCTCGGCATGCGCGTTCATCAGGCCGTCGCGCACATTGGTCCAGTGATTGAAACGGCGATCGGTGCCGCGGGATCGTGCCTCTTCCTTGTCGTCACGCGCGTTCAGCGCGGGATCGGTCGCCGCGATCGCACCCTTGATCGCCTCCCATTTGCGCTGGCCGTTGCGGTCCTCGGACGGGCCGGTCTGCAGGCTGCCCATATAGGTGTTCGAGCGCGCATTCCGGACGTTCTGCTTGCCGTTGGTCTCGGCAAAGAACAGCCCGAGGCTGATGCGGCCCGCCGCGTCGGCAAGAACAGGCGCAAGCCCCTTGGCGCGCGCAATCGCTGCGGCGAGATCGACGACATCCTTGAACGGCGTCGCCGAATTCTGTGCGCTCGGCGGCGGCGCCTCCATGATCTCGAACAGATCAGCATATTCGTCGACCAGCGGCTCGATTGCGGCATCGAAATAAGCCGGGGGAATTTCGAACTTGTTCGGTTTGCCGATCCGCGACGGTACGGCGTCGGTGAGATCCTTGTACGCGCTGATCACGGCGACGCGCGCGAGATAAAGCGCCTGGCCGGGCAGGTTGGGCAGCGGCTGCTTCGCCTCGATCTGGCGACGACGCTCGCTAAGGATCGATTTGAAATCGCCGAGTGCGCGATCGTAGGCGGCTTGCGCGTCCGATTGTGTTGGCGGGAGCGATTGCGCCTGGCTCGCGGTGAGCGTCGCCAGGATCAGCCCGAGCCCCGCGATGGCTGCGATGGCATGACGTCGTGCACGCATGGCTGGTTCCCCCAACGATTCGTCGGTCAAGGGATCGTAAGCATCAGATGTGAGGGCTGGCGAGATGAAATCCGGTCCGCCCGCCTAGTCGTTGGCCTCGGGCGGCAGGAAGTCGACCTCGTGCTGGGCCGAGATACGCACGACCTCGGCGGGGTCAGTCAGATTGTGGAGCTGGTTGAACAGCGCCTCCAGCTTTTGCATCGGCGAGACCCAGAACAGCGCGCGGGCCGGCTTGTCGGATTTGTTGAAATAGCCGTGCGGAATGCCGCGCGGCAGGCGCACGAGGTCGCCGGCATGGGCCTTCACCCATTTGCCGTCGAGCTTGAGGTCGAGCGTGCCTTCCTGCACCAGGATGAACTCGTCCTGAGTCGGATGGATGTGCACCGGCACGAACTGGCCGGGCTCGCTGTTGGTCTCGAACGCGAAGCTGGACTCAGTGACGGCCTTGGGGAAATAGACCTGGCCCAGGATGTTCCAGGTCTTGCCGCCAAAACCCGTGCCGTTCGCGGTGATGCCTTTTTCAAGTGACGCCATGGCTCGCCTCCATTGGGAATTCCGGCCGTATCGGAGTGTTGCCCAGGTGTGGAGCGGAGTCCATCCGCCCTAGCCGTCGCGGTCGGACGCATTTTTCCGCAAGAACCCTTCGACCTCGGCCTGCACCGAATAGGGCGTCGGGATCGGGTCGCCTGCCGCATCGACGGCGGTGTCGAGCGAGCGGCGCAGCATGCGTGCGAGCTCGGCCTTGCGGTAGGGTTTTGTCAGAAGTGGCGCACCCCTGGTGGCGTGTCCCGGCCCATGCGGGGCGTCGTGCGCATAGCCCGACGTGAACAGCACCCGTAAGGAGGGCCGCGTGGCCACCATCTCGTCGGCGAGCTCCCGTCCGTTCAAGGCGCCGGCCATCACGATATCGGTGAAGAGCAGATCGAAGGGCGTGCCCTGGGCCGCGATGGCGAGCGCGTCGCTCGCGTTGGCGGCGGGGATGACCTTGTAGCCGAGGCTTTCGAGCTGGACCGTGACGTAGTGACGGACATCGCGGTCGTCCTCGACGCAAAGGATGGTTTCCGTTCCGCCCACGATCTTGCGCTCGTCATAGCCGGTCGGGCGAAGCGCACTGGTCTCGGCCTTCGGCAGGTAGATCGTGAATGTCGTGCCGCTGCCTTCGGCGGATTCGACCTTGATGCCGCCGCCCGACTGCTTGACGAAGCCGAACACCATGCTGAGCCCGAGGCCCGTGCCCTTGCCGACCTCCTTGGTCGAGAAGAACGGATCGAAGATGCGTTCGAGGATCGCCCGCGGAATGCCCATGCCGGTGTCGGCAATCTGGATCTCGACGTAGTCGCCGGCATAGCCGGCACCGACCGCGACGGCCTCGCGCACGCCGAAGACCACATTGCGCGTCGTCAGCGTCAGCCTGCCGCCGTCAGGCATCGCGTCGCGGGCGTTGATCGCGAGGTTGAGCAGCGCCGAAGAGAGCTGTCCGCGGTCGGCGAAGGCGAGCCAGATGGTGCCGTCGAGCCTCCTCACGATCTCGATCTTCTTATCGAAGGTCGCCAGCAGCAGCTTTGCGAGCTCTTCGAGCAGGTCGTTGACGTCGATATCGGCCGGCTGCAGCGCCTGCTTGCGCGCAAAGGACAGCAGGCTCGAGGTCAGTGCCGCGCCGCGATCGGCGGCCTCGCTGATCAGCTTGGTGATGGTGGCGAGCGGCGTGTTATCCTTCACGGCCTCGGCGAGGATCTCGATCGTGCCCGTGATCACCGTGAGCATGTTGTTGAATTCATGCGCGATGCCGCCGGTGAGCTGGCCGACCGCTTCCATCTTCTGCGCCTGGATCAGCTGCTCCTCGGCGGCGCGCTTCTGGGTGACGTCCTTGACGAAATTGTTGATGACGGTGCGCCCGCCGAGCTGGAGCGTGGTGCTCGACGCCTCGATCAAGATCTCGTCGCCTTCCCGGTGCAGCAGGGTCGCCTCAAACCGGATGCCGATCGGCGCATTCGAGAGCTCGGGCAGAAGGCGCATCATGCGTTGCCTGAAACCGTCGCGGAGCGGCTCGGCGATGAGAAGGCTGACGACGTCAGCGCCGAGCGCCTCCTTGCGCGTCCATCCGGTCAGCGCCTCCGCCTGAAGGCTCCACTCCAGGATGATCCCGTTCGCGTCGGTCTGGACGAAAGCATCCAGCGCAGTCTTGATGACAGCCTGGGTCATCTGGGCACTCGACTGCGCCTGCTCGGCCAGTTGTGCGGCAGTGCGCTTCTGCTGGGCCGCCTCGATCATGCGCGTGCAGAGCCGCGCGATCAGCACCGCGACGGCGCCGCTTGCGAGCAGGGCAATGATCTCCGCAACGCCGAACCCGGGTCCGGTCACGGCATACGAGACGAGGAGAGCCGCGGCGGTCACGACGACCTGCGCGGCCATCGCGAGTGTCAGAAGCCCCCTGAGTTTCATGCTTTCGCACCAACGACGTCAGTCGCGAACCCCCAAAGTCCGCTTTGTCAAATGAGTCCGGCTCCATGTGAGCTACAGACTCCCTGCGGCGGCGTCGAGGGCAATTTCCGGCGGTATCGGGGCGAGGCGTTCCTTTGGGTCAACCTGCGGGCGAATCGGTCTGGCGCAGCGTTGTGACCCAGATCACGCGCGCGGCCTGCTGGGTTGGGTTGTCGAACATGTGCGGCACGATGCTCGGAAAACGAAAACTGTCGCCGGCTTCCAGCACATGGGCCTCGTTGTCGAGCCACAGGCGCAGGCTGCCAGAGAGGATGTACCCGGCCTTCTCGCCGGTGTGCTGCAGGAAGTCGGTGCCTGACGAGGCGCCGGGATTGAGCGTGAGCTCGTAGAGCTCGAGCTGGCCCGTGCCTTCCGGCGTCAGCGCTTCCTTGACGACGCCGCTGGCGGTGAGCCGCAGCAGGCGCCGGTTGTTCTTGCGCACGATGTAGCGCTGCACGTCGGCGGCGGGATCGCTGGTCTCGAAGAAATAGGAGATGGGCACGTCGAGCGCGATGCTGAGCAGGCGCAGCGTGCGGATCGACGGCATCGCGCGTGCCCGTTCGAGCTGGCTGATCATGCCGTTGGAGAGGCCGGTCTTGGTGGCGACGTCCTGGATCGAGAGGCCGGCGCGCTGGCGCAGCAGCCGCACGGTCTCGCCGAGCCGCTGGTCGACCGCATCGTCGGTTTCGGTCGTCGGCGCGTCCTTCGGACCGTTCGTGTTGCCGCGACCATCCATGTCGCTCTCCCGTGCATGACCTCACCGCCGGAATGGGCCGGCGGTGTGAAAAGGTCGCGCATCCTAGCAATCCGATTGACAGCTGTATTTAGTCATGATGAACTTTTGATCGAAAAATTTAGAAGCACTAAAGCCCACTCCTGTCCCTTTGCCGGGGTCTGGGGGCGCGGGAGACGGTGCCGGGTGCGACAACGGAGAGTGGTCATGGCAGACGACACCGGCAAGTTCGGCGTTGGGGCACTGCATCTCGGCATTCCGAATCGCCGTCAGTTCTTCCAGCTCGGCGCGGGCGCGGCGGCGGGATGGAGCCTTGCCGGTAACGCCTTCGCCCAGACCGAGCGCTCGGGCAATCCGCCGGACAAGCCGCGCGGGCAGGTGATTGCGGCGCTGTCGCAGGAGCCGACCGTCTTCCATCCGCTGATGCCCAGCATCGAGGTCGACCAGGGCGTCTGGTGGCAGGTGTTCTCGCCGCTCTGGTTCATCGATCCCGATGGCAGGTTCATCCCCGACCTCGCGCGCGAAGTCCCGACCATCGAGAATGGCGGCCTGTCGGCCGACGGCCTGACCTGGAAGATCAAGCTGCGCAGCGACGTGAAGTGGCACGACGGCACGCCGTTCACGGCGGACGACGTGAAATTCTCGCTCGAGCTGAACAACAATCCCGACTTTCGTGCGCGCAGCCGCGTCGGCCATAGCCTCGTGAAGGATATCAAGATCGTCGCGCCCGACGAGATCCACTGGCGAATGGAAGCTCCCTATTCGCCCTACATGTCGATCCTGGGATCGCTGACCTTCATCGTGCCCAAGCACATCCTGGAGAAGGTGTCCGATCCGAATGCCTCGCCGTTCCACAACGCGCCGGTCGGGACCGGACCGTTCCGCTGGGGCGAGCGCGTGCCCGGCGACCATATTCAGTTGAATGCCTACACCGGCTATCACGGCAAAGGACCTTACGTCGAACGCGTGGTCTTCAAATATATCCCTGATCTCACCGTCCTCTACACCCAGTTCCGCACCGGTCAGGTCGACTACACCGGCCTGCAAGGCATCTTGCCGAACTTCGTGCAGGAGGCAAAGACGCTGAAGGGCCGCAAGATCTTCGTCTCCGCGACGTCCTCGGTCGAGCACATCGCGCCCAATCTGGAGTTCGGGCCGCTCGCCGACCGCACTGTGCGCGAAGCGCTGTATCTTGCGATCAACAAGCAGGCGATCATCGATGCGCTGAATTACGGCCTGCCGACGCAGACCGAGAGCTTTGTGCCGCAGCAGGCCTGGTCGTTCCAGCAGGGGCTGCCGCAGCACAAATATGATCCCGCAAAGGCCAACGCGCTGCTCGATGCCACCGGATGGGCTCGCGGCTCCGGCGGCGTGCGCGAAAAAGGTGGCGTGAAGCTCGAATTCACCAATTCGACCACGTCAGGCAATGCCGTTCGCGAGCAGACCCAGCAACTCCTGATCCAGGACTGGCGCGCGATCGGCGCGACGATGCGCGTCAACAACATGCCGGCGGCCGTGATCTGGGGTGATTTCTGGCAGCAGTCGAAATTCAACTCGGTGATCGTGGGGGTGAACTTCATGCTGGGCAGCGACCCCGACGTGACGCCGCGCTTCGGCTCCGGCGCCATTCTCGCCAAGGGCGGCCGCGGCTACAACACCTATCAATACCAGAGCGCGGAAGCCGACCGGCTGCTTGCCGAAGGCGCCAGGCAGTTCGATCTCGCCCAGCGCAAGATCACCTATGGCGATCTGCAAAAGCTCGTCCGCAACGACCTCGCCATCCTGCCGCTGTTCCAGGGCTTCATCGCCGAAGGCGTGAAGGAAGGGCTGCAAGGGTTCCGCCCCAACATCAACATGTCGATCAACTGCTGGAACATCCGCGAGTGGTACTGGGCCTGATGCATTCGATCCGCGGGATCGCCTGAGATGGCCCGTTACGTCGCCAATCGCCTGGCGCAGGCGATGATGCTGCTGGTGATCGTCTCGGCGATCGGCTTTGCGATTCTGCATCTTGCGCCTGGCGGCCCGCTGTCGCAGTTTGCCGTCTCCGGGCAGATGACGCAGGAGGATCTCGCCCGCGTCACCAGGCAGCTCGGGCTCGATCGTCCGCTGCCGATCCAGTATCTCGACTGGTTCGGCCGCATGCTCAGGGGTGATTGGGGCAGGTCGTATCGCGACGGCGAGACGGTGCTGTCGGTGATCTCCTCGCATCTCGGCGCCACGCTGGAGTTGATGACGACGGCGACCATCATCGCGGTGCTGCTCGGCTGCTGGATCGGCATACTCGGCGCGCTCCGGCGATATTCGCTGTTCGATTCGCTTGCCACCGTCGGCGCCATGATCGCTCTGTCGATCCCGACCTTCTGGTTCGGCCTCATCACCATCTACGTTTTTTCAGTGACGCTGGGCTGGCTGCCGGCCGGAAACCGCGAGACCGTTGGCGACGGCTCCTTCTTCGACCTGCTGCATCATCTGACCGCCCCGGCCTTGGTGCTGGCGCTGGTCGAGACCGCGATGTGGGGCCGCTTCATGCGCTCCTCCATGCTGGAGGTCATCAACCAGGACTACATCCGCACTGCGCGCGCCAAGGGCATGCCGGAATGGCGGATCCTCACCGTGCATGCCTTGCGCAACGCGCTGCTGCCGATGATCACGGTGGCCGGTCTTCAATTTCCGACGCTGCTCGGCGGCGCGCTGGTCGCCGAGACCGTTTTCACCTGGCCCGGCATGGGCCGGCTGTTCCTCGATTCCATCGGCTATCGCGACTATCCCGTGGTGATGGGCATTCTGATGTTTTCGGCAATCATGGTGCTGATCGGCTCGCTGCTGGCCGACATCTTCTATGCCGTCGTCGATCCGCGCATCAGGGTGGGCTAGGCGATGACGATCGCGACCCTTTCCACGGACCAGCCCGCGCCCGGCCAGGCGGCGTGGCGGAGATTCCGCCGACATCGGCTCGCGCTCGCCGGAGCTGTGATCATTCTGGTTCTCGTGCTCGGTTCGGCATTCGGTCCTTATCTGCTGCCTTTCGACGACACTTATATCGACATCATGAAGCGGTTCGCGCCGCCGTTCTCGGGCGCGCACATCCTTGGCACCGACGAACTCGGCCGCGACGTGCTGGCGCGGCTGATGATGGGCGGTCGGGTGTCGCTTTCGATCGGCATCGTCGCGATGGTGATGGCGATGGCGGTCGGCATCGTCGTCGGCGCCTTCGCCGGCTTCTATGGCGGCGTGGTCGGCGCGGTGCTGATGCGGCTCGTCGATGCCGTGCTGTGCTTCCCGACGATCTTCCTGCTGCTTGCACTCGCCGCGCTCACCGAGCCCGGCCCCGTCGCCACCACCGTGCTGATTGCTGCTACCGCATGGATGAGCGTTGCCCGCATCGTCGAGGCGCAGGTCCGTTCACTGCGGGAGCGCGAATTCGCGGTCGCAGCTCTCGCGTTCGGTTCGTCGAACCTGCGGATCATGTTCCGCGAGCTCGTGCCCAACGCGATTGCGCCGATCGTGGTTGCGGCAACGCTGAACGTTGCCCAGGCGATCCTGCTCGAATCCTATGTCAGCTATCTCGGCTATGGCATCCAGCCGCCGGCCGCGAGCTGGGGCAATATGCTCAACAACGCGCAGATCTATCTCACCAGCGCGCCCTGGCTTGCGATTGCGCCGGGCCTCGCGATCACGCTGGCGGTGACGAGCTTCAACTTCCTTGGCGATGGCCTGCGCGATGCGCTCGATCCGCGGATGAACATACCATGACGAGCCGACCTGCTTCGATCGAACTGAATTCCAGGAGTGTCCGATGTCCCCGCCGCTCAACCGTATAAGCAGCGACGAACGCCTGCCGGCGCAGGTGGACGTCGTCGTCATCGGCGGCGGCGTCATCGGCGTCTCCGCGGCCTATCATCTGGCGAAGAAGGGGCTTTCCGTTGCGGTGGTCGAGAAAGGGCATGTCGGCGGCGAGCAGTCGAGCCGCAACTGGGGCTGGTGCCGTCAGCAGGGCCGCGCCCGTGAGGAGATTCCGCTCGCACGCGAAGCGTTGCTTCTGTGGGAAGACATGCAGAACGACGCCGGCGTCGATGCCGGCTTCCGCCGCACCGGCGTGCTGTTCCTGACCAAGAGCAAGGACGAGCTTGCGAGCTGGGAGCGCTGGGCGGCGGTCGCGCGCGAGATGCAGGTTCACTCGACCGTGCTGACGCCGGCCGAGGTCGCCGAGCGCATGCCGGGCAATACCGACAAATGGGTCGGCGGCCTGCACACGCCGAGCGACGGCCGCGCCGAGCCGTCGATGGCCGTGCCGGCGCTGGCGACGGCTGCGCGAAAACATGGCGTCACCATTCACCAGGGCTGCGCTGCGCGCGGGCTGGAGACACAAGGAGGAAGGGTCAGCGCCGTCGTCACCGAGAAGGGCACCATCCGTACGCAAGCCGTGCTGCTGTCGGGCGGCGCATGGTCGTCGCTGTTCTGCCGTCGTCATGGCATCGAGCTGCCGATCGGCCTCGTCAACGCCACCGCGTGCCGGACCACGCCAGCGCCGGAGATCACCTCGGGCGCGCTCGGTACCGATCTCTATTGCATCCGCCGCCGCCTCGATGGCGGCTTCACGCTGGCGCTGCGCAACCGCGGCACGGTGGAGCTGTCGCCCGACCTGTTCCGCTACGCCCGCACGTTCTGGCCGACCTATCTGCATCGCAAGAACGGACTGAAGCTCTCGTTCGGCAAGTCGTTCTTCGACCAGGTCATGCGCGGCACCAGCTGGAGCCTTGACAAGCCGTCGCCGTTCGAGACCGAGCGCGTGCGCGATCCCGAGCCCGACATGTCGCTGGTCAATGCCGCGCTGGCGTCGTTGATCAAGGCGAATCCGGAATTGAAGGACATCGAGATCGCGGAGGCCTGGGGCGGGACCATCGACTGCACGCCGGATACGATCCCCGTGATCTCGCCGGTCGATGCGCTGCCCGGCTTCTTCCTCGCGACCGGCTTCTCCGGTCATGGTTTCGGCATCGGCCCTGCGGCCGGCAAGCTTGCCGCCGACATCGTGACCGGCGCGACGCCGCTGGTCGATCCTGCCGCCTACAGCCACAAGCGCATGATCGACGGCCGGCGGCTCGCGCCGGTCAGCCCGTTCTGAGGGCGACATGACGGTTCTCTACAAGGCCAACATGGTGCGCGGCGCGGAGTGGGCGACGTTCTTCGCCGAGCGCGCGCCTGACATGCCGTTCCGGCTGTGGCCCGACATCGGTGATCCCGCAACGGTGCGCTATCTCGTGGCTTGGCAGCCGCCGGACGATATCGCGGCGGCGTTCCCCAATCTCGAGCTGGTGTTCTCGGTCGGCGCCGGCGTCGATCAGTTCGACATCACAAAACTTCCGCCGCATGTTCCGCTGGTCCGCATGATGGAGCCCGGTATCACCGAGCGCATGGTCGAATATGCCTGCATGTCGGTGCTCGCGCTGCATCGCGATCTCGTGCAGTTCATCGGCCAGCAGCGCGATCAGGTCTGGCGCGAGCTCTCCGTGACGCACACGAGCGAACGGCGTGTCGGTGTGATGGGACTCGGTCTGCTCGGCCAAGCCGTGCTCGAGCGGCTCAAATCGTTCGACTTTCCGCTGCTCGGCTGGAACCGTTCGCCACGCAGCATCGCGGGCGTCACCTGTTATGCGGGTGCGGACACCCTGCCGGATTTCCTGGGGCAGACCGACATTCTCGTCTGCCTGCTGCCGCTGACATCGGAGACGCACGGCATTCTGAACGCAAATCTGTTTGCGCGTCTGCCCCGCGGCGCGCGGCTGCTCAATGTCGGGCGCGGCGGGCATCTGGTCGAGGCCGACCTCATCGCGGCACTGGATGGGGGCGTGCTGTCGGCCGCCATGCTCGACGTCGCCGAGCCCGAGCCGCTGCCTGCGGGCCACCCGTTCTGGGGCCATCCGCGCATTCTTCTGACCCCGCACATCGCCAGCACGACGAAGCCGGAAACGGCGGTCGACTACGTGCTCGACACTATCGCGCGCCACCGCCGCGGCGAGCCCCTGCCGGGGCGTGTCGACCGTGATCGCGGCTACTAGGATCCTCGCATGAGCATCGGCGCAAACGCACCTGACCAAGTCGTTGCCGAAGCTCCGGCGCCCGTGCTGTCGGTTGCGGGCCTCACCACGTCGTTCATGCGCGAGCGGCAATGGATCCCGGTCGTTCGCAACGTCTCCTTCGAGATCGCGCCCCGCGAAACCGTCGCGATCGTCGGCGAGTCCGGTTCGGGCAAGAGCGTCACCGCGCTCTCGATCATGCGGCTCATTCCCAAGGAGAGCGGCCAGAGCGAGGGCAGTATCATGCTTTCCGGCCGCGATCTGCTGACGCTACCCGAAGCGAGCATGAAGGACATCCGCGGCAACGATGTCGCGATGATCTTCCAGGAGCCGATGACGAGCCTCAATCCGGTGCTCACCATCGGCTTCCAGATCGCGGAAGCGTTGATCCAGCATCGCGGCCTGTCGCGCGCGGCAGCGGAAGCCGAGACCATCCGCCTGCTCGACCGCGTCCGTATCCCAGGGGCAAAATCGCGCTTCCACGAGCATCCGCATCGTTTCTCCGGCGGCATGCGCCAGCGCGTGATGATCGCGATGGCGCTGGCCTGCAAGCCGAAGCTCCTGATCGCGGACGAGCCGACAACCGCGCTCGACGTCACCATCCAGGCCCAGATCCTGCAACTGTTGAAGGAGCTTCAGCAGGAGGAGGGAATGTCGATCCTCTTCATCACCCACGACATGGGCGTGGTCGCGGAGATCGCGGATCGCACCGTGGTGATGTATGGCGGGCAGGCGGTGGAAACCGGCGCGACGTCGCGCATCTTCGCTGCACCCTCGCATCCCTATACGCGCGCGCTGCTCGCGGCCGTGCCGCGGCTCGGCTCGATGGACGGCCGGACGCGGCCGATGCGCTTTCCGATCGTCGACAAGGTGACGGGCACCTCGGACGAGCCGGCGGAGACGCCCGACACGGTGTCGAGCGCCGAGCGTCCGCTGTTAGAGGTGTCAAATCTCACCACGCGCTTTTCGATCCGCTCGGGCCTGTTCGGCAAGGTCTCGGGCCGTGTGCACGCGGTCGAGAACATCTCCTTCACCTTGCGCGGCGGCGAGACGCTGGCGCTGGTCGGCGAATCCGGCTGCGGCAAGTCGACCACGGGACGCTCGATCCTCAAGCTGACCGAGCCCGACGCCGGCACGGTCCTGATCGACGGCCAGAACGTGCTCGCCATGAACGGCCGCACCTTGCGCGATTTCCGCAAGCACATGCAGATCGTGTTCCAGGATCCGTTCGCGAGCCTCAATCCGCGGATGTCGGTGGGAACGGCGATTGCTGCGCCGCTGCTGGCCAATGGTCTCGCGACAGCGTCGCAGGCGCGCGACAAGGTCGCCGACCTCCTCGAGCGCGTCGGTCTCACCGCCGACATGGCCGCGCGTTTTCCGCACGAATTCTCCGGTGGCCAGCGCCAGCGCATCTGCATCGCGCGCGCACTCGCGCTCGGGCCAAAACTGATCGTCGCGGACGAGGCGGTCTCCGCGCTCGACGTCTCGGTCAAGGCGCAGGTCGTCAATCTGATGCTCGACCTGCAGGCCAGCATGGGGCTGGCCTATCTCTTCATTTCCCACGACATCGCGGTGGTCGAGCGGATGAGCCATCGGGTCGCGGTGATGTATCTCGGCGAGATCGTCGAGATCGGCCCGCGTGCTGCTCTGTTCGGCAACCCGCAGCATCCCTACACCAGGAAGCTGATGGCGGCCGTTCCCGTGCCAGATCCGTCACGCCGCGGCACCAGGCGCGACGTCGCCAATGACGAGATCAGAAGTCCGGTGCGCGCGGCCGACTACCAGCCGCCGGCCCGGCAATATCGTGAAGTCTCGCCGGGCCACGTCGTCCAGGCCTGGGGCGAGGAGTGGTCGGCCTGACGCGCGCAGGGTGCGGTGCGCTTTCGGTGACGCGGCCGAACCCATGAGTTGACGTGCGCGAAACAGGCAAGCGTGGATAGGTCTGACGTCGGCGAAACGCGGGACAGCTTGTGAACTAACCGCGCCTTTCAGCTTCCGCTCCTGCGCTCCCGAGTATCGCGACAATGCAGACCTGTCCTCCGGAAATTGTGACCAGATCGAACGACAAGGAACTGCGGTATGTGAACTGCCTCATATTCCATCACTCCCTTTTCGAGCTATCACGCCCGCAAGAAATTGCCGCACCCGGACCCAACTGACAGACACGGGTGAGATGCAATGCCTGCGAAGCCGCGTGCTCGCAGCTTTGGATTGGCCCTCGTCTTGCTCACGAGCAAGTCAGCCCCATCACTCAGCACAGATTTTTCAGAAATTGGAATCAAGGGAATCGCAAAACGCGTCCACGAGGCTGCTCTCTATTCAGGGGCGGCCGGTAGGTCGCTTATTACCTGAGGAGTTCCCCAATGAAGATAAGCAACGCAGTTTCCAGCGCATTATCCGTAACAGGATACGTCGGCAATCTTCGGATTGCTCGTTCTGACCTGATCAAAGCGGCCCATCTTCTTGAAAGAATTGGGCTCGCAGCCATCGGGGCATCTTGTGGCCTCTATGTGGGTGCGACCTTGTTGCGTCAGAGAGGTGGACTGTTTGAAAGCGGCTGGATCGTGCTGCTAATGATGCTCTACGGAGCTCTTAGCTGTTATGTCGGAATTGATTTGTCTGGCAGCGTCGCGCGGAAGTCGATTTCGAGCATCTCGGAAGAGTGGAATGGTTCCGAGGTGGCAGAGATCATGAGCGCTGCAGGAACGTTCGGCGCTGCGATGGCAGCAACTCTCTCCGTCAGCATCCTTGTCCTTGATCAAAACCTGCCCAATGGCCTGATAGGCTTTGTTGCCGGCTCTTGGGTGGTTGGCTCTTCGCTTCAAGTTGCGGCGGGCACGATGGCTCGTACCCGCGGAGTCCCCATGGACAAGGAATGATGACGTGCTCACGGAAGACATCTGTTTGGATGCTAGTGTTTGGCTTCGGCTTCAGTCTGAAAGCGAGGAGCTGGCGATCTTTCGCAACCTCAGTAGTCAAACGTTTGCGTGCCGGCGATTTTAGTGGTGCAACCGTTCGCATCGAGCACTATCCATGGAAGTGGTATCGGCACTGAGCAGCCTAATTTGTCGCACGACAAACAAGGCGTGCCATCGTGGTCACGTTGGGATATCGTCCCCGCGCCGTGGTCCAAAATTCTGCGAAACCGCCAACCACACGATCGGTGGGAGCCAATGCAGATTGCGGAGTGGCTCGAGAACCTTGGACTTGGACAATACGCGGAGCGTTTTGCCCAAAATGGGATCGACGTGGACGTCCTTCCCGAACTGATGAGCGAGGACTTCGATAAGCTCGGAGTCCTGCTCGGCCATCGCCGTAAAATGCTGCGTGCTATTGCTGACCTCGATCCGGCCGCGTTGATCGCATCGCCGGCTCCTCCTCCTCAGGACGCCGAGCGGCGCCACCTCACCGTTATGTTTTGCGATCTGGTCGGCTCGACTGCACTCTCGGCGCGTCTCGATCCCGAGGATATGTGGGAGGTGATCCGGGCCTACCGCGCCGCCTGCGCGAGCGTCATTGCTGCCTATGACGGCAAGATAGTCAGGTTCGTCGGTGACGGAATACTCGTCTATTTCGGCTATCCCCGCGCCCACGAGGATGATGCGGAGCGCGCAGTGCGAGCGGGCCTGGACGCCATCTCAGCGATTAGTCGGCTCAAAACAGGCGCCGACGAGCGGGTTGAACTGCGGATCGCAATCGCGACCGGGCTTGTGGTGGTCGGCGACCTCATCAGCGGCGATGCGTCAGAAGAGCACGCAACGGTCGGCGATACACCAAACCTCGCTGCCCGGCTCCAGAGCCTGGCGGAACCGGGGGCGGTCGTCGTTGCGTCGTCGACGCGACGACTGCTTGGCGACCTCTTCACTTTTCGCAATCTCGGCCGCCGCGAGGTCAAGGGGATATCCGAACCCATCGCGGTCTGGGCGGTCGAGGGGGCGGGCGCATCGGAGAGCCGGTTCGAGGCGGTCCGTGCGGCCCGCTCGATCGGCTTTGTCGGCCGCAAGGAGGAGATTGAATTCACGCTCTCGCGCCAGCGGCTCGCATGGCAGGGGCAAGGCCAGATGGTGTTGATTTCTGGCGAAGCGGGCATCGGCAAGTCGCGCATTGTCGCAACGCTGTCCGAAAGTCCCGCCTTGGGGGCGCACCGCCGGGTGCGGTATCAGTGTTCGCCCTACCACACCAACAGCGCGCTTCATCCCTTTGTCGCGCAGATCGAGCGTGCCGCCGGCATCTGCTCGCACGACACGCCCAGGCAAAAGCTCGACAAGCTTGAGACAATGCTGGCGCTTGGAACACAGCAGGTCGCCCCAGCTACACCCCTCATTGCGGCTCTCCTTTCGATTCCAACCAGCGACCATTGTCCACCGCTCGGGTTGAGTCCAGCGCAGCAGCGACGACAGACATTTGCCGTCCTTCTCGATCAGCTTGAGGGGCTGGCGCGAGAGCAACCCCTGCTGGTTGTCTGCGAGGATATGCATTGGGCCGATGCCACGACGCTTGAACTGTTCGATCTCGGGGTCGACCGGATCAGGGGACTCCCGATACTCGTGCTCATGACGGCCCGGCCGGAGTTCGAGCCTTCCTGGTCGGGCCTTGCCAACGTCAGCTTGGTGCGGCTCGACCGGCTCGATCGGCGGGACACGCGCGCGCTGGTCGAGGAGGTGACCGTTGGTCGCCATCTGCCACGCGAAATGATGAAGCAGATCATCGACAGGACGGATGGCATCCCGCTATTCGTCGAGGAACTGACAAAGATGGTGCTGGAGTCCGGACTGCTCGTCGAAGATGCCGGGCGCTATCGCCTCGGTCGTCCGCTCCCGCCGCTCGCTATTCCGGCGACGCTGCAGGATTCTCTGATGGCGCGGCTCGACCGGCTGGCTCCAGTCAAGGAGGTGGCGCAGATAGGCGCCGCTATCGGTCGCGAGTTCTCATACCCGCTGCTGAGATATGTGGCGGGACGCGATGATTTGACGCTCAGCGCTGCGCTAGAGCAACTCGGAGAGGCCGGACTGCTGGTGCGTCGCGGGGCTCCTCCCGAAGCAGACTATAGTTTCAAGCACGCTCTCGTTCAGGAAGCGGCTTACGAGAGCCTGCTTAAGAGCAAACGGCAGGTGCTTCACGCGCGTATCGGCGATGTCCTGCGTGAGAAGTTTCCGATCGTCGCCGACACTGAACCTGAAATTATAGCACACCACTTCACGGAAGCCGGGCTGAGCGAAACCGCCATCGAGTGGTGGCGCAAGGCGGGCCAGCAGGCGTTGAAACGTTCGGCCTATTCCGAAGCGATTGCACATTTTGGCAAGGCGATTGCCACCGCCGATGAATTGCCCGATGAGCCTGGCCGGTTGATGAGCAGGCTGCATCTTCAAATCGCATATGGCCGCGCATTACGAGGCAGTCTCGGGCACAGCGCCCCGGAAACGGTGGCCGCATGGACGCGCGCCCGACGGATCGCAGCCGACATCAACGATCCGGTTGAACTTGCGCCAGTCCATTCGGGCCTCTTCAATGCCTGCCTGACACACGGCGAGTTCGCTCCGATGCGGGAGTTGGCGGATTCCATCATGAGCGCCGCTGACCGACGACCGCACTCGCCAGTGGCCGCCGTCGTCGCGCATTGGACGGGTGGAGTCACCTGCTGGTTCGGGGGTGACTACTTGAACGCGAGAGCGCATCTTGAGCAGGCACTCGATATCTATGGTGCCGAGCCGGATCCCGCGACGTTCAGGGCCTCGGCGCTGGATCTCCCGTTCGTGATCATGAGGTTTCTTGCCCTGGTGCTTTGGCCGCTTGGCGAAATCGCTCGCGCACGCCGCCTCGCCGCTGAAGGGGTGAGCGCTTCGGGCGAAAAGCGGGCGCTTTCCCAGGCCAATGCGCTTGTCCATCGAGCCGTGTTCGACGGACTATGCGGGGGCATGTTGCAGCAAACAGAGACGATCCTGGCGCTCGGTCTCGCTCGCGACCATACGATGCCGCTGTATGTGGCCGCCGGCACCTACCTGCATGGCCTGGCCAAGTGGCGCGCCGGCGATCGAACGGCCGGACTGACGGACATGCGTCGCGGCTGGGCCTTGCTGCACGAGAATGACTGCTATCTCTGTGAACCGTTTTGGGGGATGCATGTCGCGATGGCGAACGCGGAGTCCGGCCAACTCGAAAACGGGCTGGAAATCTTGAGCGAATTGATCACATCCGCAGGGCAATCCGGCCAGCATTGGCTTGATGCCGAGCTGCATCGTGTCCAGGGGGAGCTCTTGTTGCGTCACGACTCTGCGGCCGATTCCATGGCTGAAAATGCCCTCAATCGCGCGCTGGAGATCGCTCGACACCAACAGGCGAGGACTTTTGAGCTGCGCAGCGCCCTTGGACTTGCGCGCCTGCACAAGAAGAATGGCCGGGTGGGCGCAGTGTCCGTGGCGCTGGCTCCCGTGCTCGCTGGATTCGATGCGGAGCGAGATCTTCCAGAAGTTATTGAAGCGAGGGAACTGCTCGAGAGGGAGCCTTAGCTACGTGCCGTTTCTCCAGCTGGCCCTGGCAAGAGAGGCATCTCGATCGTTCCGCCCGCATCTTCGAAGCTCGACGGCCAATTGCCTATTGGGTTCGCAGCGCGACGCGAGGGCGAGGGAATGCAGCCTCACGAATTCACGTGCACGAAGTCCCGCAGCAGTGGATAGATCTCGTTATTCCAGCGCTTGCCGGAGAACACGCCGTAATGGCCGACGCCGGCCTGCATGTGATGGACGCGGCGATAGGCGCGGACGCCGGTGCAGAGATCCTGGGCGGCGAGCGTCTGGCCGATCGAGCAGATGTCGTCCTTCTCGCCCTCGACGGTCATCAGCCCCATCCGGCCGACGGCCCTGGTGTCCACGGGACGGCCGCGATGCATCAGCTTGCCCAGCGGCAGCAGATGTTCCTGGAATACGTCGCGCACCGTCTCGATGTAGAACTCGGCCGGCAGGTCCATCACCGCAAAGTATTCGTCATAGAAGGTCTTGATGCTCGCCGCCTTCTCCTTCTCGCCCTTGGCGATGTGGTTGGCGAGATCCACGTGCTGCTTGATGTGGCGCTCGAGGTTCATCGAGACGAAGGCGGTGAGCTGCACGAAGCCGGGATAGACTTTCCGGAGCGCGCCGCGGCACTGCACCGGCACGTAGTTGATCAGGTTTTGCTCGAACCATTCGATCGGCTTGCTCTTGGCGAAGTCGTTGACCTTGGTCGGCTGGATCCGCGTGTCGATCGGTCCCGCCATCAGCGTCAGCGTCGCCGGCCGCGAGGGATGGTTGCCCTCGCACATGATCGCGGCGGCCGCGAGCGCCGAGACCGAGGGCTGGCAGATCGCCACCATATGCGGGCGCGGGCCCAATTGCCCGAGGAAGTCGACCAGATGCTCGGTATAGTCGTCGAGCCCAAAGCGGCCCTCGCTGCGCGGAATGTCGCGCGGATTGTGCCAGTCGGTGATGTAGACGTCGTGGTCCTGCAGCAGCGTCTTCACCGTGCCGCGCAGCAGCGTGGCGAAATGGCCGGACATCGGCGCCACCAGCAGCATGCGCGGCTGTTCGCCCACGCCTTCTTTCTTGAAATGCAGAAGCGAGCCGAACGGGGTGGCGTAGGCGATTTCCTCGGTTACGGCGACCTCGCGGTTGCCGACCATGACGCTGTCGATGCCATAGGCTGGGCGGTGATAGGTCAGGGTCGAGCGCGAGATCAGCTCCAGCGCCGCCGACAGCCGGCCGACGACCTGGTCGGATAGACCCTGCGGCACCAGATTGAGATATTTGAGCGCGGACGAGGCGCCCGCCCGCCACGGCGCCGTCAGGTCCATCTGGTTCTGAAAAGCCTGATAATACATCGACATCATACTGAAGCGCCCACCTGTCCGATGGTGCTATGCAATATCGGAGCCAAAAGCGCGTTGGGCCGCCCTCAAGATTGGCACGTCGCTTGCTGCTCATTCTCCAGGAAGCACAGGTGACGGGCACGCCCAGGCCGGGCGGCGTGCAAGTCACAGCAAGTCAAAGGCATGAGGGAAGAGCCCTATGGCGAAGGCGACACTGACCATCAGCAGCAAGAATTACTCGTCCTGGTCGCTGCGTGGCTGGCTGCTGACGAGGTTTTCCGGGCTCGATTTCGAGGAGATCGTCACCGCGCCGGACGATGCATCGGCGCGCGCCGAAATCCTGCTGCTGTCGTCCTCGATCCTGGTGCCCTGCCTGCGCCACGACGGCGCCACCGTCTGGGATACGCTGGCGATTGCCGAATATCTCAACGAGGCGATGCCGGACGCCGGGCTGTTGCCCGCCGATCGCGTCCAGCGCGCGCATTGCCGCTCGATCTGCGGCGAAATCCATTCCGGCTTCACCACGCTGCGCGCCTCGCTGCCGGTGAACCTGAAGGGGCATTTTCCCGGCTTCAAGATCTGGTCGCGCGCGCAGGCCGACATCGACCGGGTCTGGTTCATCTGGCGCGACTGCCTGGCGAAATCCGGCGGCCCATTCCTGTTCGGCGAGACCCGCACCGTGGCGGATGCGATGTACGCCCCCGTGGTGACGCGCTTCGTCACCTATGACGTCAAGCTCGAGCCGCGGCTCAAGGCCTATGCCGACACCATCATGGCGATGCCCGAGATGAAGGAATGGATCGCGGCCGCGAAGGAAGAGCCGGCCGAGATCGAGGAGCTCGAGGTCGAATATTAGGCAGACGCTGCACCGCTCTGCCTGTTTCCGGGGCGGCGACGGACTGCGCCCCAGCCGCCCCCTATGTCCTTGTCAATATTAACTTTTGGCGCCGGCAATTGGCGAGGGGCAGCGGTCACGTCGCGCAGATATTGTGCGCCATAGCGGGGCCTTGTCGACATCTAGCCGTGAACAGCCGCGTACAGCGCCAAACGGCTGATTCGGACGTGATTCGTTCGGGCCGCGTTCCGTTCGTTAAGGCTGAGCGCGGCCCCGTTGCATTTTGAGACAGACGAGTGCTGTCAGGCCACGCCGGAATGCTTTAAGCGCGGCACGCGCCAGCCGATGACGGTGGCTTCCACCGGGACGCCAGCTGCGTCGTTCTGCCAGCGGCCCTCGACATAGCGGCAGGCGAACGGCAGTTGATACGTTCCGCTGTGATCCTCGCACAGCACCTCGACCGGCAGGCCAGCTGGCGGCTCGCCGGCACCGTCGAATTCCGCCAGACGTCTATCGCGCGTTGCCATTCCAAAAATCTCCCCTAATCAAAGCCGCGGAAAGAGCGCCCACTTCTTCCGCGCGCGGTTCACTGCTCCCCGTCCGAGGGAACAACCAAGCTCAACGCGAGAATGCGGTACGAGTGTGGTAGCTTCGGGGAGGCGCGCTCAATCGGCGCACATTGCCGTGATTAATTTGATGAGGAACCGGAATGTCGTGTCCCGGACGCGGCGCGGCATGAAATGACGCGACGCAGAGCCGGGACCCAGGGACCACGAGATCGCGGCAATATGGGCCCCGGCTTAGCAGCGCACCCCGCCGCGAAGCGCGGCGCGTTGCACTGCATCCGGAGCACGCGAGCAATCCTGATCAAGCGGAGCGCAGAAAGCACACGCATCATCGTCCCGCTTCGAACGAGAGTCGTAACCCATGAACCCAGCCCAGCGCGCGCTCTGGTACATCGAGAGCCATCTGGCCGAGCCGATGACGCTCGACGAGATTGCTGCGATCGGGGGCGTGTCGCGGTTCCACATGGTGCGTGCGTTTGCCGCAGCAGTCGGCCTGCCGGTGATGCGTTACGTGCGCGCACGGCGGCTGAGTGAGGCGGCGCGCAACCTTGCCAAAGGCGCGCCGAATATTCTGTCGCTGGCGCTGGAGGCGGATTACGGCTCGCACGAAGCATTCACCCGCGCGTTCCGCGACCAGTTCGGCACCACGCCCGAAGCGGTGCGGGCCGCGACATGCGTCAACCATCTCACACTTCAGGAGCCGATCCTCATGGAGTCCACTATGCTCGACGATCTCAAAGCCCCGCGTTTCGAAACTGCAAAGGCCTTCCTCGTCGCCGGCCTCGCCGAGCGCATCACCTGCGACAACGGCGCCATCATTCCTGGGCTGTGGCAGCGTTTCCATCAGGAGGTCGCCGGCATTCCCGCGCGCGTCGGGAGCGTCGCCTACGGCGTGTGCTGCAACGGCGACGATGCCGGCAATTTCGATTACATCGCCGGCGTCGAGGTCGCCGACTTCTCCGATCTGCCGCGCGGGCTCGGCCGCATCCGCATCCCCGAGCAGCGCTATGCAGTGTTCACCCACACCGACCACGTCGCCTCGATCCGCCGCACCGTCAACACGATCTGGAATCAGTGGCTGCCGGCCTCGGGCCTGAAGGCCGCGGACGCGCCGAACTTCGAGCGGTACGATGAGAAGTTCGATCCCGTGACCGGCAACGGCGGCTTCGAGATTTGGGTGCCCGTAAGAGAGTAGCGCTGCAACGCTGGCATACCATCCCGCTTGCTTGGCAAGGGGGACCTACTTTGTCATAACCGCTGGCAAAACTTGCCAGCGGGGCCCGTGCCGGACATCCCGAGCAAGCCATAACAAGCAGCCGGGAGGGTCCCCCAATGTCCAACGTCCGTGTTCTCGCCACCGACCTCGAATTTCCAGAAGGGCCGGTCGTGATGCCTGATGGTTCGGTGGTGCTGGTGGAAATCCGCGGCCAGCGCCTGACCCGCGTTTATCCCGACGGCCGTAAGGAGATCGTGGCCAAGGTGCCGGGCGGTCCGAACGGTGCGGCCCTCGGCCCCGACGGCAAGATCTACATCTGCAACAATGGCGGCTTCTCCTGGATCCCGACCCGCAACATGATCATGCCGGGACCGCAGCCGGACGATTATCTCGGCGGCTCGATCCAGCGCGTCGATCTGCAATCCGGCAAGGTCGAGACCGTCGTGACCAAATGCGGCGAGCACGATCTGCGCGGGCCGAACGATCTCGTGTTCGACAAGCATGGCGGCCTGTGGTTCTCCGACCTCGGCAAGCGTCGCGCCCGCGAGATGGATGTCGGCGGCATGTACTATCTCAAGCCCGGCATGAGGGAGATCGTCGAGGTCGTGCACGGCGTGCTGCCGGCCAATGGCATTGGTCTCTCGCCGGACGAAAACACTGTCTACATCGCGGAGACGCCCACGGGCCGGCTCTGGGCCTATGAGCTCTCCGCGCCCGGCACGCTGAAGCCGCGCGAGGTGATCTATCGTGGCGAACGGGGCAACCCGATTTGCGGCCTCGGCGGCTACCAGATGTTCGACTCGCTCGCGGTGGAGGCCAACGGCAATGTCTGCGTCGCTACGCTTGTCTCGGGCTGCATCTCGGTGATCGCGCCGGATGGCACCCTGGTCGAGCAGGTCCCGACCGGCGACCGCGTCACCACCAACATCGCCTTCGGCGGCCCCGGGCTCAAGACCGCCTACATCACGCTATCAGGGAAAGGCGAGCTGGTCGCCATGGACTGGCCGCGCGGCGGTTTGCCGTTGAATTTTTTGAATAAGTGAGCCAAGCCGTCATTGCGAGGAGCGAAGCGACGAAGCAATCCAGGCTGCCTCCGCCGTAACATTCTGGATTGCTTCGCTTCGCTCGCAATGACGTAAGGAGACAACCTCAATGCCCTGGCCTGATCCCATCACCCTGCGTGGACAGCACGCCCGTCTCGAGCCGCTGTCGAAGGAGCATCGCGAGGGGCTGGTGGAGGCCGTGAAGGACGGCGAGCTCCACACGATCTGGTACACCGCGATCCCGACGCCGGAGAACGTGGCCAAGGAGATCGACCGCCGCTTGGGCCTGCAGGCCGCGGGCTCGATGCTGCCGTTCACCGTGTTCGACGCCGCCGGCAAGATTGTCGGCCAGACCACCTACATGAACATCGATGCTACCAACCGACGCGTCGAGATCGGCTCGACCTGGTATGGTAAGAGCGCGCAGCGCGGCCCGCTCAACACGCAGTGCAAGCTGCTGCTGCTGACTCATGCCTTCGAGACCCTGAACTGCATCGCGGTCGAATTCCGCACGCATTTCTTCAACCACCAGAGCCGCCGCGCCATCGAGCGCCTCGGCGCCAAGCAGGACGGCATTCTGCGCAGCCACCAGGTCGCGCCAAACGGCACGCTGCGCGACACCGTCGTGTATAGCATTACCGCGGCCGAATGGCCGACGGTGCGCACGCATTTGAATTATCAACTCAACGACAAGCCGCGCTGAGCGGCCGAGGCACTATGGATAGATTTGATTACGTGATTATCGGCGCGGGCTCCGCCGGCTGCGTCCTCACCAGCCGGCTCAGCGAAGATCCCGCCACCAGCGTCTGCGTGCTGGAGGCGGGCCCCAGCGACTGGCATCCGTACATCCATCTGCCGGCGGGTTTCATCAAGACCTTCCACATGAAGAGCATCAACTGGGCCTACCAGCAGGAGGTCGGGCCCTACACCGGCGGGCGCAGCATCTACGCGCCGCGCGGCAAGACGCTCGGCGGCTCGTCCTCGATCAACGGCCATATCTACAATCGCGGCCAGCGCATGGATTTCGACACCTGGGCGCAGATGGGCAATCGCGGCTGGGGCTATGCCGACGTGCTGCCCTATTTCCGGCGGCTCGAGAAGCGGGTCGGCGAGGGCGAGGACATCTATCGCGGGCGCGACGGCAAGCTCACCGTCACCACGATGGAGTGGCGCGATCCGCTCTGCGAGGCCTTCATGGAAGGAGCGGTCTCGCTCGGCATCCCCCGCAACCCCGATTACAACGGCGCGAAGCAGGAAGGCGTCTCCTACTGCCAGCGCACCATCGACAAGGGCCTGCGCGTCTCCGGCTCGACCGCGTTCCTCAAGCCCGCGATGAAGCGGCCGAACGTGCATGTGCACACGCATGCGCACGCCACCGAGATCATCTTTGAAGGCAAGCGTGCCGTCGGCGTGCGCTACATGAAGGGCGGCTATGGCGGCACGCCGGTCGAGGTGCGCGCCAACAAGGAAGTGATCCTCTCCGGCGGCACTTACAATTCGCCGCAGCTGCTGCAGCTCTCCGGCGTCGGCTCGCCGGAGCTGCTCGGCGCTCACGGCATCCAGGTGCGCCACGCGCTGCCGGTCGGCGAAGGCTTGCAGGACCATTACGCCCCGCGCACGGTGGCGCGCGTCAAGGACATCAGGACCATCAACGAGCTTCGTCGTGGCTTCTCGCTGTGGATCGAGGCGCTGAAATGGGCGACCGCGCGCCGCGGCCTGCTCTCGCTGTCGCCGACCATGGTCTATTGCTTCTGGCACTCCGGCGAGAGCGCCGACTCGTCCGACTTGCAGCTCACCTTCACGCCGGCGAGCTACAAGGAAGGCGTGCAGGGCCAGCTCGAGGACGAGCCCGGCATGACGGTGGCCTCCTGGCAGCAGCGTCCCGAGAGCCGTGGCTATGTCCGTATTCGCTCGAGCGATCCGTTTGCGCCGCCGATCATCCAGACCAACTATCTCGACGCCGAGCTGGACCGCCGTGTCATCGTCGGCGGCATGAAGCTCGCGCGGCGCCTGCTGAAATCCGCGCCGCTGTCGCCCTATTACGCCTACGAGGATTTCCCGGGCCCGAACATCAATACCGACGACGAGTTCCTGGCCGCCGCCACCGAACGCGGCACCACCACCTTCCACCCCGGCTGCACCTGCCGCATGGGCCCGGCGGATTCGACCTGGGCGGTGGTCGACGACCAGCTTCGCGTCCACGGCCTGGAGGGTCTCCGCGTCATCGATGCCTCCGTGATGCCGCGCATGATCTCGGCGAACCTGAATGCCTCGACCATGATGATCGCCGACCGCGCCTCGGACCTGATCCGCGGCAAAGTGCCGATGGAAGCCGCCCGCGTGCCGGATATGGCGGTGGCGTGAGCTGCGTAGGGTGGGTTTAGCCTCGCGGTTGCGCGAAGCGCAGTCCGCGCGGCGTAACCCACCACTTCTCTCGATGCGGAAACCAAAGAGGTGGGTTACGCTGACGCCAACCCCCTACGAACTGAAGGCGTCGTGGTCATTGACGCTGTGCATTTTTCCTTGCGCTACTTGCGCACAGCGGACCGTGGGTGCGAGGTCAGCACCCGGCCTTCCCTGCGCCCTCTTTCATGAGGGTGTAACGGAGAGAGCATAGCTCGGGCGAATTGCGCCGCGAGGACGCGAAGGTGTGTCTGCGATTCAAAGTGCGAACCGGAGGCGAAACAGTTGCCTCATACTCCGTCATTGCGAGCGCAGCGAAGCAATCCAGACTGTAACCGCGGAAAGACTCTGGATTGCTTCGCTGCGCTCGCAATGACGAATGGAGAGAGCGGCGAGCTCAAATCTCTCACCGTCACCCTGAGGTGGCCGCTTCTTCAGCGGCCCTCGAAGCGCGACGGCCCGGCTGCATCATCTCGGCCGTTCATCCTTCGAGGCTTGTTCAGCGGCGCATGCGCCGCCGAATGCGCGCCTCAGGATGACGGGACTGGCTGCGTCAGCATCGCAGGCCTGCCCGTCCCCATCCTCCCAATCACAACCAGGTGTCTTGATTAGGAAACGATTATTCCCTATTATGCCGCAATGCAAAAATCCGCACGTCAGTCTCAATCTTCTCCCCAGCCACCGGGCCGTCCCCGGGAGTTTGACATGGAGACGGCCCTCGACGGCGCGATCCGGGTGTTTTGCGAGCGCGGCTATCATGCCACCTCGATCGGAGAGCTGACCGCGGCGATGCGGCTTGCCACGGGCAGCGTCTACAAGGCGTTTCGCGACAAGCATGCCGTGTTCCTCGCCGCCTTCGAACGTTACGCCACGGTGCGCGGGGAGCAGACCCGCGCGGCGGCGGCGCGGGGTGCGAACGGCCGCGAAAAATTGCGCAACGTGCTGCTGTCCTATGTCGAGCACTCCCAGGGCAGCGAGGGGCGCCGCGGCTGCATCGTGGTCGGCAGTGCGGTCGAGCTGTCGGCGGTCGATCCGGTGATGCGGGCGCGCGTCACGGCGCAGCTCAAGACCAACGAGAACTTCATCGCCAGCCTCATTCGCGAAGGGCAGGCGGACGGCTCGATTCCGGACCATGTCGAAGCGGACGACACCGCGCGGCTGATGATCTGCATGACGCAGGGCCTGCGCGTCGTCGGCAAGGTGCGGCTGCCGCTCGACGGCGAGCGCCTGGCCGGAGTCGCGATGAAGCTGCTTGCCTGAACATTAGTCAAATTAGGAAATGATCGTTTCCTATATCTGGAGACTTTGACGTGCCGGAGAGTTTGGAATGACGATGAATGCCACGATCGACGCCGCACCCGAGCCGGATGCCGTGTCGCAACGACTGACCTTCGTGCTTGCCGCGGCCTGTGGCATGGTCGCCGCCAACATCTACTATGCCCAGCCGCTGATCGCCCCGATCAGCGCCGCGCTCGGCCTGTCGCATGCAGCCGCGGGCCTGATCGTGACCATGACGCAGATCGGTTACGGCACCGGCTTGCTCTTCATCGTGCCGCTCGGCGATCTCGTCGAGAACCGCATGCTGATCTGCACCGTCATCACGCTCGGTGCGGCGGCGCTGCTCGCGGCCGCGTTTGCGACCCATGCGCTGCCGTTCCTGATTGCCGCGCTGTTCATCGGCCTCGGCTCGGTGGCGGTGCAGGTCATCATTCCCTATGCCGCCCATCTCGCGCCGGAGGCCATTCGCGGCCGCGTCGTCGGCAACGTCTCGACCGGATTGATGCTCGGAATCATGCTGGCGCGGCCGGTGTCGAGCTTCGTCACGGCGGCGCTGTCGTGGCATGCGGTGTTCTTCGGCTCGGCAGCGTTGATGATCGTGCTCGCGATCGTGCTGCGTCTCACGCTGCCGAAACGCAAGCCGGTGGCTCGGATGCATTACGGCGCGCTACTGCTGTCGATGCCGCATCTGGTGCGCGCCACGCCGCTCTTGCGGCGCCGTGCGCTCTACCAGGCCGGCCTGTTCGGCGCCTTCACCCTGTTCTGGACGGTGGTGCCGCTCCAGCTCGCGAGCCAGTTCGCCTTCACGCAGAGCGGCATCGCCCTGTTCGCGCTCGCCGGCGTGTCCGGCGTGTTCGCGGCGCCGATCGCAGGACGACTGGCCGATCGCGGCCATAGCCGCATCGCCACGATCGCCGCGATGCTGTTTGTCGCCCTGGGCTTCCTGGTGACGCATGTCGGCGCGGCCGGATCCGTCCTCAATCTCGCCTGCCTCGTCGTTGCAGCGATTGCGATCGATTTCGGCGTGCAGGGCAATGTCATAGTGGGCTTCCGGGCCATCTTCGTGCTTGGGCACGAGAACCGCAGCCGTCTCAACGGGCTCTATATGGCGACGTTCTTCGCGGCCGGTGCGGCCGGGTCTGCGCTCGGCACCTGGGCGTTCGCGCAAGGCGGCTGGACGCTGGCCTCGGCCATTGGCCTTGCGCTGCCGGTCGCGAGCCTGATCTACGCGGCAACCGAATAGAGGTACGATTGTGTGCCGTGGCCGTTTACCAAGCGTTGGGTCGGCGGCCCGGCGGGTGCAATTTCCGTCTCGCGGATTCCCTTGAGCTGTAGTACTTTGGTCGCAAGCGGCCTGGTTAAGCGGCGGCAGGGGAGGCCCTATGAGGCGTGCGGGACTGTATGGCGTACCGCGAGTACGGCCATGGTCGTGGCAGGCGTTTGTGCTCGGTTTTGTCGTTGTCGCGGTGTCGGCTGCGCTTCAAGCCGTCTGCGTTGTGCTCGGCGCAAAGCTCTACTTCGCGGCGTTCCTGCCCAGCCTGTTCGTGCTCGGCATTGTCGCGGGCGCACCGGCAGCGGTGTTCGCCGCACTGCTCACTGTTCCGCTGGTGTGGTGGGCGTTCATCCCGCCCTTCTTCGAGTTCACGCCGCTGTCCAGTGCGAGCGCGGATTCCATCAACTTGTTCTTCTTGCTGGCCGTGCTCCTGATCGGCCTCGCCGATCTCTGCCGCGCGAGCATGACGATCATCAGCCGCGGCGGACTCAAATCCTCCGGCGAGAGCGCGGCAACGAATTCGCAATAATCAGGTGCTGTACGGAGCGTGCGCGTTGCGCGCGGGCAACAGTCCGGCAACCATCCGTGCAGCTGGATCGCGCCGCTAGAGCGTTAGCCGATCAGGTTGCAAGTACCCTGCGGCCACGAAGTAGTTTGTGGATTCTGCGGGCGTGTAGGTGTCGACGATGCGACCAATAG